>JBEIGX010000192.1:0-4648 GCA_040381675.1 Aphanothece sp.
ACCAGGCGCGGGCCAGGACCATCACCACCAGCGGCAGCACCGGCGTGATGTAGCGGGCATCTTTGTTGGGGCTGAGGGTGGTGAAGAGCCATCCACCCAGCAGGCAGACCGTCAGCCAACCCCATCCCTCAGCAACGGGTGCTTTTGCATCTCCCTGCCTGATCCTCCCCAGGGCTCTCCATCCCAGAACAGCCGCTATGGGCAGGGCCGGCAGAAGCACCAGGCCCAACTGGGCCGGGAGACGCGTTAGGTACCAAGTTAAAGACACCCAGCTCCACACCGGTGGATCGCCCTCCGCGGCGGCGGATTCCAGAACGGCCCGATTGGTGCCCCCCAGGGTGGTGATCCAGTTGTGGTGGAGCCAGGGCAGCAGCAGGGCCAGCACCACGGCGGCACCCACCACCATCTGCCAGCGCCGACGGCGGCAGCCCAGGCTCGTCAGCACAGCCCAGAGCACGGGCCCAGCCAACAGCAGCAGAGCGCTTTGTTTCACCAGCAGGGCCCCAGCCATGGCCAGGGCGGCGGCTAGCAGCGGGCCCCACCGTCCACCTTGCGGACCGTGGCCCTGCCAGCGTCCCAGCAGCCAGAGCGCCAGGGTTGCCGTGGCCGTGAGGGGTAGATCCAAGGTGTAGTCGACTCTTGGATGCATCAGCCCCGGGGCCAGAACAAGCAAGGCGGCGCAGAGGAGGCCGAAGCCCCGCCCCTGCAGCTCCCGCCCCCAGAGGGCCACCACCCCCATTAGGAGGGCCTGCCAGAGAGCCAGGGCCCAGCTGGCCTGATCGGGTGAATCTCCGGCGATGGCCATCACGGTGCCATTCACCAGGGAGGCCAAGGGCGGAATTTTGGGAGAGAGGTCCCATAGGGCGAGCCAGCCGTTCCAATGGCCGGGGCTGAGCAGGCCCAGGGCCCGTCCATGGTCGACGGCGCTGTTGAGGTAATCGGCCTGGTCCCAGCTTGGAAGGCGCTGGTCCAGGGCCAGCCAGAGGCGATCCCCTGCGGTGGCGGCAACCCAGAGTGCCGCCAGGCTGATCCACCAGAGGAGATTCAGCTGCTTGGGGCTGATCCGGGGAGGGGGAGGGATGGTCTGCAGTGCAGCAGAGGAAGCTTGCAGCAGTGTGGCTCCCAGCCTTCCCAGTCAAAAAGTGCTGAAAGCATTGCCGCAGCATTCAAGGCGAGGGCGTTCAGTGTTCTGTCACACCCAGGGAGGTTCTTTTAGGAACATGTCGCCACAATTCACGCGGCGCCTTGCGCCTGTTGTGTGAGGTTTAATCCCATGAAACTCTTCCAGCAACTGCTGGTGGCGCCTGCGGCCCTTGGCCTGATGGCTCCTTTTGCGGCCAACGCCGCCGACCTGAATCTCAATGGTGTCAACCAGTACGCCAGTGAAGAGCAGGTCACCAGCATCAATCAATTCAGCGATGTCAAGCCCACCGACTGGGCTTATCAAGCGCTGTCCAATCTGATCGAGCGCTACGGCTGCGTCGCCGGCTACCCCGACGGCACCTACCGCGGCCAGCGGGCCATGACCCGTTACGAGGCAGCTGCTCTCCTCAACGCCTGTCTCGATCGCATCACCGAAATCACCGATGAGCTCAAGAAGCTCATGAAGGAATTCGAGAAGGAGCTCGCCGTTCTCCGCGGCCGGGTGGATGGCCTCGAAGCCCGCGTGGGTGAGCTGGAAGCTAGCCAGTTCTCCACCACCACCAAGCTGAAGGGTGTGGCCACCTTCGTTCTGGGTGCCAACAGCTTCAGTGGCGACGCTACCCCAGGCCTGTTTGATCGCCGAATCCTCAATTCGCTGGGAACGTCTGGCTTCCCCTCCAAGTACTCCGACACGGCCAAAACCCTGGATGGAGCTACGTCTTTCGCCTACGACCTGAGCCTCTACCTCGACACCAGCTTCACCGGTAAGGACCTGCTGCGTACCCGCCTTCGTGCTGGTAACTTCGGCAGCTCCCCTTGGAGTGGCGCCAACAATCCCATCGGCCTGAACGCCATGGAGATTGCCTTTGAAGAAGGTTGCGGCAGCGGTACGGATTGCAGTGACGTGGTTGCCGTTAACCGCCTCTTCTACCAGTTCCCCATCGGCAGCAGCTTCACCGCCACCATCGGTGGTCGGGTCCGTCAGGACGACATGCTCGCCATGTGGCCCAGCGCTTATCCCGCTGACACCGTTCTCGACATCTTCACCTACGCCGGTGCTCCTGGCACCTACAACCTGAACCTCGGTGCAGGTGGCGGTCTGTGGTGGAAGGCCGGTGGCTTCAGTGTCAGCGCCAGCTATGTGAGCTCCAACGGCGACGGATCTTCCCCCGGAATTGACGTCCCCTTTGATGAAGATCAGTTCTGTGGCCCCAACTCCGGTGGCATCGGCAACGCCTGCTCCTCGTCCACCTTCACCGGTCAGGTGGCCTACGGCGGCAGCAACTTCGGTCTGGCTGTGGCTTACAGCTACTCCCAGAACGGGGCTGGTATTTATGGCGGCAATGGCACCCCTCTGGCGGTCTATGCCTCTACCGTGGCTGACAACACCAATTCCGTTGGTGTGAGCGGTTACTGGTCGCCCTTCTCTGGTGGCCTGTTCCCCTCCATCAGCGCTGGCTGGGGCATCAGCGGCTACAGCCTGGATGGCTTGGGCGAGGATTCCTGGATCGATGGCTCCCGCAGCCAATCTTGGTACGTCGGTCTGCAGTGGGCTGATGTGTTCTGGAAGGGCAATGCCTTCGGTATGGCCGTGGGTCAGCCCACGTTCATCACCAGCCTCGATAACGACATCCCCGACAACCCCAGCACCAGCACCCCCAACGACGGCAACTACGCCTGGGAATGGTGGTACAAGTTCCAGGTCACCGACAACATCAGCGTGACCCCCGCCCTGTACTACCTGAGTGCCCCTCTGGGTCAACTGCAGAAGGATGACGGTGATTCCCTCAGCAACTTTGGTGGCCTCGTGAAGACCACCTTCCGGTTCTGATTCAACAGAATCACTTCTTCAAATCTCAGCCGGTTGCTTTGCAGCCGGCTTTTTTTTGTTGGAAAGGGTCGCTACATTTCACCGATGAGGGTCTGTTGCTGAGGATGAAATGAAACCCGTTCAGCACTGTCTGCTTCAGCACTGTCTGCTGTTGCTCCCCACTCTGGGCCTGCTTTCTCCCCTCGCCAGCCAGGCGGCTGATCTGAATCTTGCCGCCGTCAGCGCCTACGCCAGCTCAGATCAGGTCAGCAGCGTTGCGCAATTCAGTGAGGTGAAGCCCGCCGATTGGGCTTACCAGGCTCTTGCGAACTTGATCCAGACCTATGGCTGCGTGGCGGGCTATCCCGATGGCACCTACCGCGGTCCGCGCACCATGACCCGCTTTGAAGCGGCCGCCCTCCTGAATGCCTGCCTAGATCGCGTCAGCGAGACCACCGATGAGCTCAAGAAGCTGCTGAAGGAATTCGAGAGAGAGCTGGCCGTGCTGCGCGGTCGGGTGGATGGCCTCGAAGCGCGGGTGGGTGAACTGGAGGCCCTTCCGTTTTCCACCACCACCCGGCTCAGGGGTGTGGCCACCTTCGTGGTGGGGGCCAACAGCTTCTCAGGCGATGCCCAGCCCGATCTCTTTGATTCGCTCATTCTCCTCGGCATCGGCGGACTCCCCTTCACGTCCAACACCGTTCACTACGCCAATACAGCCCGAGCCCTGGATGCTGCGACGGCCTTCGCCTACGACGTGAGTCTGTATCTCGATACGAGTTTCACTGGGAAAGATCTTCTGCGCGCACGCCTGCGGGCCGGAAACTTTGGCAACAGCCCCTGGTTCGGCACCAATAATCCCATCGGCCTCAATGCCCTGGAGGTTGCCTACGAGGAACTCTGCGGCCAGGCGGATTGCGGAGATGTGGTCTCCGTCAACCGCCTCTTCTACCAGTTTCCGATGGGTTCCGGGTTCACCGCCACCATCGGGGGACGGGTCCGTCAGGACGACATGCTCGCCCTGTGGCCGAGTGCTTACCCAGCAGACACCGCCCTGGACGTTTTCACCTACGCCGGAGCACCGGGTGCCTACAACAAGAGTTTGGGGGCAGGGGGAGGTCTGTGGTGGAAGAGCGGAGGCTTCAGCCTGAGTGCCAGCTATGTCTCCCTCAATGGCGACCAGGGCTCACCAGGTCTGGGTACTTCGTTTGGGGAGTCCTGTGACAACAACAGTGGGGGCATCGCCACCAGTTGCTCCCAATCCACCTTCACTGGGCAGATCGCCTACGGCGCAGAGAGCTTTGGCTTAGCCCTGGCCTATAGCTATGCCCAGGGGGGAGCCGGCCTCTACGGCGGCAATGGAACTCCCCTGGCGGTCGCGGCCTCTTCCTTTGCCAACAATGCCAGCTCCGTTGGAATCAGTGGCTATTGGTCGCCCTTCATCAACGGCCTGATCCCCTCCGTCAGCGCCGGTTGGGGCATCAGCGGCTACAGATTGGAGGATGGCGGCGTGTTGTTCAGCTGGATTGATGGGGCTCGCAGCCAGTCCTGGTATGTGGGGCTGCAGTGGTCTGATGTGTTGGCCAAGGGACATGCCTTCGGCATGGCCGTGGGGCAACCCACCTTCCTCACCAGCCTGGACACAGCGATTCCCGACGAACCCAATCTCCGCATTCCGAATGACGGCAATTACGC
>JBEIGX010000193.1:0-4625 GCA_040381675.1 Aphanothece sp.
GGTCCCCGAGACGGGATCGGTGACCCGGACCTGCCCGCCATAACGGGCGGCCGTGACGCGCCGGAAGGTGGTGTTGGCCATCCCCCACGTGGGGTTGAGCAGGTTGTTGCCTTGGCCGCTGAGGGTCCGGATGCCGGTCACCGCACCGGGGACAGGCTGACCCTGCACCAACCGGAGCAGGTTGGTGACGTCGGAGGGCGTGAAGGGCATCAGAAAAAGTTTTTACGAAAATGTTTTCACTTTCTACTCGATCACGGGGGTTGACCGACAGGAGAGCGCCGGTTCAATGGGCCGCTCATCTGTCAAAGAAGATCAATACACGATCTTTATGTGTCAAAGGCGACGCCCGGCACGGCGACGAGACAACCAGCCGGTAAGTCTTGTTAAAAACACGGCTGAACAGCAGCCGACCCCGCCGCTCGGTAAGGTTCAAAGCATGCAAACGGCTCCTGGCGCCATGGAAGTTCCATTTGGCAACTGGTCGCCCGAGGTGGTGGTGTTCACGCCCTCATGCTTTGAAGACGCCACCGAGGCCGTGCTGGCCGTGCAGCACCTGAAAACGGTGGTGCTCCACCTGGATGCCCTGGAACCCCAGGAAGCCCAGCGCATCATCGATTTTGTGTCCGGCGGCGTCTACGCCATCGATGGCCAATCCGAGCGCCTTGGGGATTCGGTGTTTCTCTTTGCCCCGAGCATCGTGAGCATCTCCCGTGATCACCCCGAACTTTCCCCACCCGACCTTTGAGGCCGGCCACTGGCTGCAGGGCGTGGATGGGTGCAAAGGCGGATGGGTCCGCTTGCGCGCCCGCCTTCCCGAACAGCGCCATGGCCCGATGGGTCAGGTGGACGCCACGATTCATGCCGAGGCCTGCACCCTCGTGGATCAGGCCCACCCCCTGCCCCTCACCGCGATCGACATCCCCATCGGACTGGCCGAACGGGGGCCCCGGGCCTGCGATCACCAGGCCCGAGCCCTGCTGGGGGCGAGGCGAAGCAGCGTGTTTCCCGCCCCCCTGAGGCCCGTGCTGGCGGCCAGCAGCTATGGGGAAGCCAATGCCCTCAGCCGGCAGTTGCAGGGGCGGGGATTGAGCCTGCAGAGCTTCCACCTGCTGGCCAAGATCCGCGAAGTGGATGGACTCCTGCAGCAGCAGCGGGCCCTGCGCCCCCTGCTGTTGGAAACCCACCCGGAGTTGTGTTTCCGCGAATGGAATGGAGGTACTCCCCTGGAACACGGAAAAACCACGGCGCAGGGTCGGCTCCAGCGGCACACCCTGGTGGAGAAGCTGTTTCCTGGAGAATTTGATCGGATTCGGCCCACCCTGCCCCGCCGTGCCGTGGCCGACGATGATCTGCTGGATGCCTTCGCCCTGCTGCGCTCAGCCATGCGCCGCGCCTGGGGACTGGCGAGCTGGGTGGGGGAGGAGGAGCAGGACAGCTGCGAGCTGCCGATGCGGATCTGGTTTTAGGGCAAGGCAAACGCCCCCCACCCCCAGGCCCGAACACCTCAGCGGCGCAACACAACGGCTCCAGGCACCTGGGGCCGCAGGATCGGCCCCGGATCCAGGGCCACCATCCGGTCTCCCCGCCGCTGGCGGACCTCGTAGTGCAGGTGGGGCGTGTTGGCCCGGCCGCTCTCGCCCACCCGCCCCAGGGGCTGGCCCCGATGCACAACCTCACCGGGTTGCACGGCCAGCTCAAAGAGGTGGGCATAGAGGGTCTGCCAGCCACCGCCGTGATCCACCACCACCGTGAGGCCATAGCCACTCACCTCATCCACCAGGATCACCCTCCCCTGGGCTGAGGCCAGCACGGGGGTGCCCTCGGTGACGATCAGATCAATGCCCGTGTGCATCTTCCAGGCCCCGCGCGATTCGGAATAGCGCATCCCAAAGGGGCTCACCTCGATGGGGGACTGGTTGATGGGATAACCCAGGGAGGGCATCTCGGCGGCAGAACCACTGCCTGGTTGGGAGGAAGCGATCCCCAAGCTGCCAGGAGCCCCCCGTTCCGCAAACGTCTCCGGGGTGGGGAGAAAAAAGGGCCGCAGAGAAGCGGGCAGGCTGCTGTTGCTGCCCAGATCGCTCACCTCCGCCTCCCGCTGCTGGGCCTGAAGCGGTATCCCAGGTGCCCAACTGGCCACCAGAAGGGCCGAACACACCAGAGTCGTCAGCCGCATGGCCCAAGCCCAGGGACACGCCGTTGTAGCCAGGCCCCCGCCTAGCGCAAGGCGGGGGCCTTTGGGAGCCAGTGCCAGCTGACTTCATTTTTTTATTTCACTGCTGGCAGGACGTGAGCGCGCAGATATGGACAGCGCGCTGCGTTGCGGGGTAGCTGGCATCGAGGAAAATCGCACTCTGAAAACATCAAGGGCATGGGCCATACTGGATCTGCGCGCTGAAGGTCTCTGGATCGGCTGCCGCCCGCAGGTTCTCAGCCCCTGCGGTTCCGGATGGGTTCTTCATCCGGGGAAGTTGAAACTAGGGAACTCCTCGATTGAGAGCTGCCCGTTATGGTGCTTCCGGTCATCTGCGGTTTTCAGCAGTTGTAGCAATCTTGGATTGCCCCGATCGAGGCCAGTTTATCGACTCTCGATCGCTGAAACAAGCTGCACCGCAGACGATTTGGTTTTTGCAGGAGTCCCTACTTGGTTTTCTTGTCATAGATTCTCGTCGCTCCTATCTATTTAGGGAAGGTCTAGACAACGAGGGTTTGACGCCGACCGCTTGGTCCAATTGGGTGCATACTATTATTTGTGTTTTATTAGAAGGCCAATGTTACCAAGAAGTTTTATCGACAAAATCAATCCAGAAAGCTGGGGAGGAATTGTGGATGGAGTCTACGCTATAATTTTAACATTGCTTACAATTGAGCTGCCTGTTCAGATACTATCCATTCTAGATCGCCTAACAAATAGCGCCCACGGCCAGACGGCGATTGCGATTTTAGGGGTAAAACCTGAACTTCGGTTTACGATGTTTAATTTGATTGCCGGCTATTTTGCTGTCTTTATCATTCTTTTCGACATTTGGTCTTCCCATCGTGCACTTATTGGCGTGGGTGGCCGGATGCACTTACGAGCCATCCTAACCTCCTGGACTCTTTTTCTCTCCACGCTAATACCATCACTCCATTATGTGGTGAATTCAGTGCGTGAAAAATATTTTTTAACCGGTGCCATTGTGAATTCTCCCGCGGCCTTTGAGTTGCATATTGCTCGCGCTATTGAATACCCTGTAATTGCCGTTGTCTATTTCTTCCTGTTTTTGCAGGCCACAACGGATTTGGCTTACCTTAGGGGTGTCAACACACCTGCTGACGAGAAGGAAGTTCTGAAGTTTATTTCTAGAACATCTCTGACAAAGAGCATTCTATCAATCATCATCTTCCTTGGGTTCGAATATCTTAGTAGCGTCAAGCCTGATTTGAAGCTTCTTTGGGAAGCTCCCGTAGTGCTCATCACGATTGCGCTGCTTACTTACTTCAATGTTGATCTGTTTCGATGGGTGCCACGTTCCAGATAGTTCCATGCCAATCGTCGAACCAGACGGTGACCGTCTGGCGCGTTTAAGTGGCAGGCCTCAAAAAAACGGGCCCCATAGTTCAGTCGATCGGGCGGTTAATGTAGCTAGGGGTCGCGGCTTTTAGCTAGGCCCCATAAACCCCGCGATGCACATCCTCCAGGCGGCACATAAGCCGAATGGACATGGAAGTTGTGCGTTGGTTACTGGAAAGTGATCCCCAAGTCGTGAAAATCTCCTTGGGGATCAGTTCTGAAGACAAGTGATGGTGTGCAACCGCCTATCAACAGCGGCATGAGTTGAAACTATTTCGCGGAATTCTGGTTCCCAGCAGGCGGAGACCCTGCTGGCCAGGGCTGCCCCATTGCAATCAGCAATTCCTTGGCATTGGTAGGAGTACTGGAAACCTCTTGGAGCCTTGTCTGGCTTGTTGGTGCCGAATTTTTCCCAAGCAGCTCACAGATCATCTTGCTCAGATATGAGCGAGGGAAAAGCTGGGGCAGCGAAACCCCGGATCTGAGCTGTGGCGTCCGCAAGGGATCGCCCCGAGGAGGCCAGAGCAGCAATCTGTTCCACAGCTTTCTCGATGGCTACAGCATCAGCTGGAAGCCAGCGGAAGGGCAGCACGGTGGTTTGCCGGCTGCCATCAGAGAAACGAACATCCAGCTTGGCTTTGCCTCGCTACTCAAAAACCCGCCAAGCTGGGAGTTGATCCAAATCCTGCCAAACCCGACCCAAGGCAGGCAAGCCTGGAAAGGCCGTCCTGACTAGGATTCAGTCAGGGCCTATGATCATCAGGTACGGGGCGTGGCGCAGCTTGGTAGCGCGGGTGCTTTGGGAGCACTAGGTCGCAGGTTCGAATCCTGTCGCCCCGATTGACTTTTCAGGGTTTAGCACCAAAATGTGCCCCCCCAGGCCAAGGCCTCCCAGTTCTCAGAGAGGAAGGGGAAGGGGGATCGAGATGGCTTTAGCTTGATCGCGGCCTTGAACAACCTCAGCCAGCATGTCGACGAAAAAGTTGGGGCAGATCAAGGAACTGCTGGCCTTGACGTTGCTCGGAGCGCTGTCGAGCGCAAGCAGTTATCTATTGCTGAAAGACGCCTCCCA
>JBEIGX010000194.1:0-4585 GCA_040381675.1 Aphanothece sp.
CGGTGCTGTTGATCCACCAGCGCGCCCGGCTCTGGGCCGATCCCACTGGTCAAAACCTCCCGGACCCTGTAAATCAGGCCCAAACGCCCACCAGCCAGGGCTGATGCCCGCCGCAATGACCCCTGACCTGTTGCGTCAATCTGTGGGCGTTCCTGCTCCACACCCTTCTGCTTTAGCAACCTCAGTCCTTCGAGTCCACCTTCTGAAGGCCTGGGAAGCCTCGACTCCTGCGGCGGTGAAGCAGGCCCGTCAGGCCTCCTGAGCCGCTTCCAGCTGCTTCGCCAGGGCGTGATACACCGGTGTGCGCATCAGCAATCTCCCCACGGAGGCCCCAAGCACGGCGGCCAGGAGCACCCCCGGCAGCCATTGCTGGTCGCCCATCAGACGGAGGGAAAACATCAGGCTCACCACCGGCAGCTGGGTGGCTCCCGCCAGTGCTGCGGCCATCCCCAGGGCCATGGCCAGCGAACCGATCCCCAGCCCCTCCCCCAGGGTGTGGCCCAGCACGGCCCCGAGGGCCAGGGCAGGATCGATCAGCCCCCCCGGAACTCCGGCCCCCAGAGCCAGGCCCGGCCCCAGCAGCCGGGCCAGCAGGGCCAGCGGGGCCGACCAGGGGCCCTGCTCTCCACCGACCAGGGAGGTCATCAGGGCTTCCCCATCGCCGTATCCCGCCCCACCGCTCAGGATCCCCAGCACCGTGAGTGCCGATCCGAGGGCCAGCCCCATCGGCAGGGGACGGCTGCGGGCGAGGGGCAGACAGCGCTGGCCCACCGCAAGAATCACCTTCACCATCAGGGCGCCGAGGAGGCCTGCCCCAAGGCCGAAAGGCACGGCCCAGAGCAGCTGGTAGCTCTCCATTGCGTTGCTGCGGAGAAGGCCAAAGGCAAACTCGGGCTGCCCCCCCCAGCTGCTCACCAGCGCCGCCAGGGAAGACAGCACCAGAGCAGGCCAGATCAAGCTCGGCGTGAACCGACCCAACAGCTCCTCCGCCAGAAACAGAACCGCCATCAAGGGGGTGTTGAAGCCGGCGGCCAGGCCCGCGGAACCAGCCACCGCCAGTCGTTCCGGCGCTCCAAGCCAGCTGAGCAGTCCGGGAAAGCGACGCCGCAGGGCGACGAGCACAGCGGCCCCCACATGCACCACTGGCCCTTCCCGCCCCAGGGGGAAGAGGGCCAGGGTGGCGATCGACCAGAGGACCAACCGTTGCACCGTGGGCGCTGGAGCCATGAGGTCGTCCGTCTGTTCCGGATCCTTCAGACAGACCATCAGCTGGGGAATGCCAGAACCGGTCCCCCGAGGCCAGACCCGGGACTGCAGCAGAAGGAGCACCGGCATGACCACCAGCGGAGCCAGCAGGAGCGCTAGTGCCACCCCATCCCAGGAGGCTCCGAAGGCCGGCAGATGGTGGAGCAGGACGTCCTGGCCGCGGTCGAGGAGATTCAGGGGCCAGCAGGCCACGCCAACCACCACACCCACCAGAGCAAGCTGAAGCAGTTGCCGCAGGCCCCGCACCGGGGGGTAGGCCAGCCATGGAGTTCGCGCCATGCCCGTGGGTGCTTTCCGGCAGTGTGGCCATCATCGGGACAGGGGGCTACCCCTGCTCCCCGTGCGGACACCATGAGAGCCAGCGCCTGCCGCCTCACCCCCGAGTCGAGTTCTCCCCTCGGCGCCACCCCCGGAGAGGGGGGAACTTCAGCCTCCACGCGCCGGCCAAACCCGCCTGACCAGGAGGTGCACGCTAGGGCTCAGGCCGCCTTCGCCGGCTCAGCAGCGGCACTCTCCGCCGGTGGTGGTGCCTGCGGCTGAGCGTCTTGAGACAATTCGATAGCCTCCAGGCCGACCTCCACCCCCATGTGCTGATCGGGCTTGCCTGTGATCAGCTGGGAGGCGCGCTCGCGCACGGCGATCACCCAGAGCCATTTCACCAACAGGCTGAGGCGATTTTCGTTGTCGGGCATGAAAGCCAAGTGAGATAGGCCCCAGAGGACCCATCCCGGTAGGCCCCCAATCCGGAAGCCCCGCAGGTCGGCGACGGCAAAGAGGGGGCCCACCACAGCCATGCTGCCGAAGTCGAACCACTGGCAAGGTTTGTGCTGTTCGCCGCGTTGGCGGGCCAGGATGTTTTGCCCCACCCATCCCCCCATCTGCACAGCAGGGCCCGCCATGCCGGGGAGGGGTTGGCCATCGGCGGTGTGGGAGTAGGAGCACAGATCCCCCACCACCCGGATCTCTGGATGGTCGGGAATGGAGAAATCTTGCTCCACAATCACCCGGCCACCACGATCCACGGCACAGCCCATGCGCTCGGCTAGCAGTCCAGCAGATGGTGCCTGCTTCCACCGCAACTTCGCCAGCTTGCCCTGGAGCGGGTTTGGCGATGGTGGCCCGCAAGCGGCCTGGGCTGATCTCTTGCACCCGCGCGCCCAGCAGCAGCTCCACCCCCTGATGGAGCAATTGGTCGCCGGTGGCTTTGGAGAGGGAGGGGTGCATGGCCCGCAGCACCCGATCCCCGGGATCCACCAGGATCACCCGGCAGTTCTCGGGGGCGAGTTGGCGGAATTGGCTTCGGGTGAGATCCTTCATAAGGGCCATCAAGGAGCCCGCCAGCTCGCAGCCGCTGGGGCCTCCCCCCACCACCACCGCCGATTGCAACACCTTGCGCCTCTCCTGATCCGGGCACTGCTCCGCAGCCTCCAGGGCGATTAGCACCCGGCGACGGATTTCCTCGGCGTGCTCGAGGATCTTCATCGGTGGCGCCAGGGGGCGCCACTCTTCATGGCCGAAGTAGCTGCTGCCGGAGCCCGTGGCCAGGATCAGGTGGTCGTATCCTTGGCAAAGAGCTGGCGCAGGGGAATCGAGATGTCGGCCTCCGCCACCAGGCCCGCCGCCACCTGGTAGAGCATCGGCTGGAAGAGGTTGAAGTTGCGCTTGTCGACCAGGGTGACCCGCACCGGCTGGCCCGCCAGGCGCCGGGCGGCCTTGATGCCTGCAACCCCCCCCCAACGATCACGACATGGGGCCATTGCTTCATTCGTTCCTGGGGCGGTTCGAGCTCAAGGAAAAAACGCTCGGAGGTCATGATTTGCCAAGGTGCGGTAGGAGATTTCGTGCAAGCGCATCCCGTTGATGAAAGGGAATGGCGATCGATAATTTTTCTTGTAAGTTAAGCGCTCGATTCGCTAAGATTTGGTTAAACCTTGAATTGTATTTAAGTGTCAGCAAACCACCATGACACTCTTGGAAGTATGTCGAAATATGAGCACGCCTCCAACCCCAGCCCACCTGGGGCAAGCTTATAAAGTGAGTACAATGCGGTGGCCTCACAGCGCCATCGGCAGACTGAATTCTCTTTGTGCCCGGGGCCATGCAGGGACTCCTCCCTCCCCTCAACGACCACAACCTGCCGTGGATGGATACGATCCATCCGATCGTGGTGCATTTCGTGATCGCCATGGCGATCATCGCTGTCATCTTCGATCTGATTGGCGTGCTGGCCCGGAAGCCCAACCTCTTTGAGGTGAGTTTCTGGAATTTGCTCTTTGCCACGGCGGCCATCTTCGTGGCCATCATCTTTGGCCAGGTGGAGGCCGGCCTGGCAGAGCCCTACGGCGCCTCCCGCACCATCCTCGATTGGCACAGCACTCTTGGCTGGTCGCTGGCGGGGGTGCTGTCGCTCCTCACCGGCTGGCGCTACGTGCTCCGCAGCCGCGACCCCCGCAGCTTGCCCTTGCCTTTCCTCGCTGCCGGGGGAGTGCTCGCCCTACTGGTGGTGGTGCAGGTGACCCTGGGCAACCAGCTGATCTGGGTCTATGGGCTCCACACGGTGCCCGTGGTGGAAGCCCAGCGGGCGGGGCTGGTGGGATGAGAGCCCCTCTGTTTGTACTGGCGGAGGCAGCTGTCTCGGCCGATTCCCCGATCAGCCAGCTCGCCCCCCGGCTGGGGCCCAATGATCTGCCCTATGCGCTGCCGATTCACCCGAATCTGGTGCACTTCACGATCGGCCTTTTCGTGATCGCCATCGCCTTCGACATCGCCGGTGCCCTCTACCCGGTGGAGAAGCGGGTGTTCCGCTTCCTGGCCCTGCCGGTGACCCGGGAGGGCTTCCACGATGTGGGCTGGTACAACCTGCTGGCCTGCGCGGTGGTGAGTTTCTTCACCGTGGCCGCCGGCTTTTTTGAGATGCTGCTGGCGGTGCCGATCGCTGGGGTCAAGAGCACTATCGGCCTGGAAAGCATGGAAACCATGTTGTGGCACGGCGTGGGGGGGGTGGCGATCCTGCTGGCGATCGTGGCCATGACCATCTGGCGCGGCTACCAGCGCTTCCTGTGGCGCAAGGACATGGGGCGGCAGGTGCAGTGGCTCTACCTGCTCGTGGCCATTGGGCTGTTTCCAGTGATCGGCCTGCACGGCACCCTAGGCGCTGAGCTGGCTGCCGAATTCGGGGTGCACATCACCGCAGACCAACTGCTGGCCTCCGGCCAGAACCTCCGCGAGGTCCTGCCATGACCTCCGCCTCACCCAAACAGGTGGACAAGCCGGTGCTCACCCTGGTGTTGGTGGGTCTGGCCGTGGTGGTCAACTTAGC
>JBEIGX010000195.1:0-4539 GCA_040381675.1 Aphanothece sp.
GGCAACACCGCCTTTGATGACGCCATCGCCTCGCTGGAATATGCCGTTTCAGCGCTGGATACATCCCTGATTCTGGTGATGGGTCACAGCGGCTGCGGTGCGGTGCAGGCCGCCATGGCGGATGCGCCGCTCACTCCCCTGCTGGAGAAACTGGTGACCCCCATTCGCGCCAGCCTCAAGAGCGGGGATACCCTCTCCCAAGCGGTGCAGGGGAACGCCAGGTATGCCGCCGCCCAGCTCACCCTTCGGAGCCAGGTGCTGAATGATGCCAGCGCTCAGGGCCAGCTCACTATTCGCAGCGCCTTTGTCGACATCGGCACCGGTGTGGTGACCCTGCTGTGAAGCTACACGTCAACATCTGAGTCGCTTTCCTTCGACATAGTGGCGAGGGGAGGAGAGCGGCGACTGAGCCTCCGCTGCGGCAGATCTGAAGCAGCGATGCGCACAGGCACAAGACGTTCACAGATCGGGCACAGGAATGCAGCAGATCTGTGCCATCGGAAGGGAATCGAATGTCCTCTGAATCTATATGCTTAAGGTGTGCAAACCAACTCCAGATAACGGGCAGAGTCTGCTGCTCAGACATCGCTGAGCTGATGGAACTATTTCTGCCACATGTCGGCAAGAGTACTTGCTGCTTCTGGGGATTTTCCTGCCTTTTAAAGAGGAGCCTCCCGTGAAAAACGATCAGTTAACGGGCCATCAGAGTCAGGTCGAGATCAACCGTCCCAAGGGTGATGCTGGCAAAGAGAGAGGCTGGGATGGTCTGAATTCGTGGGCTGGTTCCACCTGGCGATCGGCCCGCAAGACAGACCAGGAGAGTGCCGTTGCGGCATTGGGCGCAAACAGCAACAAGCCCAACCGCCCTGGAGTGGATGGCAAAGCGCAAGATCATTGCTTGCTTCAATAATTTATATAGTTTTTATTTATGGCTCAAGCTAAAATTAGGGCGATTCACATCGGAGGCAGTCAACTCCGGTCTGCCAAGCCCGAGCGGAAGGCGGGTGTAAGCGACGACGTCACCGAATTGGTGCGCAAGAGCGCCTATCGGGAGGCCGTCTCCATGGCCGGCGTGGTCGGGGTGTGGGATTGGGACATTGCCAACGATGTGCTCACCTGGGATCCCGTGCTGGTCAGCCTGCCTGGCCCGCGCGCGGAGGAGTTCCAAGGCACCCTCAAAGCCTGGGAGCAAGCCGTCCATCCCGACGACAAAGCATTCGTGATGCAGGAGTTGCAGGCGGCCCTGCGGGGCTGGCGGGACTACCAGCCCCGCTTCCGCATGATCTGGCCTGACGGCTCGGTCCATACCATCCAGGCCCGCAGCCGCACCACTTACCGAGCTGACGGCACGCCAGTGCGGATGATCGGCGTTAACCACGACATCACCGAGCAGGTGGAGCGTGAGCTGGAGTTGGAACATCAGCGCGCTCAGCTCGCCGCGATGATGGATGCGTTGCTCGATCCCCTGATGTTTCTCACCTTGGAAGCATCGGCCTTGCAACCGCCGGCCCTGCGGATCGCAAGAGTGAACCCCGCGGCATGCAGCTTCTTTGGCCGCAATCACGCCCAGCTTTTAGGACAACCTCTCAGCCTGGTGCTTCCTGAGAAGACGAACATCAAGCTGTTGTGTGCCTTGCAGAAAACCTGCAGGAACCGCATCCCCTGGATTGCTGATGAGCAGCCCATCCATCTCAGGAGGATTGGGGAGACGATCCATGCGGATGTGCGTGCGGTGGCCAGTCGTGATGGTGTGGTGCTCACCTTCCGCGATGTGAGTGAGCGCTGCCACGCTGCTGGCCTGGATCAACTGACGGGCTTGATGAATCGCAAAGAGATCCTTGAGCGACTAGCCAGGTTCAGCGACAACCGGCGCCAGGGCGATGGTGAGGTTGCGGTGCTGTTCTGTGATATCGACCACTTCAAGGCAATCAACGACCGCCACGGCCATAGCGGTGGTGATGCGGTGCTCTCAGCCTTGGGACGCCGGCTGCTCGACAACACGCGCCATGATGACCTAGTAGGTCGGATCGGCGGCGATGAATTGCTGGTGGTGCTCAACCGCATGCCATCCCTGGAGGCTGCGGAAGCCTTTGCCAGGAAGATTCAATCCGCTGCCTGCGCTCCTCTAGATCTGACAACCGGTGAGGTGGTGCCCACCTTGTCGATCGGGGTCAGCCTGATTCACAAGGGGGAATCGGTGGATGCCGTGGTGGAACGTGCTGACCTGGCGATGTACCAGGCCAAGCAACATGGCCGAAACCGGGTGAACAGTTTTTCTTGATGCCACCACGCCATTGTTGTCTACCGCAGGAGATCCTGATCCTCACGGTGCATTGCTGATTCCAAAGGTCTACACGGCAATCCGCTGCGCCGCCCTTAGCGTGGGGTGATGAGCGACTGGATTCCAGTATTCAAGGGATGGCGGCACGCTCTGTCCGGGATCTTGAGCCTTTGTGGCGAGCCTCCAGCCGTGCGAGCCGTGATCGACACCATGGTCGATCCGCATGTGGTTCTGCGCGCCGTGCGCAATCGCGACGGCCGGATCACCGACTTCGTATTCCTCGAAGCTAATCCGTCGGCATGTGTCTTCCATCAGCTCCCCCACGAGCAGTTGATCGGCCACAGCCTGATCGAGCTGCATCCCGCCAGTCAGCGCACGGAGCTGTTTCAGTCCTACATCCAGGTGGTGGAGACCGGCAAGCCGTTGATCCTCAACGACTGGATGGACCCGCAGGAGGAGCTGGGCAGGTCCCAGCGCTGCTACGACCTGCGCGCAGTGAAGCTGGGGGATGGCATCAACCAGACCTGGCGCGATGTCACCGAACGCCCGGGGGCCCAAAAGCGCCTCCTGGAGTTGCATGAACTCTTTCACCTCCTGGCTACCAACAGCATCGATATCCTGCTGCGCCTCAATGATGACGGTGTGATCCGCTGGGCGTCACCATCGATTGCCACGCTGGGCTTCGGTGCAGCCGACTGGCTCAACCGCCCGGTGGGCGAGTTTCTTGAGGCTGGGAGCCATCAGGAGTGGCAGCGGCAGCTGCGCACAATCTCCAGCCGGCCCTCAATCACGGCCCGTCTTCAGCTGGCGGATCACGAGGGCGTACGCCACTGGATGGAAAGCCAACTGAGGCCCTTCCTGGTCAGCGATGGCGCAGTAGATGGACTGGTGCTTAGCCTGCGGCTGATCGACGACCGCGTCGCCATGGAGCGCCAGCTCCATGAGGAGATCCAGCGCAAACTGCTGGAAAGCCAGCGGCTGGCGGCCTACGTCGAGGAGATTGCGGCCGTGGGCAGCTGGCAGCTCGATCACGCCAGCGGACAGCTGCAGGGTTCCCTGCAGTTCCACCGCTGTATGGCCCTCGAGGAACCTGGTGCTGCACTCCACCTGCCGCAGTTCCTCGCCGCCATTCAGCCTGACGATCGGGATCGTTTTCAGGCCACGTTGCAGCAGGCCCGTGGCGGTGGAGAAGCATTCGAGGAGCACGTGCGTGTGCGGATGGGTGGCCAGAGCCTTCGCCCAGTGGTGATCCGCGGAGTAACGAGCCTCGATGCCAGCGGGAGGCCCCAGATCACCGAGGGCACCGTGCGGGACGTGAGCGAGCTGGAGAACCTGCGCAGCGAACTGGAAAAGCGGAAATGGCTGGATCCCACCACAGGTCTGCCGAATCGCGCCGCCACCCTGCGGCAGATCCAGCAGCTGATCGCCCCGGCAGACGACCAGACGCTGGCCATCATCAACCTTGCCATCGATAACTTTCAGCGTCTCAAGGAGACCTTCGGCAGTGAGCACTGCACCCATCTGCTCTGTCGGATGGGCGATGAGCTAAGGCGACAGCTCCACGTTGCCGACTGGCTAGCACAAACCGGCCGTGATGAGTTCCTGGTGATCCGCGTCGGCATCGCCTCGATCGAGGGGGCCCGGGATCTGGCCCAGCAGTTGCAGCAGGGTCTTGCCACTTCTGATCTGCTGAGCGACGAGCACCACGTGGGCATTCCCGTAAGCATCGGAGTCAGTCTCTGGCCCGCGCACGCTTCCAGCGCCGAAGGCCTGCTCCAGGCCGCCAACACTGCCCTGACGGAGGCCAAGCGGCACGGCCCCCGGCAGCTGCAGCTCTATTCCATCCAAATCAGCGAGCACATCCAGGAGCGCATCCAGATGGAGTTGGCGCTTGGGCGCTCCTTGAGCGCCGATCAGCTCAGCATCGTGTACCAGCCCCAGGTGAACAGCCAGGGCCTGATCGTGGCCGCCGAAGCACTGCTGCGCTGGCATGGCAGCGATGGGGTGGCCATCTCAACGGACAAGTTAATCCCCATCGCCGAGGAAACTGGGCTGATCCAGCCAATCGGCGAATGGGTGATCAACTCCTGCTTCCGCCAGCTGGCCCAGTGGCGAGACGCAGGCCTGCCCAAGCTGCCGCTGGCGATCAACCTTTCGCCGGTGCAGCTAGAGGATCCAGCTGGGCGCCTGTCGCGGTTCGTGATGGAGTGCCTGCAGCGCCATGGCATCGATCCACAGATGGTGGAGTTTGAGCTCAC
>JBEIGX010000196.1:0-4485 GCA_040381675.1 Aphanothece sp.
GGAGCCCCTGGCCGAGCTGCGCATTGAGCAGGGCTCCAGGGTTCTCTGGAGCTGGCGATCCCTGGCGGGGGAGGCTCTCGAAGGCCCCTTGGCCTGGCCCCTGCCCCCCCTGAAGCCCCGGCAGGCCTTCACGATCCGCCTGCGACCCGTCGGAGCCACCGCCGACCACTACGCCTCGATCCAACTGGTAGGGGCAGGCCCCGGGCGCTTGCGGGAAGGCGATGGCCTTCTCCAATCCCTCCAGGGGCGTCCCCAGGCCTGGCTTCCGGCCATCGATGGCCTGCTGGCCAAAGGCGACCGCTCCCTTGCCACCGCCCTCCTCTTTGCCCACGAAGGGCCCAATGAGCCGGAGCTCAATGCGCTGCGGCTGGTGGTGGCCCAGCAAAGCTGCCCGTGAACGCCATGTCCGTCGCCCAGCCCCTGCTCTCTCCCACGGTGGAGGCCATGCGTCAGCAAGTACGGGAGGGCACCACGCGCCCGCTCCAATGGCGGCTGGAACAGCTCGAGCGGCTCCAGGGCCTGTTGGCAGGAGCCGAATCGGCCCTGCTGGAGGCCCTTGCCCAGGACCTGGGCAAGCCCCCGCTGGAGGCCTACGTGGAATGGGCCGGGGTGCAGGAGGAGCTCCGCCACACCCGACGCCACCTGAAACGCTGGATGGCCGGGCAAGCCATCCGGCTTCCGCTCTGGAGTTGGCCCGCCCGAGCCCAGGTGCGCCCCGAGCCCCTGGGATGCGTGCTGATTGTGGGGCCCTGGAACTATCCCTTCCAGCTCTGCCTCCAACCCCTGGTGAGCGCCCTGGCGGCGGGCAACACGGCGGTGATCAAGCCCTCGGAGCTGGCCCCCCACACCGCCAACCTGATCGCGCTCCTGGTGCAGGAGGCCTTCCCCGCCAGCACCGTGCAAGTGGTGCAGGGGGACGGCCAGGTGGCCGCCCAGCTGCTGGAGCACCGCTTCGACCACATCTTCTTCACGGGCGGAGCCCGGGTGGCCCGTCTGATCATGGCCGCCGCCGCGCCGCACCTCACGCCCCTCACCCTCGAGCTGGGGGGGAAGAGTCCGGCCATCGTGCTCGCCGATGCCCCCCTGGCCACCACAGCGCGGCGGCTGGTCTGGGGCAAGGGGCTCAATGCGGGCCAAACCTGTGTGGCCCCCGACCATCTGTTGGTGGTTCCCGAGGTGCGGGCCCCCCTTGTGGCCGCCATGGCCACCGAGATCAGCCGTCTCTATGGCCCCGACCCCCTCGCCAGTCCGGATCTGGCCCAACTGGTGAGCCTGCCCCACTTCGACCGTCTGGCGAATCTTCTCAGGGGAGCCCAACAGCGGGGGCAGGTTATGCAGGGGGGCCGCACCGACCGGGAACACCGCCGGATCGAACCCACCCTGCTGAAGGTGGATGACCCCGAGCAGGACCCCCTGATGCAGGAGGAACTGTTTGGTCCCCTTCTGCCCATCGTCACCGTGCCCGACCTGGAGGGTGCCATTCGCCGGGTGCAGGCGGGGCCCAAACCCCTCGCCCTCTACCTCTTCGGCCAGCGGCCCGAAGACCGGGAGCACCTGCGCTCCCGCACCAGCTCCGGCAGCCTGGCCTTCAACGACGTGGTGCTGCAGGTGGCGGCCCCCCAGTTGCCCTTCGGGGGCGTGGGGGAGAGCGGCATGGGGGCCTACCACGGCCACACCGGCTTTCTCACCTTTTCCCACCAGCGCAGCATCCTGGAGCGGAGCTTCCAGCCGGATCTGCCCTTTCGTTACCCGCCCTACGCCAACAAACTCCCCATCCTCAAACGGTTGCTGGGGTTGTAATCAACCAATTTGCCGCAAAAGCGCTCCAAGGGACTGGATCTCAAAGGCAAGGCTCCTTAACGTGCGCCGAGCTCGTCGAATGACCAAGTCCCATGCGCTGCGCCCCTGCCGTCCTGGCCCTCGCCCTGGTCCTTCCCCTGCCCTCCATGGCAGGAGCAGTGCGGGTGCAACCTGGGGAAACCCTCTCGGAAATCGCCGATCGGCTGGGCGTGAGTGTGCAACGGCTGATCGAGATCAACAAAATCAAGAATCCCAACCACCTGGAAGCGGGAACCCAGCTCAAGCTGCCCCAGGGCATTAGCAGCAGCCGTGGGGCCTCGGCCAAGGGCGGAGCCACCTCCACGGTGACCGTGGGTGAAGGAGAAACCCTTTCAACCATCGCCGATCGCCATGGGGTGCCGGTGAGCACCCTGATGGCCCTCAACAGCCTGAAGAACCCCAATCACGTGGAGGCGGGTCAGGTGCTCAAGCTGAAGGGCGCTTCCACCACAACGACCAAACCAACCACCTTCAGCTACACCCCAGAGGCCACTCAGCACGTGGTGCGCAAGGGCGAGAGCCTTTCCGCCATCGCCAGGGGCTATGGCCTCCCCGTGAACCAGCTGGTGGCCCTCAACGCCATCGAGGATCCCAACAACGTGCATGCCGGCAGCACTCTCAAGCTGAAGGGCACCGCTCCCGCAGCCCCCCGCCCCAGCGTCCAGCCTGCAGCCACCAAGCCCAAACCCCAGCCCGCAGCCGCCCAGCCCCAACCCACAGCCGCCCTTCCCCAGCCCCAGCTCCAGCCCCGTCCAACCACAGCGGCCCAGCCCCGTCCTGCCGTGACGGCGCAGCCCAAACCCGCCACGGTGGCCGTGGCGCCCCGCCCTGCCGCCGCGCCCGTCCAGGAAGCTGCCACCGGCAAGAGCGACTGGAGGGCCTATGGCCCCGTGCAGGTGGACTGGACCAGCTGGCAGCCCATGGGCGGCAGCATGGTGGCCGCCACCCTCAATGCCAAGGGCGAAGCCCTCTATACCTCCATCAACTGCGGTGCCCGCAAGATCAACGGCACCAACGTGGCTGGCCAGTGGGGCACCTGGAATGACCCCGTCTCCGCAGGAGAAACCAAGCTGGTGAACGATTTCTGCTCACGCCGCAGCAGCTGAGTCCGCCGCCTCGGATTCGCCAGCCCGGAAGACCTCTGGTCCCTGCCAGTGCAGGGGCCAGGGAGAGCGAAGGAAATGGAGCCCGGAGCTCCTGATCCATTGCCGCTGAAAGCCGTCATCGCTCTCGCCGATCAGGTCCTCCTGCACGAGCCTGCGGCTGAGCCAGCTCCAGATCTCAGCCTCCCCGTCCTTCCCCCCGCCTAGTTGCTCCACCAGGCTTTTCAGGGTCTGTCCTCCTTTGTCCTGTAGGGCGCCCAGAAGAGCAGCCGCCTGGGGCGACCAATCCTGCGTGGCCTTGGTGCCCTTGCAGCCATCACAGCGTCCGCAGGGTTCCACCACCTCCCCAACGGCTCGCAGCAGAGCCTGCTCCCTGCAGGCCTCGCCCTCGGCAATGGCTTCCATGCGCCGTAACTGCCGCTGGGCAATCATCAGACGCTGCCCCTCCGGATCAGCCCCCTCGGGCGCATCGGCCCCGCCCGATCGGATGGCCCATCCCAGACGCTCCCGATCCGTAGGGGAGAAGAGCAGCAAACAATGGCCGGGCTGGCCGTCTCGCCCTGCCCGGCCCGATTCCTGCAGATAGCCCTCCGCACTCGCGGGCAGGTGGAGGTGCAACACCAACCCCACATCCCCCCGGTCAACGCCCATGCCGAAGGCCACCGTGGCCACCAACACCGGCCTGGGATGGGTCTGAAAATGCTCAAGAGCCTCCTGCCGAAGCGTGGCATCCATGCCGGCGTGATAGGCGATCGCCTCCACGCCCGCAGCCCGCAAGCGCGCCGTCCACTCCTCCACGGAGCGCCGGGTGCGGGCATAGATCAACACGGCCCCGCGCGACTGGGCAATGGCCTCCAGCACCTCGACCAGGGGCCGGGCTGACCGCCGCCGCATGGAATAGGTGAGGTTGAGGCGACGGGCCGAACGCACCTGCACCAGGGGCTGGCGCAGCCCCAACAGGCGGATGATGTCTGCCCTCACCTGGGGCGGCGCCGTAGCCGACAGGGCCACCAGGGGAACCCCCGGGAAGAGAGTCCGCAGGTGGCCGAGCCGGCGGTAGTGCGGGCGGAAGTCATGGCCCCAGGCGCTGATGCAGTGGGCCTCGTCCACGGCGAGGGCTACCAGGCCACCGGATTCCACGCAATCCTCCAGCAGCTGGCGAGCACTCTCCACCTCGAGGCGTTCTGGGGCGAGATAAAGCAGGCGAAGGCGTCGCTCCTCCAGGGCACGACGGAGCGACCGCTGTTCGTTGAAGGGCAGACCCCGATGGAGGCAGGCGGCGGGAATGCCCCGCTTCTGCAACTGACGCACTTGATCCTGCATCAGGGCCACAAGGGGCGACACCACCACAGTGAGCCCCTCTCTCACCAGCGCCGGAAGCTGATAGCAGAGCGACTTTCCGGCCCCCGTGGGAAGAACGGCCAGGCAGTCACGACCCTCCAGCAAAGCTTCCACCACCGGCCTCTGGCCATCGCGAAAGGCCGACCACCCGAAGTGCCGCTGCAAGGACGCGAGGAGGGGGTCCTCCGGCAACTTCACACCA
>JBEIGX010000197.1:0-4471 GCA_040381675.1 Aphanothece sp.
CCAGGAAGTGACGAAGGTGGTTCCGGTGAGCCAACCGCCAAGTGCCAGGTAGGCACAGGGGAAGAGCAACAGACCAGACCACCCCACGAAAACGAAGCGGTCGCGCTTGAGCCAGTCGTCGAGGATGTCAAACCATCCCCGAGCTGCTGGCGCGCGTCCTACAGCGATCGTCATGGGAGCTGCTTTACGAAGCGTTACGTTTGGAATGGTAAGGGGTGATGCCGGCTGGTGCGCCACGCGGTGGCCAGTCCTGGAGCAAATGAGCAAATTTGCTCACCCGACAGGGATCGGACCCACCCTGGACTTGGATCCAAGGCCAAGGCGCGACGTCGCGTGGATTCTCATTTTTGGGAGGCCTTTCCGCCAGAGTGGGGTGGCGCCCGTTTTCACCATGTACGTCGTCGAGCTTTCCCTCCGCCTGACCCCCATGCCCATTTCGGTGCAACGCAAGGAGCTGGAGCCGGCCCAGGCCCTCTATGAGGAGATCGGTCGGGTGCTCGAGAGCGGAACCCCCAAGCTGTTGGAGCTCACCTGCGAAAAGGATCCCCAGAAGCGCATCCGCCTTCTGACCTCGGAAGTGGTGGCCGTCCAGATCTTTGAAAAATCAACCGTTGGCGGGAGCGGAAAACGACCCGGCTTCAGTTTTGAAGGGTGAGGTGGGTCAAACGAGCGTGTCCGCATCCGCAGGCCAGCCTGGCCTCCCCCTGGTGGTGGAGGACCTTGATTTTGCGTGGGCCCCTGATCGGCCCACCCTTCACCACTGTTGCCTCCAGATCCCCAGGCCCGGCCTGTGGATGCTGGTGGGAAGCAATGGCAGTGGCAAAAGCACCCTCCTACGGCTGATCGCCGGATTGCTGCAACCCACTCGGGGGACGATCCTGACGCCCTTGCATCCAGCCATGGTGTTTCAAAATCCAGACCACCAGCTGCTGATGCCCACCTGTGGCAGTGACCTCCAGCTCGGACTTCCAGAAACCCTGACCCCCCAGCAAAGGGAGCGGCGGGTGGAGCAGCTCCTGACTCTGGTGGGCCTCCAGGGAATGGCCACCCGACCGATCCATACACTCAGTGGAGGACAGAAGCAGCGGCTTGCCATCGCCGGGGCCCTCGCGGCCGAAGCCACCCTGCTCCTGCTCGATGAACCCACCGCCCTCCTGGATCCCGACAGCCAGAGGGACGTGGTCGGCCTGATCAGCGACCTCTGCCGCCATCCCCAGACCCCCCTGACCGCCCTGTGGATCACCCACCGGCTGGAGGAACTGAACCATTGCGACGGAGCGGCCCGCATGGAGCTGGGCAGGGTGGGGCCGTGGCAATCAGGGGCAACGCTGGTGGCGAACCTCTTGCCCACGGGAGGGGGGGGCGGGTAAGGTCAGTTGTCCCCATCGGGGACGTCAATCCTCGGTAGCTCAGTGGTAGAGCGGTCGGCTGTTAACCGATTGGTCGCAGGTTCGAATCCCGCCCGGGGAGTTTTGTTTTCACTCCAAAACAAGTCCAACCGTGATCCATTGGATCACTGGCGGCAGAGGGGTGGATCGCACCGAAATCTTTCGGATCTCCCCCAAATTCCGACATTCACCGCAAAATAAGCATTCAGGCTGGTCCTCGTTCCATCCTTTAACCTCTCCGCACGCCCCGATTTTCCATGAAACCCTGCATTCTTCTTGTTGAGGATGACAGCGACATGCGTGACCTGGTGGCCGGCCATCTGGAGCACGGAGGTTTCAACGTGCAGCGGGCAGAGGATGGGATCAAAGGCCAGGCCCTCGCGCTGCAATACAGCCCGGATGTGATTTTGTTGGATCTGATGCTCCCCAAGGTGGATGGTCTTACCCTCTGCCAACGGCTGAGGCGCGATGAACGAACGGCCCGAATCCCCATCCTCATGATCACGGCCCTGGGGGGCACGAAGGATAAGGTCAGCGGCTTCAACTCCGGTGCAGACGACTATCTCACCAAGCCCTTCGACCTGGAGGAGTTGATGGTGCGGGTCAAGGCCCTCCTGCGACGCAGTGAAAGGGCTCCTCTCTCCACCAAACACAACGAGATTCTCAGTTTTTCCTGCCTCACCCTGGTCCCGGAACGCTTTGAGGCCATCTGGTTTGACCTCCCCGTCCGGCTCACCCATCTGGAATTCGAATTGCTGCATTGCCTCCTCCAACGGCATGGCCAGACCGTGGCGCCTTCCTTGATTCTGAAAGAGGTCTGGGGCTACGAACCCGACGATGACATCGAGACGATTCGTGTTCATGTGCGCCACCTTCGCACCAAGCTGGAGCCCGATCCACGCAAGCCCCGATTCATCAAAACCGTCTACGGGGCTGGCTACTGCCTGGAGCTGCCGACGGAAGAGCAACTCCCCGACCTCGTGCCCTTGATGGCGGAATCCCGCCAGGCTTCTTGACACTGTTCCTCCCGAGACGCCACCCCAATCAGGCGTCCTTGGACATCCGCCCCAATTCCAGCAGGGTCACCTCCCAGGCCAGCCGGGGTTGAACATGGCCCACCAGATGCTTGCGCAACACCTCCAGACGGGCCATCTGGCGCTGGTTGTGGTGTTGGTGCCACAGCCAGGTTTGCCACCAATTGAGGAGCCAGAGCTGCTGGTCGCCCTCCAAACCCTCGCTGACCTCCCGGGCCAGGTCCAGCGCCTCCAGAGGGTTCGTGGGCATCTCCTGAAGCCGGGCGGCTAAACCTTCCGGCAAACGATCCCACTCGCGGCGGTGGTCCAGAAGGGCCCCGGGCGACCCCCCCGCCAAAGCCAGAAGGGCTTGGGAATCCTGCGGCGGGGCACTCTCCGCGGCGATGGGTTGCCTGGCCAACACCTCAGCGATCTGGGTGGGGGAGAGGGGCTGGAAGGGGATGCATTGGCAGCGGGAGCGGATCGTGACCAGGAGCCGCTCAGGGGCAGCACAGATCAGGATCAGCAGGCCATCCCCGGGTTCCTCCAGGGTTTTCAGCAGGGCGTTGGCCGCAGCCTCGGGCATGGCTTCAGCGGTTTCGATCACCACCAGGGGCCTGGGGGATTCGATCGGTCGGCGGGCCAGAAACCGCCCCGCCTCCCGCACCTGGTCGAGGCGAATCTGGGGAGGGCTGCGGCGACTCACCCCCTGGGCCTGCGCCTGGGAGACCGGCACCAGCTGGCCCTGGTGAAGGTAGGTGGGCTCGATCCAGAGCAGATCAGCCAGATTTCCCTGGGCCAGACGCCGGCGGAGGCCTCCATCCGTGCTTCCGCCCGTGAACACCCCCTCGAGGAACCGGTGAGCCGCCAGGCGCCGGCCCACACCATCGGGGCCCATGAACAGATAGGCCGGAGCCAGCCGGCCCCGCTGGAGGGCCGCCTGCAGCAGTTGCACGGCGAGGGGCTGACCCACCAGCTCCGCAAACAGATGGGCGTCAGCCATGGGGGGGCGCTGGATCGCAGGGGGAACAGCGTTCCAGCAGGGCCTGGCGGCACCTCTCCGTCACCGTCCCGGGATCACCTGTGGCCTCCACACGGCACCAGCCGGGCCTTTGGGCCAGAAGAGCGAAGCCCTCCTGCACCCTCTGGAGGAACGCCTCCCCTTCCGCTTCGATGCGATCGTTCCCCCGATGCTCACGCCGCAGCAGGGCCTCCTGGAGGGGAACGTCCAGCCAGAGGGTGAGATCGGGCTGGAGGCCGGCGGTGGCGAACGTCTCCAACTGGCGGATCGCCTCCAGGGACAAGCCCCGGCCATGGCCCTGGTAGGCCTCGGTGGAGCCGCTGTAGCGATCGGAGAGCACCCAGTGGCCCGCGTTCAGGGCCGGCAGGATCCGCTCCACTACATGCTGCGCCCGATCGGCGGCGTAGAGGAGCAATTCCGCCCTCTCCCCAGGCACCTGGTTGGCGGGGGGGTGAAGAAGGAGCTCGCGGAGAGCCCCGCCGAAGGCCGTTCCCCCCGGCTCGCGGGTCAGCACCACGTTGGCGGCTCGCGGCAGCAGACCGCTACGGGGCAACCACGCGCTGAGGGCCTCCATCTGGGTGGTTTTTCCAGAGCCATCGATGCCTTCCAGCACCACGAAACATCCCCTAGTGGCCATGGCTCGGTGCAACGGATGCAGATCCTCGCGGCTCCTGCAGCAGGAGGGCATTGACCACCACCGTGATGGAGCTCAAGGCCATCAACAAGGCGGCCAGGGGGGGGGTCAGCTGGAGCCCGAAGGATGGCAGCAGGGCTCCGGCGGCCAGGGGCAACACAATCAGGTTGTAGCCAAAGGCCCAGACCAAATTCTGTCTCACCTTGGCCATGGTGCTCCGCGCCAACTGGAGAGCGTTCACCACGTCGGTGAGCCTCTCTCCCATCACCACCACATCCGCAGAATCCTGGGCAATCTGGGTGCCTGTGCCGACCGCGATTCCCAGATCAGCCGCGGCCAGGGCGGGGGCATCGTTGATGCCATCACCCACCATGGCCACAGGGCCCTGGGAGCGCCAGCGTGAGAGGGCCTCCAC
>JBEIGX010000198.1:0-4444 GCA_040381675.1 Aphanothece sp.
GCGCTCCTCCCAGCGCTGCGCCCAGCCATCCCGGCTGGCGAGGACCCGCACCACCCCGTTCTGGGGAAACTGGTGCCAGGGGATCCCCTCGGTGCGGCACCAGCGGGCCAGGGCCCGATCCCGGGCGTAGGTCCAGCCGTTCCCCGTTTCCTCATGGCTCCAGAGGGCCTCAAGCGACACCTGGGTCTGCAGGTGGGCCAGCACGCCGATCACCTCCCCCACCCGCAGCACCAGGGGGGCACCGAGGCGGGCCAGATCCGCCTGGAGATCGGCGAGGGCTTCGGCGCAGAAGGCCCACTGGCGCGCCGAGGCATCGCTCTGGGCCCAGAGCTCCGGCTCCACCACGTAGAGGGGCAGCACCCGCCCGCGGCGCGCGGCCTCCCGCAGGGGCCGATGGTCGTGCACCCGCAGATCCCGCTTGAACAGAACGACGTGGACAGGTTCCATGGCCCGGCACCCTAGGGATCACCGGGGGGCCGGCGGGAGCCTCAGGAGTGGAACAGCAGCACCAGCCCGGATTTCACCTGGTGAAACTCCCGTTCCTCCCGGCTCAGATCCAGCCCCACCTGCAGGCCCTCCTTCAGGGCCGCCTCAAACGGCGGGGAGGCAGGAGGTTGCCCTTCGGACCACAGGGCTGCAATTCCCACAGGGGTGGCATGCCAGCGAAAGCACGGGGTGATGCCGATGGTGGGCTCCTTCAGGGCATCTTCCAAAAGCTCGCGGATCGCCATCGGCCGAGTTGTCTCCAACAGCAACTCGCCTAGCTTCGGCATCTCCTCCCCGAAGGGCAATCGCCTGAGAGTTTTCGTGACAAGCCCAGCCATTGCCCTGGTGCATGAATGGTTCACGCCGCGATCCGTGGGGGGATCGGAGCAGGTGGCCCGGGAACTGGATGGGCTCCTCAGCAGCGGGGGGACCCGGCCCGATCTCTTTGCCCTGGTGGATGGGGAAAGCCAGCGGCCCGAGAGCTGGCTGGCGGGCCGCCAGGTGCGCACCTCCTTCATCCAGCACCTCCCCTGGGGGGTGAGCCATGTGCAGCAATATCTGCCCCTGCTCCCCCTGGCCATTGAGCAGCTCGACCTGGGGGCCTATCCCCTCGTGGTGAGCAGCAGCCATCTGGTGGCCAAGGGGGTGCTCACCAGTCCGGATCAGCTCCATGTGAGCTACGTGCACACCCCAGTGCGCTACGCCTGGGACCAGATGCATCCTTATCTCGTCAGCTCCCAGCTGGCGAGGGGGCCCCTGGGCCCCTTGGTGCGGCTCCAGCTGCACCAGCTCCGCCAGTGGGACGTGCTCAGTGCCCAGCGCCCCACGGCCTTCATCGCCAATTCCCGCTTCACGGCCAGCCGGATTCGCCGCTATTGGGGGCGGCGGGCCACGGTGGTGCATCCACCGGTGGAAGTGGATCGCTTCCGCTGGAACCGTCCCCGCGACGACTTTTATCTCAGCCTCTGCCGCCTGGTGCCCAACAAACGGGTGGATCTGGTGGTGCAGGCCTGCAACCAGACCCGGTTGCCCCTGGTGGTGATCGGTGATGGGCCGGAGCGCAAACGGCTGGAGGCCATGGCGGGGCCCACCGTCCGCTTCTTGGGGCGCTGCTCCAACAGCGAGGCCACCGATTGGCTGGAACGGTGCCGGGCCTACGTGAATGTGGGGCTGGAGGATTTCGGGATCGCCCCGGTGGAAGCCATGGCCGCCGGTGCCCCCGTGATTGCCTATGGAGCCGGCGGGTTTTGCGACAGCGTGCGCCCCCTCGATCACCAGAGCCCCCACCCCACCGGCCTCTGGGTGAGCGAACAGAGCGTGGCGTGCCTGGCGGCAGCCCTGGAGCGGTTTCATACCCAGGCGCTCTGGCGCCAACTGCCGGCAGAAGGGCAACGGCGCTGGGCGGAAACCTTCTCACCGGCCTGCTTTCACGAGCGCATGACGGATCAGCTACAGCGGCTCTGGGACGCGCATCAACGCCGACAGAACCACCATCGAATCCCCCTGCCTATGCCTGTGCCTCTGGCATGAGTGGCCTCTTGGAGTGGGATGTCCTGGACTAACTCCGTTACTTTCGGTTGTGTTAATACGGGTGAAATATGGTGCTGAGTGCAGGATCTGCATCGCCAGTTCAGCCTGGAAACATCATTGCTTTGCGGCCGGGCTTGCTGGCTCCCGCCGAGCTGATTGATCTTCAGTCGAAGCGATCCAGATTCGTTAAGCGCACCGGCGACATTGTTTTCTCCCTCTCCGTGCTCACCCTCGGAGCCCCTGTGTTCCTTGCCCTCGCCCTGTTGGTGCGGGCTTCTTCGCGGGGTCCGATTTTTTATGTGCAACCGCGGATCGGCCGCGATTACAAGACTTTCGGCTGCGTGAAGTTCCGCACCATGCGGAAGGATTCGGACAAAATCCTCCATTCCCTCCTCTCCTCCTCACCGGAACTCAAGGCGGAATTCGCCAAGGATCACAAGCTCAAGAACGATCCCCGCATCACCAAGATCGGACAATTTCTCCGCCGTTCCAGCCTGGATGAGCTGCCCCAGTTCCTGAACGTGCTGAGGGGGGAGATGAGCGTGGTGGGTCCCCGCCCCATCGTGCGGGCCGAGCTTCCCCGCTATGGCCATCACATGAATGAGGTTCTGGCCGTCCGCCCTGGGATGACCGGGCTCTGGCAGGTGTCCGGCCGCAACAACCTCACCTACCGCCAGCGGGTGCGCCTGGATCTGCGCTACTCCCGCGCCCGCAACTTCGCCTTGGATTTCCAGATCGTGCTGAAAACCATCATGGTGGTCCTCAACCCCCGCGATCGCGGCGCTTACTAGAGCGCAGCCAGCCCCAGGCCGATCATCACCCAAGCCCCCTGCAGCCCCAGGGTGAGAGCCAGCATCTTCTCCACGGCGGCCTCATCTGGAGCCGGAAACCCAATCCCCAACAGGGGTTTTTCGCGCCAGCCATCGGCGTAGCGATTCCTTCCTCCCAGCTGCACCCCCACGGCGTTCGCATAGGCCGCCTCGGATACGCCCGCGTTGGGGGAGGGATCGGCAGCCCCTTCCCGCAACGCGGCCTGACACTGACGCATCCAGCGCTGAGGGGGGGCACTGATGGCAGGCAGGGTGAAGGCCACCAGGCGGGCGGGGAGCCAGGTGAGACCATCATCCAGCCGGGCCCCGGCCGTGCCGAGCCAGCGCAACCGGCCCTGCCGGTAGCCGAGCATGGAATCCAGGGTGCTGCTGGCCTTGAAGATCCAGGCCAGGGCGAGGGGGCCGGGGGCCCAGGTCCAATGGGCCACCACGGCGGCCCCCACCAGCATCCAGAACAGGGGGGCAAACAGCCCATCCACGGCATTTTCCGCCGTGGTTTCCGCTGCGGCCCTCAGGATCTCCCCTTCCGGCAGATCCTGCACGTTTCGCCCCACGATCCACCCGAGGCGGGATCGGGCCTCCGCCAGATCCGGCAGGGCGGAGAGCACGTTGCGCACCGCCTGCTCCAGGCTGCGTCCCGCCAGGGAACTGGCCAGGGCAACCAGCAGCAGGGGGGTGCCCAACAGGGGCATCTCCCGGGCCATCGTCTCGAGTAGCCAGCCCGTGAACCCCGATCCGGCCACCACCACCAGCGTCAGCCCCCCCCCCGCCAGCCTGAGTTTCCAAGGGGTGTCGCCCGCCCAGGCCTCACTGAGGGTGCGCAGGTGCTGGATGGCCCACCCCATCACCTGCACGGGATGCAAGCAGCGGCGTGGGTCGCCCACCAGACGATCCAGCAGACAGGCCAACACCACCAACAGGGCGGGATGGAACACGCTCAGCCAGAGCCGCCCTCGGCCCGTTCAGCTGGTCTTGAGCCAGCTGAACATGGAGCGCAGGCCCTTGCCCACCTCCTCGATGGGGTGGTGGCTGTCCCGCTCCCGGATGCGGGTCATCTCCGGTTTTCCCGCCTCACACTCGGCGACGAAGTTGCGGGCAAAGGTTCCATCCTGGATGTCGCTGAGGATGCGCTTCATTTCCGCCTTCGTTTCCGCTGTGATCAAGCGGGGCCCACTGACGTAGTCGCCATATTCCGCCGTGTTGGAGATGGAATCCCGCATGGCGGTGAGACCGCCACGCACCATCAGATCCACGATGAGCTTCACTTCGTGGAGGCATTCGAAATAGGCCAGTTCCGGCTGGTAGCCGGCCTCTACAAGGGTTTCGAAGCCTGCCTTCACCAGCTCACTGAGGCCACCGCAGAGCACGGCCTGCTCGCCGAAGAGATCGGTTTCGGCCTCTTCCTTGAAGTTGGTTTCCAGGATGCCGGCCCGGGTGCCACCAATGGCCTTGGCATAGGCCATGGCCAGGGCGCGGGCATTGCCGCTGGCATCCTGGTGCACGGCGAACAGGGCGGGCACGCCCATGCCGTTCTGATACTCCCAGCGCACGGTGTGGCCCGGCCCCTTGGGGGCAATCATCACCACATCCACATCCGC
>JBEIGX010000199.1:0-4417 GCA_040381675.1 Aphanothece sp.
CCCGTCAGGCCCGGCTTGAAGGAATGGCGCTGCATGTAGCCGGGGATGAGTTGGCGGTAGTGCTCGTTGTGATCCACGGCGTGGGGACGGGGCCCCACCAGGCTCATGGAGCCCTCGAGCACATTCAACAGCTGGGGCAGCTCATCGAGCGACCAGCGGCGCAGGATCCGGCCCAGGGGGGTGACCCGGGGATCATCCCGGCGGGCCTGCTGGAGGCCGGGGGTGGCGCCGTCCTCGGTGACGGTCATGGTGCGGAACTTGAGCATGCGAAAGGAGCGGCCATCGAGCCCGTAGCGGGTTTGCGCAAAGAACACCGGTCCGGAACTGGTGGTCGCCACCAGCAGGGCAATCACCAGCAGGAGGGGCGCCAGCAGCACCAGCCCCAGGGAGGCCCCCACCAGATCCACCAGACGTTTAATGCGGTGGTCGATGAACGAGCCCTCCTGCCCCCAGAGGTTGATCGTGTAGGCATCACCGAGCTGGTCCACCTCAAATTGCATGGAGGAGTTGGCCCACCAGGGGAGGTAATAGACGGGCTTGCAGGTGTCGCCGAAAAAACGCAGCACCTCCTCGAGGGGAAGATCGGCGGAGGAGAGATAGCTGAAGTAGATCTGATCCACGTCGTTGCTGTTGAGCCACTGGCGCATCTCCCGCAGGCCCCCTGAGCAGGGGGGCATGGCGAGGGGCAGGGGAATCGGCTCGCAGTTAGGCGCTTCAAACCAAGCCACCAGGCGCAGGCCGATCCAGGGGAGCTGCCGGAGCTTGTGGTGGAAGTCGATGGCCTGGGAGGGGGTGCCCCAGAAGGCGATGGTGCGGGTGTTTCCACCCCGGAGGCGATGCCAGCGCAGAAGCTTGCGGCTACCCACATGGAGCACCATGAGCAGGCCCCAGCTCCCGAAAGCCCAGAGGCTCATCTCCAGTCGGGAGTAGGTGGCCGAAACCTTCAGCAGGAAGCCCAGCAGGAGCAGGGCCGTGAGCACCAGGGCCCAGCTGAGACTCACCCGGCGCACCAGGGTCCAGAGGGAGGTTTGGCGGTAGCTGCGATAGAGCTTGCCGGCGGGAAGGATCAGGGCGGTGAGGAGAAACACCGCCAACGCCGAGCTGGATAAGGGAATGGCTGAACCGGCCTTGACCAACAGGAAGAGGGCCGTGATCAGGGTGGGGTCGAGGACCCTCAGCAGGCGGTTGAGATCTTTGCCGTAAACACGGAGAAGCCCTCCAGGAACTGGCCCACGCCTAAGGTTTGGGTTGGGTTGTTCCAAGCGGGAAGGATTGGAGGTGCGCATTCTTATTTATGGTATCAACTTCTCCCCCGAACCCGTTGGCATTGGCAAATACAGCGGGGAGCTGGCTATCTGGCTCAAAGAGCAAGGTCACCAGGTGAGTATTGTAACATCTCAGCCCTACTTTCCCAGCTGGAGGCTAGGAAATGGGGACAACACCGTGCGCAATCGCTATAGCGTTGCAGAATTCGCTGGGGTGGAGGTGCGGCGGTGTCCGCTCTGGGTGCCGCGCCGGCCGAGTGGGCTAACCCGCCTGGTGCACCTGGCCAGCTTCGCCCTCACGAGCCTGCCGGTGCTACTGGCCCAGCGGCGCTGGCGGCCGGATGTGGTGATCACGGTGGCGCCGGCCTTTTTCTGCGCCCCGGGGGCCCTGCTGCTGCAGCGCCTGTGTGGAAAAGACTGCCGGAGCTGGTTGCACATTCAGGATTTCGAATTGGATGCGGCCTTCGAGCTGGGGATGCTGAAGGGGAAATGGCTGCGGGGTCTGGCGGAAGGGTGGGAGCGGCGCATCCTTCAACAATTTGATCGGGTGAGCACGATCAGCGCGGCGATGGTGCAGCGGGCCCGACAGAAGGGGGTGGAGGCCAGGCGGGCCATGTTGCTGCCCAACTGGGTGGATCTGGGGGCGATCCAGCCCCAGGGCCCCGAGCGCTCCGGGGGCCCCGGGTTGGCGGCGGAGAATCCCTACCGGCGGGAGCTGGCGGTGCCGGAGGGGGCGGTGGTAGTGCAGTATTCGGGCTCGATGAACAAGAAGCAGGGCCTGGAGCTGCTGGTGGCGGTGATGCAGCAGCTGGCGGATGTGCCCAACCTGGTGTGGCTACTGGCAGGGGAGGGCCCCACCAAAGCGGCGCTGGCCGAGGCCACGGCAGGGATGGCCCAGGTGCGCCTGTTGCCCCTGCAGCCGGTGGAGCGGCTGAACGATTGGCTCAACCTGGCCGATGTGCACCTGTTGCCCCAGAAAGCCGGAGCGGCAGATGTGGTGTTGCCGTCGAAGCTGCTGGGAATCCTGGCAAGCGGCCGCCCCGTGGTGGCCAGCTCCCCAGCGGGCAGCGAACTGGGCAACCTGGCGGAGCAGGCGGGCCTGCGGGTGGATCCGGAAGACCCGAGCGCCTTTGCAGCGGCGCTGCGGCGCCTGGTGAACGATGGGCCCCTCCGGCAACAGCTGGGCGCACGGGCCCGGCAGCTGGCGGAGCAGCGCTTCGGGCAGGACGCCGTGCTGCACACGCTGGAGCAGGAGCTGGAGGCCCTAGTGGCCAGCCGGGGCCGCTAGGGCAGGTACCGGTGGGGTGTCGTAGATCGCCCCATCCAGAGTGCAGCCAGACCATGCGCAAGGTGTAGGGAGATTGGAAGCCCCACCGAGGGTCGACGAGGGGGGGAAAGGTGTTTTTTGGTGCGCTTAGGAACCAAAGGGGTTTTGCACACCAGATGTGGTGCGCTAGATCTAGCGTCTCAGCAGCAAACGGTTCAAAGGGGAACCATCCGTTCTGGGGAGAGCCTTGAACGCCGGCGCGAGCGAGACATGGCCCAGCGGGCCCGGAACCGATGATCTACTGCTGCCCTGGCAGGATCACATCGCCCGGGTGGGCCGAGGTTGGACGCGCGCCTTCCCACCAAGCCGCTCAAAGCCGCCCCTGCAGGCGATACAGAAGGGTGGCGGCGGTTTCGCGGAGGGCCAGCCGGTTGCGTTCGGCGGGCTCCAGGGCGGGGTCGGCGGCGAGGGAGGTCACCTCGAGATCCTGGCGGCGAAAGGCAGCGGTGGCGCGAGGAAGCTGCCAGGGATCGGTGATCAGAAGCACGGGGGCGCCGGGGTGATGCTGACGCAGCCAGGCGGCGCTGAGGGTGGCGTTTTCCCAGGTGGTGCGGGCGCAGGAGTCGCCGGCCACGAGGGCGGGTTGGACCCCAAGGGCGAGCAGCCGCTCGGCCGTGGCCCGTTCATCGCCGGACACATAGGCAGCCACCGCGAGGCCCTGGCGCAGGCGGGCAGCGGCCAGCTCGGTGGTGGCGGCGGCAATGGCAGGGCCGCGCCCGACAAGCACGGCGACGGGCCGGGCGAGCCGAGCATCCATAGCCCGTGCGGAAGGGGGCAGCTGGGCCGTCAACCAGCCGCTGAGCAGAGCTGTGGCCAGGGGGCTGTAGAGCGCGCTGAGGGCGAGGGGTGCAAGCAGGGCCACGGCCGGAAGGGCCAGACGGGGGAGTTGCCACCACCAGGCCAGAAGCAGGGCGAGAGCTCCGGTCAACGGCAGCAGCAGGGCGGGGGTGAGCAACAGGGTGAGCCCCACCTCCCGCAGCTCAAACCAGGCCAGCGGTGAGGGCGGACAGACATGCCATTGCATCAATGGGTCAGACCAGAAAACGGGTGAAGGCGCTTATCGGGATCAGGCACTGATCAAGAGCGTCGTGAGCTTGATCGAGCGGGCTGAACAGATTGGAAGGGTCTCCAGTTCAACGTCGCCAGCCTGCGTCGCCAACGACTCCTGCTTGCTGATTGAGCTGGATGGTTTCAGCGCCTGGGATGTCGACATGGCCGAAAGAAGTGAACAGCGTGATCAGGGCAATCAAGACGCCTGCGAAGAGCGTGATCCAGCCTTGAAGGTCGAAGAACAAAACCCTACCCACGCCGAGCCCTCGCCGCTCAGCCCATAGTACGCCAGTACTTTCGAGGCCAGTGGCGGATCGGCAGACATCCGCCAGGAGGGCTCGGCATTCATCCGCGCTGAGCAATTGGCGTTGCACCTGCTTCAAGAGCACCGAAGCGCATTCGAGCAGGCAGAGATCTGGAATCAACAACAGGGCATCGCCGCTGCAGCCCCGCTGAATGGCGGGCAGCCATGGCTTCAGCGGTTGCAGTCGGCCTGAAGATCAGCAGCTAGGTCGGGGAAATGGCGTCCAGCCAGGAGAGAACGCAATTGCCGGGCTCGCTCCACGCCGGCCACCTGGGCGTAACGCACCTCGCGCTCAATAAGGAGACGCACCTGCACCTGCATGCTGCGGTGGTTGCGGATGTCATTATGACATCGCCTGGATCGCCCTGGCCGGCCTGTTCCATGGCGCGCTTGCTCGGCAGCTACGAGGGCGAGGAATCGCCGGTGGATGGGTGGGGGGCCGCACCCCAGGGGCAGCTGCGGGGGCAAGGG
>JBEIGX010000200.1:0-4413 GCA_040381675.1 Aphanothece sp.
AGAGACCAGGCCCCTGTTTCTCAGCCCAAGTTGCCCGGAGGCGTGGCTCCGGAGCGACGCTGCTCCAGGCGGGAGAGGAGCTTCGGCACCAGAACCACCAAACCCAGCAACACAAGGGCGCCCAGACCGAAATCCACCACCCCACCCACCATCTGAGAGAAGGGGATCCAGCGGCCGCCCAGCCAGGCCAGGCTCACCATCGTGCCGGCCCACAGCAGGGCTCCAGACGTGTTGCAAAGCAGAAAGCGGGGGTAGGGCATGCCCACGGCACCGGCCATGGGTCCGGCCACCACCCGGAGCACGGCCACGAAGCGCCCCAGCAGCACGGAAGCATTGGCATGGCGCAGAAATTGCACGCGCAAGGCCTCCAATTGCTCGGGGGACTGGCGCAGCAGCCCACCCACCCGCAGGATCAGACCCCATCCGGCCCGTCTCCCCACCCAGTAGCCCAGGTTGTCGCCGAGGATGGCGCCCCCTGCAGCGGCGGCCATCACGCCAAACACATTCAGCTGACCGCTCCCTGCGGCGTAGCCCCCCAGCAGGGTGACCGTTTCCCCAGGTAGGGGCAGCCCGGCGTTTTCGAGCAGCATGGCCCCAAAGATCAGGCCATACCCCCACTGCTGCAGCAAGTCCTGCACCAGGGTCGGATCCAAACCATGCTCCAGGCTGATCAGAGCCAGGATGTCGGGGAGCATGAGCAGGGGGAACAGCAAGCAAAAGCTACTGCCTGTCCGTCGGGGGCTGTAGGCGGGAATCCTCCCTCCCCCAGGCCAGGCCGGTCTTCAGCCCGGCCCTTCCCGCATCCGTGACACGAAGGCCTCCTCCTGTTCCTTGGTGGCCAGGGCACCCTCATCAACGATAATGATGCGGTCGGCGACATCCAGGATCTTGTTGTCGTGGGTCACCATGATGATCGTGGTTTGCTGCTCCTTCGCCAGCTGACGCATCAGCTCCACCACGGTGCGGCCCGATTCCTTATCAAGGGCAGCGGTGGGTTCATCCCCCAGAACGATGCGTGGTTTGCTCACCAGCGCCCGGGCGATCGCGACCCGCTGCCGCTGGCCCCCCGAGAGATTGGCGGGGTAGTAATCCAGGCGATCTCCCAATCCCACCTTCTCCAGCATCTCGGCGGCGAGCCGATCCAGATCCTGCTCCAGGTAGGCGTCGTGCAGTTCCAGGGAAAGTCGCACATTGCGGCGGGCCGTGAGAAACATCATCAGGTTGTGGGCCTGGAAGATGAAACCCACATTCAGCCGCAGCTGGGCCAGCTGCTCCTTGCTCGCCCCATGGAGCTCCTGCCCCAGGATCCGTAGGCTCCCATCCATGCAGGACCGCAGCCCCCCCAGCATGGTGAGCAACGTCGTTTTGCCAGAGCCGGAGGGCCCCGTGCAGATCACGATCTCTCCGGGGTAGATGTCGAGCGTGATGTCCTTCAGAGCATGCTTGCGCTCGTCGCCCGTGCCAAACCAATGGTTCACGTTCTTGAGAGAGATCACCGGCTCCTGCCCGACGCCACCAGAGTCCGGTGTGGAGGAGACCATCTCAGAACACATCCGCCGGATCGAGCTGCACCAGCTTGCGGGTGGCCAGAGCGCCGGAGCCCACGCACATCACAAAGGTGAGCAGGAGCACCTGAAGGGCCCGTGCGGTGGTCATGTACACAGAGAGTTTGGTGACCGTGGCGAGCAGCCAGTAGAGCCCCATGGAGGTGAGCACGCCGGGGATGAAACCCACGAAGGCCAGAATCGCGCTCTGCTGGATCACCACGGAGATCACGTAGCGATCCGTGTAGCCCATCGCCTTGAGGGTGGCGTATTGGGGCAGGGAGTTCATCACATCACCAAAGAGAATCTGGTAGACGATGATGCTGCCCACCACGAAACCCACGAGCACACCCAGGGAGAAGATGAAACCCACCGAGGAGTTGCGCTTCCAATAGTTGAGTTCCAGATTGGAAAGTTCCTTCCGGGTAAGCACCTTCACATCCTTGCTCATCAGGGGTTGCAGGGCCCGTTGCACCGCCACCGGATCGCTGCCGGGCTTGAGTTGGATCAAGCCCATCTCGATCTTGCTGGGATTTTTCTCAGGAAAGAGAAAATAGAAGGTGTTGTCGCCCACGATGAGGTTCGCATCGGCGGCGAAGGTGGAGCCGAGGGAGAAGGTGTCGATGATGCGAAGCTGTTTCTGATTCACCTCCACATTCACCAGTCCCTTGCTTTTCAGCTCGCTGGTGATAGCCCCATATTGCTTTTTGGAGTTGCGATCAAACAGGGCATTGCGCAGGGGCTGGAGCCGGGAGAGCTGCCCTTCAAGTTCGGGGAACGCGAGGGACGGACGGTTGAGGTTCACCCCATAGACGTAGATATCAAACGACTTGCGGGTTTCCGGCGTGATCCAGGTGGCTCGGGAGATATGCAGGGGAGACACCCCTTCCACCCCCTCCACCCCCAGGGCCTGGTAGAGCCGACTGCGGTCAAACACCTGGAGGGAGCCCATGTTGCTGTAGCCGGCACTGACCATCACCAGGTCGGCCCGCAGGCGCTCGATGGGTTTGCGCTGGCTGTTGTAGATGCTGTCGAGGAGGCCGAGCTGGAAAAACATCAGCAGGTTGGAGAAACTCACCCCCGCCAGTCCGATGGCCAGCTTCACGGGGTTGTGGCTCACCTGCAGCCAGGCCAGGGGAGTGCGCTTCAACGCCGTGCGCAGGGCAGAGATCATGGTTTGGCGGCGGGAGGTGGCGCCGCATCGAACACCACATTCACCTGCAGGTTGGAGGCATAGCCCAGGCGTTTTTGTTGTTCGGGTCCGGGTTGGAGCCGAAGCTTCACTTCATAGATGCGTTGGTCCATATTTTCCCCGGGGGTGCCGGCAAAGGTGCTTTGCTTTTGCACCTGGGGCAGCACCTTGTAGAGGGTGGCGCGGAGACTTCCCTGGAAGCCGTCGGCGGTGATGGTGGCACCCTGGCCAATCTTCAGTTTGCCCATATCGGATTGATACACCTCCGCGGTGACCACCATGTTGCTGGTATCGGCCATTTCCAGCAGGCCGTCATCCCCCACCTTGCTGCCGGGCCAGGCAAAAATCTTGAGGATGCGGCCATCTTGGGGGGCTCGCACCGTGGCGAAGTCGAATTCCTGCTTGGCCCGTTCCCGGGCGGCTTCCGATTGGCGCAGTTCGTTGCGGGCCGTCACCACGTCTTCCGGACGCACCTCCTTGATTTTCTCCAGGGTCTGCTGAGAACCAGCAATGTCGGCCCTCAGGCGGGCTTCTTCACCTGCCCGATCTTCGATGGCCTTGGCCAGTTCTGCCTGGGTGGTGTTGGCCCTGGTGCGGTAGCGGTCGCGCTCGAGCTCGGAGACTCCACCAGCGGCAAAAAGCTTGTCGAAGCGCTGGGTTTCGAGCTTGGCCTCTTGGGCTTTGGCTTTGGCGGAGGCCACGGACTGATCCCCTGTGAGCTTGGCGGCGGCCAGTTGGCGCTCCAGGCTCTCCACCTGGTATTCCTGGGCGCGGATTTCCCCCTGCTTGGCACCGGCCTGCACCTGGGCCAGTTTGGCCCGGTTCACGGCCACCACTTCGTTGGCTTCCTCCAAGGAGGCCTTGAGGGAGCCGTAGCTGTTGAGGATCGCCAGGGGCTGGCCCTGGGTCACATCATCGTTCTCCTGCACGAGCAGTTTCTCGATCCGATCACCGGTCACGGAGCTCGACACGGAGACGCGGCGGATCTTGGTTTCGGGCTCGATACGCCCCAGGGCCGACACCTGGCGTGGTGCCACCACCGCCGCCGGCTCGGCGGACTTGCGGGAGCAGGCCCCCAGGGATGGCACGAAGAGGGCAATCGCCAGGGAAGCGGCCAGGGGTTGGAAGACCCGCCTGGTCAGGATGGGAACCGGTGATCGGCGCCTTGCCACATTCTCCGGACGTGCTGACTTCATGATTTTGCCCCATCTGGCAAGGGCAGTCATCGCTCCTCGCCTCAAGGGCCCAACCTCGCTGGGGGGAGACCTGTCTCCCGCACCAGCACGGCACAGGCGATGGCCTGCTCGGTCTGGGCCGTGAGCAAGGCCGCCTGGCTGGCCTGCAAATCGCGCTGCACCAGCAGCACTTCCGTAAAACGCTTCCGAGAGCTGGCGGAGAAGGCTCCCCGCTCGGGTGAGCCCCCCCCGGCCGAGCTGCAGACCCTGCTCCCCAGTGCCCGGGAGGAGGCTGTCTGGCTGGGGCAAGGGGAGGCGTTCGAGACCCTTCTGGCGTCGCTGCCCAGGGGGGAGAGGGGGGCTGGAGGGCAGCCATGAAGGCGAACGACGCGATTTGATTCATTCAGCAATTCCGACAGGATTACGCCCGAGTTTCTAGGTGCCTTTCGGCAAAATTCACCCCACGGCGCAAAGCCATGGGATGGGCATGTGCAAAGCCAAT
>JBEIGX010000201.1:0-4359 GCA_040381675.1 Aphanothece sp.
GTCGGAGACGCGCTCGGGATCCCAGGGGGCCGGCCCAGCGACTCCCCGTGGCCATGGCCGGGCCATCAGCCGCCCCCGTCCCTAGGTCATGGCTTTCCCCGGAGACACTGGAGCCCTCACCGCCGGTCTGGCCGTGTTTGCTATCACTGTGGCCGCTGTGGCCGGCCCCGCAGTGGGTGTCTCCCCCTGGGTCACCACCCTCTTCGCCGGGGTGGCCCTGGCGGCACTCACCGCTGATGCGGCCTATCTCGGCGGCCGGGGGGGCCATGTGGTGGCCGAAGCCCTGCCGGGTGGAGCGGCCCGTCTGCGGCGGATTGCCATCCATGAAGCAGCCCATGGCCTGATCGCCCAGATGGAGGCTGTGCCCGTGCGGCGGGTGCTGGTGGGCAGCTGGGCCACCTTCCAGGCGGGCGTCAGCGGCGGTGGCCTGACGGAATTCGAGCTTCCTCCGGCGGCCAAGATGCCCCTGTCAGACCTACGCCGCTGGAGCCGGGTGCTGCAGGCAGGGATGGTGGCAGAGGAATTGATTTACGGCTCCAGTGCCGGCGGAGCGGATGACAAGGCCCAGCTGGGCCGCCTGTGGGGTCTCTCCGGACATGACGTGGCCACCGCACAACGGGAACAGCGCCAGGCCCGCAGGGAGGTGACCAGCCTGCTGAAGAACCGCCGACAGGAACTGGAGGAACGGGCCCACCAACTGGCGACAAGCGCCCCGCGACTGGGCCGATCCCTCCTCACCCCATGACTCTGGTGGTGATCGACTGCCCCACGGGGCTGGCGGGCAACATGCTCCTAGCAGCCCTGCTTGATGCGGGTGTGCCCGAAGAGGTGATCCACAGTCCCCTGGAGGCTCTCGGCTTGGGAGGCACCTACCGGCTCGAGCGGGAGGAGCGGCGCAGCGGGGGCCTGCGGGGGGTGCACCTGGAGGTGAAGCCCCTGGAAGCCCAACCCCACCACCGGCTGTGGGGGCCGCTGCGGGAGCAGATCCTCCAGGCTCCCTGGCCCCAACCCCTGCGGGAACGGGTGCTGACCGTGTTCCAAGGCCTGGCGGAGTCGGAAGCGGCAGTCCATGGCCATGCCCCGGAGGCGGTGGCCTTCCATGAGGTGGGGGCCCTCGATGCCCTGGTGGATGTGGTGGGGGTATGCGCCGGGTTGTTGCACCTGGGCGCCGAACCGGTGATCTGCACCATTCCTCCCGCTGGCCATGGCAGCGTGCACACCGCCCATGGAATCTTGCCCCTCCCAGCTCCTGCGGTGCTGGAGCTGGCCCGCCGGCAATCGATTCCCCTGGCGAGCAGCGCCAGCTTTCCCGCCGGCGAACTCACCACCCCCACGGGACTGGCCCTGATGGCTTGTTGGGCCACTCGGTTCTCGCCCCCTCCGGCCCTGGTGCCCAAGGTGATGGGAGTGGGCCTGGGGACACGCCCCCTCGATCGGCCCAACCTGCTGCGGCTCCTCGTGGCTGAATCCCTGGACGCGGATGGGGACCTGACCTGTGAGCCCTTGCTGGTGCAACAAGCCCAGATCGACGACGCCACGGCGGAAGATCTGGCCTTCCTGGCGGAGGCCCTGCGGCAGGGCGGGGCGGTGGAGGTGTTCAGCCAGACGGTGCTGATGAAGAAGGGGCGGGCGGGCACGCTGCTCACGGCCCTGGCCCCCCCGGATCTGGGGGAGGCCCTGCGGGCGATCTGGTGGCGCCACAGCACCACCCTGGGCCTGCGGGAAGACCACCAGCACCGCTGGCGGCTGCCTCGAACCCAGGAGCAGGTCGAAACGGCCTGGGGGTCGGTTCGGCGCAAATGGACGACTCTCCCGGACGGACACCAACGCTTCAAGCTGGAACATGGGGACCTGGCGGCCCTGGCCCGTCAGCACCACGTGTCTCTCGACCACATGCGTCAGCTTCTGAACGACTCCATGGCCGATCCACCGCTGACCCCACCCTCCCAGCTGGAGGCCCACCCTGGAGACGCCCCATGAAGGAACCATGGCAGAGGCTCAGCCAGCGGATTCTGAGCCGACTGAGGCAGGCACCGGTTGCCGGCCGCGCCCTTCCCCGCCTCCCCCAACAGCTCTGGCAAAACCTGCAACACTGGCGCGCCAGAGGCGCTGCAGGCTCCTGGCGCTCCTGGCGCCTTCCTGGGGGCCTCCGCCCCTGGATCACGTTCATGAGCCTGGGCTTCGTGATGGCGGCCCTGCTGAGTCACAGCCGCCAGCTGCGCCAATACCAGCTCGATGCCCAGGGTTGGCTCTGGCTGCTGCTGGGGGTGGGATGCTGTCTGCTCAGCCTGGTGGTGAGCGGCCTGGCGTGGGTGGTGATTCTGCGCTGGCTGGGACTGCGCCCCCGCCCCATCCCCGTGGTGAGCCTCTACATCAGCACCAATCTTCGCAAGTTTCTCCCCGGAGGGATCTGGCATCTGGCCAGCCGGGTGCAGGCCCTGCGCCAACCCAGCGCCGCCCTCGGCCCCCCCATCACCACGGCCACCGCCCTGCTGGCCGTGTTGATCGAACCCCTGCTGGCCGCCACGGCCGCCCTCGCCCTCGTAAGCCTGGGGGGATGGCAAAGCGGCCTTGGGGCACTGGCTCTTCTGCCTTTGGGGCTCCTTGTTCCCCGCTGGCTCCATCCCCTCCTTCGACAGCTGGAGCACGGCAAGGCGTCCCAGCTTGGGCTGGGGGATGGGGACGAGTCGGGCCAAGAGTCGGAGCCAGGATGGACGGGCCAGGTGGGGGGCTATCCCTGGACACCATTGCTGGCCCAGCTGGCCTTCGTGCTGCTTCGCTTTGCCGGATTTGCCTGCTGCGTCTGGGCTTTTGACCTCCAGGCCATGGTGCCCTGGACCACCTGGCTGAGCGGCTTTGCCCTGGCCTGGACCCTCGGTCTGGTGGTGCCGGGGGCCCCAGGGGGGCTGGGGGTCTTTGAGGCGGCCCTGCTTCTGCGCCTGGGCCTTGCCCTGCCGGAGCCCCCCGTTCTGGCCGTCGCCCTGAGCTACCGAATCGTGGTGACCCTGGCCGATCTGCTGGCGGCAGGCCTGGTGGATCTGGATGAAAAGGTGGCTCCCCTGGAGAGTGCTGCCCGATGAGCCTGCGCAGCAGCCTCCATGACCGGGGCCAGCGGCTCACTCCCCAGAGGGAACGCATGTTGGGGTTGTTTGAGCACCTGGGGGAGGGCCGGCACCTGAGCGCGGAGGAAGCCCATCAGAAACTCCGCGACCGAGGAGAGAAGGTGTCGCTGGCGACTGTGTACCGCACCCTGCGGCTCCTGAGCTCCATGGGGCTCCTGAGGGAACTGGAGCTGGCGGAAGGAGGGCGTCGCTTCGAGTTGGCCGGCCACGACCAGCGGCTTCACCACCATCTGGTGTGTGTGCGTTGCGGGCGCATCGAGGAATTTGAGAATCCGGCGGTGCTGGAAGCCGCAGAAGCAGCCGCCCATCGGCATGGCTTCCGGCTGCTGGAGGGGGTGCTCAATGTGCGGGCCCTGTGTCCCTCCTGCACGGGCGAACCCTAGGGCTCATCCCTGGCCCCGAGCTGAAGGCTGGGCACCAGGGCCAGGGCAGACACCAAACCCAGACCAAGGATGAGCAGGGCCGGGACCAGGGCCGCCCCCAACCGCTCGTCGCTGGCGTACTGATACACCCGCACGGCAAGGGTGTCGAAATCAAACGGCCGCAAGGCAAAGGTGAGAGGCAATTCCTTCACCACATCCACAAAAACCAGCAGGGCTCCGACCAACATCGGCCCCCTCAATAGGGGCAGGTGGACACGACGGAGCACGGCCCACCAGTTGCCGCCGAGGGAGGTGGCGGCCTCATCGAGGCTGGGGGGAACCCTCTCCAGGGCTGCATCGAGGCCCTGCTTGGCCACTGCCAGGAAGCGATCGCCATACCCCCAGAGCAACAGGGCCACGGGTGCGAGCCCCGCTCCACCCCCCAGGAGCATCAGACCGAGGGCCAACACGGCTCCAGGCACGGCGTATCCCATGCCCGCAAGGAAGGTCAGGGGCGACCAGGGGGCATCGGGCAACCAGCGGCGGGCAATGGCCAGAACCAGGGCAAAGAGAAGGGTGGCGATGGCAGCCACCAGGGCAAGGCCGAGGCTACGGCTCGTGAGCAGGAGGAGTTCCAGGGGTTCCTGCACCTGCATCTGGTCCCAACTCACGGCCAACCACAGCAGGGGCACCCCGAGGGTGAGCAGGGGAGGCAGCAGGGCGAGGATCTGGGCCAAAAGGGCCCGCCAACCTTGAAGCCGGTAGGCAGGGGCCCGATCCAGCCCGCTTCCTAGGGTCCAGCGGCGGCTCCGGCGACGCCAGGAGCGCTCCGCCGCCAGCAGGGCCGCCACCAGCAGCAGGGCCACCAGGGCCAA
>JBEIGX010000202.1:0-4352 GCA_040381675.1 Aphanothece sp.
GCGGGTTGGCAGCACACCCGCTGGCTCACGGCAACCACCGTGCCCAGCTGGGTGTTGCCCCTGCTGATGACGCCGGATCAGAACCGACAGATCTACCTCAACCACCGGTCCGTGCGCAGCCATGCCCGCCAGTGGCTCGCGATCCAGGCCAGGGGCGGCCGCTGGAGCGGCCCAGCGCCCTCCCGCACCGGGCAGCTGTTCCACCTGACCCGGGCGATCACGCTGCTGCCCGCGATGGTGGGCAAGGCCGGCGTGGTGCGGCAGATCCGGCGCCGTCTGGGGCAGCACCCCGTGGCCCCGGCGGAAGGCCAGCTGCCACCGGAGCTGGTGGCGGCCACCCGCCAGCTGCAGGCCCGCACCCGGGGCCTGGAGCAGGCGAGCCCGCCACCCAGTCATAATGCGCCTACCGTCATAAAGCGCTGATTCTTGGCCCCTTCGGACGCCCTGCCCAGCCCCGAACTGCTGGAGGAATACAGCCAGTTTTTCCGCCTCCTCAGCGAACCGGCCCGCCTCCAGCTGCTCTGCCTGCTCAAGCAGAAGCCCAAGGATGTGGCCTCCCTCATTGCGGCCACGGGCTTCTCCCAGTCGCACATCAGCCGCCAGCTGGGCCAGCTGCAGCGGGCCGGCCTGGTGCGCTGCGAACGGGATGGCGTGCGCCTGATCTATCACGCCGATAGCGAGCTGGTGGAGGAGCTCTGCCACCTGGTGCAGACCCGCCTGCGCCAGCGGTTGGAACATCAGCTCCAAACCCTGGCGGGCGCCTGATCGCCATGGCCGGGAGCCTCGCCAGGGCTGGAGATGACGCCGGGGTGGCCGCCCCCTGGGATCAGCGCTATCGGGAGGGAACCGATGGCTGGGAGCTGGGCCGGCCCGCGCCGCCCTTGGAGCAGGCCCTGCGCCACGACCCCCGCGCTCCGCGACCACCTGGGCGGGTGCTGGTGCCCGGCTGCGGCCGGGGCCATGAGGCCGCCCTTCTCTCTGCACTGGGGTTTGAAGCCATCGGCCTGGATGTGAGCGGGGAGGCCCTGGCCGAGGCGCGGCGGCTCCACGGGCCGGGCAGATCCCTTCTGCAGTGGCTGCAGGCCGATCTCTTCGAGCGCTCGGCACTGGCCCGGGCTGGGCTGGGGGCTGGCAGCCTGGCGGGCGTGGTGGAGCACACCTGCTTCTGCGCCATCACCCCGGAGCAGCGCCCGGCCTACCTGGAGCAGATCCACCATCTGCTGCAACCCGGCGGCTGGCTGCTGGGCCTGTTCTGGTGCCACAGCCGCCCCGGAGGGCCGCCCTACGGCAGCGATCCGGTGGCCCTGGCCGAGCAGATCCGGGGGGCGGGCTTCTCCCCCCAGCTCTGGGAACCCGCCCGCGGCTCCGTGGAGGGCCGGGAGCAGGAATGGCTCGGGCTCTGGAAGGCAGACTAAACTAAGGCTTAGTCAGAAAGAAGGCATGGCTGCGTCGAGGGAGCCCCTGGCCAACCGGCACCTGGTGAATGTGCACCAGGCCAAGACCCATCTCTCCCAGCTGCTGCAGGACGTGGAGCAGGGAGAGGAAGTGGTGATCGCGCGATCGGGCGTCCCCGTCGCGCGCCTCGTTCCCTGGAAGGCCCCAACCCGCACGGTGTCAGCGCCAGGGGCGCTGCGCGGCCGGATCAAGACGGACAAAGCGTTTGATGCACCCCTGGATGGCCTGTTTGAGGCGTTGCAGTGAGCCGACTGCTGCTCGACACCCACCTCCTGCTGTGGTGGCTCGAGGGCGATCGCCGTCTATCGCCATCGGTGGTGGAGCGCGTGCAGGCCCCAGGAGCGGAGGTGTTCATCAGCCAGGCCTCCCTCTGGGAGATGGCGATCAAGGTGGCGATCGGCAAGCTCCGGGTGGATCTTCCTGAACTGGAGCGCCACGTGCCCCTGCAGGGATTCCGCTGGCTGCCGATCAGCAACGCCCACCTGCTGGCGGTGGCCGATCTGGAAACGGCAAACGGACACCTGGATCCCTTTGATCGGCTGTTGGTGTGCCAAAGCCAGGTGGAACCCATGCTTCTGCTCACTGGAGACAGCCAGCTGGCTGGCTACGGCGCCACGGTGAGCGTGGTGGCCTGAAACATGCCCGCGAACCCCCTGGAAGCGATCCGCGCACGCCTCAGCCACTGGGGTTTCAGCTGGGAGGGTCTGGGCGACAACCGCCGCGGGGAGTGGTGGCTGATCGCCCAGCTCGCCCTGATCGCCGCCCACCTGCTGCCGCCCACCCCGGCGCCGGAGGCCCTCGGGCTGGCCTGGCCCCTGGTGCTGAAAGTGCTGGGCTGGGGCACCTTCGCCCTCGGGCTGGGGCTCGCGGCCCAGGCGGTGCGGGGGCTCGGGGCCAGCCTCACCCCCCTGCCCGAACCCATGCCCCAGGCGCCGCTGGTCAACACGGGCGCCTACGACCGCTGCCGCCATCCGCTCTACCAGGCCGTGCTGGTGTGCTCCCTGGGGGTGGCGGTGGCCCTGGGCAGCGGGCTCCATCTGGCCCTGCTGGTGGCCCTGGCCCTGGTGCTCCGCGGCAAGGCCCATCGGGAGGAGCGGCGCCTGCTGGAGCTCTCTCCCGAATACGGCGCCTACCGGGCCGTCACCCCGGCCATCGTGCCCCACCTGCCAGGACTGGACTGGCGCTGATCGGCGCAACTCCTTCCGCGCAACTGCTTCAGCGCAACTCCTTCACCGGCAACGCCGGCGCAGCGCCTCCAGCAGCAGGGGCACCGCATCGCTCTGGCCCTGCAGGGCAAAGGCCTCCCGCTCCACCGCCTTGTTGGTGGGGTAGCCGTGATAGAGCACCACATTGATGCCCCGTTCCACCGCCGGATCCAGGGGCAGGCTCCAGCCGATGGGGGTCACCACCCCGGTGGGGCAGCTCTGCACCGCATGCACGGCCTCGTGCAGGAAGGTCTGGCGGCCGATGCCCAGCTCCAGGCTGAGGGGCGACACCCAGAGGGTGCGGCTGCGGGGTTCGAACTGGCCGTAGGCGCCGGGGCGGGGGGGCAGGGCCACCTGCACCCGAAAGCCATGGCTCTGCAGAGCCTTCACCAGGGGCTGCACATCCGCCGGCAGGGCACTGAGGGGACGCGGGTCGAGCTCCCCGGCGAGCAACATGCCACCGGCCACAACAGTCATCACGAGAGACGTCCACATGGGGCTTGGGGGGAGGGGCGCAGCCGAGGAGGCACAAGTCTGGTCTCGCGATACTCAGGAGATCAGATACGCGCCCCTTTTGGGAAGCTTCTTCATCCCGTACAAAGGGCGCAAAACCTATACAAACAGGACGTGCGGCCATGGTCTCCACCCCCACCTTCCGCACCCTCCTGCAACCCGTGGCACAGGAGGAGTGGGCCCTAACCCGCTCCAGGAGGCACCTCCTCGATCAGACCAGCCAGATCGCAAACCCGTCCGCTTGGGCACCCACCAGTGCCAGGAGCCCCATCACAGTCGCCGTCACCTCAGCCCTTGCCGGCCTCCAGGAGAAGGGCGAAGGCACCCCGAACGAGGCTGGGGTTGATCTCGACGCCATCGGCACCCGCTTCCACCTGCTGCGCTGCGGCTGCCTGGCCTGCAGCGGTGGCCCGCTGGAGCCCGGCGGCGAGTCGGCCGTTCCCGTTACCGGAACCTCAACGGCCGCCCCCGGACCCGCCGCCAGCCTGCAGACCCTGGCCAACTACCTGCGGGTGGGTTACTGGCAAGCCGCCGGCACCATCCCGCGCAAGTACAACCTGGGCTCCACGGGCACGAATCCCAATTCGGGCGAGATCCGTTACAACCTCAGCGGCTGGAACTTCGACACCGACGGCAACGGCACCCTCGATGGCGATCCCGATGGTCTGACGGCAGCACGACGGGATCTGGTGCGGGAGGTGTTCAAGCTCTACCAGGCCACCCTCGGCATCCGCTTCGTCGAAACCACAGCCACCGACACCAGCGTCGACATCTTCTTCACCGACAACGATCCGGGTTCTGCCTATGCCTATGCGGCAGGGAGCACCTCCAGCAACGGCGTGGATTACTCGGTGGTCAACGTCTCCGCCGATTGGTACTCAGGCCTCTCCGGGTTCGACACCTACACCGTCCAGACGGTCCTCCACGAGGTGGGCCATGTGCTCGGCCTCGGCCACCAGGGGCTCTACAACGGCACCGGCGCCTACTCCACCGATGCGGTGTATGCCAACGACAGCTGGCAGGCCTCAATGATGTCCTACTTCAGCCAGACCCAGAACCCCACCACCGGAGCCTCCTACGCGTTCCTGCAAACACCGATGTCGGTGGACTGGCTGGCCCTCGATGACATCTACCGCTCCTACGGCTACGGCGTCGCCAATGCCTTCAACGGCAACACGA
>JBEIGX010000203.1:0-4340 GCA_040381675.1 Aphanothece sp.
ATCGATCAGCTCTTCGCCACGTCCGGAGAGCACCGTTCGCAGAGCAAAGAGGGAAAAGCCCTTGGCCTGTTCAACCGTGATCGTGGGTGGAATGATCAGCTCTTCCCTTGCTGTCACCACATCCACCAAAGCGGGGCCATCTTGGGCGAAACAGCATCTTCAGAAGCTAGATCGCTCACCTGCGCACAAGATATTGCGGGTGAATTGGCGAGCGGTTGTGATCATTGTTAGCGACACCCTGCCGGCGCCGCCACTCGTCAACCTCTGTGTTCCACCACGGAGACGATCGCCATGGGCTGTCAAGAACGGTCGGAAGGGATCTTCCCCACTGCCGGATGGGATTTGCAGCCCATAGGTTGGTGTCCATCAACGTTTTAAGCCCCATGGCATCTGCCCCCCTCCTTCCCGCCCTTGTGCAAGAGCGCGCTGCCCTAGAGCCGATCGCCACGGTGTCGGTGCTTCTGGCCCTGCGCCCCGTGGTGAGCCAGCTGCGGCAAGCCATGGAGGACCTTGCCAGCCACGAGGCCGAATGGCTGGATTCCCTTCTTCAGCGAACGGGAAGCGCCGTCGTGTTTCGCGGCCATCCCAGCGCCGCTCGCCATCTGGAGAATCGGCTGCGCCAGGCTGGCCTCACCACCTCCACCAACCTGCTCGCCCAAACCGTGACCGTCTAGCGCCCCCCCGCAAAACCGCTCCAGCGGCGGAGCTCCTCCAGGGTTTGCACCCCCTCCAGCCGCTGGCTGCCCATCAACCAGGTGGGAAAGACGGCGATGCCTGCTTTTGCGCACCGTTCACGCTGGGTATCGGTTTTTTCGCACTCCACATAGGGAAGCTGGTTGCCCGCCTCCTGGCCAAAGAGATTTTTCTGCTTGAAGCACGCCGGGCACCACCAAGCGCCATAAAAGAGCACCCCTTTGCGGCGAAGGTGCTCCACCAAGGCCAATTGATCAGCCGTGGACGCCTCCAGCGCCGGCCCCAGGGTGGGGCTGGTGTTGGCCCCGCCCTCTGGGGGCGCCCCCAGGGCCGGCACCATGGCGGCACCGAATCCCCACACCAGAGGCCCCAGAAGCGCGCTGACCAGGGTGGAAGCACGCCTGAGCGACGGTGGCACCAGCATCAATCGAAGGAATAAAGCAAGCCGACACCCTAGGGGGAACGCCCACCCCGTTCGGCCTTCCCCCCATCAGGTCCCTCCACGGCGCCGGAGTGGGCTGAGAGAATGCCCGAAGGAGAGGCTCACCATGGCTGCCAACGGCTATCGCGACTACTTCAAGGTTCTGGAGGTGGAGCGCGGGGCCGATGCGGAAACGATCAAGCGCTCGTTCCGGAAGCTCGCCCGCCAATATCACCCGGATGTGAACCCCGGCGACAAGAACGCCGAGGCCCGCTTCAAGGAGATCAGCGAGGCCTATGAGGTGCTCTCCGATCCCGACAAGCGCCGTCGCTACGAGCAGTTCGGCCAGTATTGGAACCAGATGGGCAGCCCCGGCGGCGGGGGTGGGGGCGGATTCGATGTGGATTTCGGCCGCTACGGAAACTTCGACGAGTTCATCAACGACCTGCTGGGCCGTTTTGGAGGCCCGAGCAGCGGGGGCGGTGGATTTGGCGGTGGCTTCCCGGGGGGCTTCCCCGGGGGCTTTGGTGGAGGGTTCCCCGGCGGAGGGGGGCGCTCCGCCCCGGTGAACCTCGATGCCGAAGCCACCCTCACCCTCTCCTACGGCGATGCCTTCCGCGGCTGCGAACGGGCCCTTGCGGTGAACGAGGAACGGGTGGAGGTGCGCATCCCTGCGGGAGTGAAACCCGGTGGACGCCTGCGCTTGAAAGGAAAGGGCAACCTCCAGCCCGGCACGGGCCGGCGGGGTGATCTGTATTTGCAGATCGCGCTCCAACCCCATCCCATCTGGCGCCTCGACGGCGACCAGCTCCGGGCCGAGCTGCCCCTCAGCCTCGATGAGCTGGCCCTAGGGGGCGATGTGGTGGTGGCCACTCCGGATGGAGAAGCCACCGTGCAGGTGCCGCCTGGCATGAGCCTGGGCCGCAGCCTGCGGCTCAAGGGGAAGGGCTGGCCCCTGCGAAATGGCCGGGGCGACCTGCTGCTCACCCCCATCCTGAAGCTGCCCGAAACCCTCAGTGAGCGGGAACGCCAGTTGCTCCAAGAGCTCCGCCAGGCCCGCAGTGCTGATCCCCGCCAAGGCTGGGTGGCCTCGGCCCGACTTTGAGCCCTTCCCCCCGCCGTCCCCTCAAGCATCTTGGGCTGGCCTTGGCTCTTGCCCTGCTGACCTTCCTGCTGGCGGTGGCCTTCTTCACCCGCCCCTCCTTCCAAAGCCCAACAGGGCCAAGGCAGGGAGGCACCACGAGCGCGATGGCCTATCCGCCCAACACCCTGCCCCTGCAAGTGGGGATCCACGTCAAGAACATCTACAACCTTGAGCTGGAACGGCAGACGTTTTCGGCCGATGGCTGGTATTGGCTGCTGTGGGACCAACGGTTGCAACAGGTGATGGAGAGGGAGAATATCCCCATCGACCAGTTGGTGGAGTTCACCAACCAGGTAGAGACTTGGAACTCCAAGATCGAACCAGAATCTGAGCAGCCGGAACGGACTCCGGACGAAAACTACAGCCAGATTTTTCGTTTTTCGGCCCGCTTCTACATCGAATCCTTCGATCTCCACGACTCCCCCTTCGAGATCATCCAACTGCCGCTGGTAATCGAAACGCGCCCGGATGTCTTCAGCCTGGCGCGCCAAGGGGTTCGGTTGGAGTCAGCTCCCAATCTGCTCAAGCTGATCGGCGACTATGGGGATCTGGCGGGCTACAGCCTGAAAAACAGCCGTCTGCAGCAACGGGTGAACCTCTACGAGGCCTACGGAACCCATACCAATCGGACCTTCAGCCAACTGGTGCTGAAGGTGGTGTACGGCAGCAACCTCATGGCAGCCTTCACCAAATGGGTGCTGCCCCTGATGATCGTGATGATCATCGTGCTGCTCGCCCCGAGCCTGGAGGGCTCCCTCGGCGAAGTCCGGCTAGCCATCCCCTCCACAGCCATTCTCTCCCTGGTGTTCCTGCAGCAGACCTACCGATCCGAACTGCCCGCCACCCCCTATCCCACCTTCCTCGACCAGCTCTACGCCTACAGCTATGTGGTGGCCGTGGGGCTTTTTGTGCTGTTTGTCTGGAGCTCCAACCTCTTCGAATCCACCCCACCCGACCAGCAGGGGCACGTACGACAGCGGATCAACCGCATCGATGCCCTCTGCCAGCGGGGGGCGTGCGTGGGGCTCGGGATCTGGGCCGTGCTGGCCTGGTTGTTGTAGGGACTCCGCTCCGTAGGATCCAAGCCAGACCGTTCTCCCCCATGGAGCTCACCTACCGGCCGCGCCGCCTGCGGCGTACCCCGGCCCTACGGGCCTTGGTGCGCGAGCACCATCTCGCCCCCACCGACTTCATCTACCCCCTCTTTGTGCATGAAGGGGCCGGCAATGAGCCCATCGGGGCCATGCCGGGGGCCAACCGCTGGAGCCTGGATGGGCTGGTGGAGGAGGTGGGCCGGGCCTGGGATCTGGGCATCCGCTGCGTGGTGCTCTTCCCCAAGGTGGCCGATGGCCTCAAAACGGAAGACGGGGCGGAATGCTTCAACGAGCATGGCCTGATCCCCCGGGCCATCCGCCGCCTGAAGCAGGTGCATCCGGGCATGGCGATCATGACCGATGTGGCCCTCGATCCCTACTCCTGCGATGGCCATGACGGCATCGTGTCGAGCGAGGGGGTGGTGCTGAACGACGACACAGTGGAGATCCTCTGCCGCCAGGCGGTGGCCCAGGCCCGGGCCGGCGCCGATCTGATCGGCCCCAGCGACATGATGGATGGCCGGGTTGGCGCGATCCGTGAAGCGCTGGATGTGGAGGGCTTCAGCGAGGTGGGCATCATCAGCTACACCGCCAAATACGCCTCGGCCTACTACGGCCCCTTCCGCGAGGCCCTTGATTCGGCGCCCCGCCCCTCCGGCGGCAAGCCCATCCCCAAGGACAAGAGCACCTACCAGATGGACCCGGCCAACGGCCGGGAAGCCCTGGTGGAAGCGGAGCTCGATGAGGGCGAAGGGGCCGACATCCTGATGGTGAAGCCTGGCCTGGCCTACCTGGACGTGATCTATCGCCTGCGCCAGGAGAGCGACCAGCCCATCGCCGCCTACAACGTGAGCGGCGAATACGCCATGGTGAAAGCCGCGGCCGAGCGGGGCTGGATCGATGAGCGGGCGGTGGTGCTGGAAACCCTGCTGTGTTTCAAGCGGGCGGGCGCCGATCTGATCCTGAGCTACCACGCCACCGAAGCCGC
>JBEIGX010000204.1:0-4334 GCA_040381675.1 Aphanothece sp.
AGAGGCTGCCGGCCAGGTTGCCGCCGATGGCCAGCAGGTCAAACACCAGATTGGCCTGGTATTCCGTCTGGCTGGCCAGGGCCGTGCTCCAGAAGCGTCGCAGGGTGTTCAGATAGCGGCCCATCAGGCCCCCATGGCGGCGTAGCGGCGCACCCCCGCCCGCCAGAGCAGGAGGGTGAGGGGAAGGAGCAGGGCTAACCACCCCAGCAGAGCTGCAAAGCCCTCGCCCACGTTCAACTCCGCCCCGGCCAGCACGCGCGCCGGGAAATGGATGATCCAGGGGAAGGGCGTCCAGCTGGCGACCTGGCGCATGGCCGGTGGAAACACCTCCAGGGGGGCCATCAGGCCTGAGAGGAAGAGCATGGCCAGAGTGTGCAGACGTTCCAGGGCGCTGGCCCGCTCACTCCAGAAGCAGAGAACGGCGATCAGGCTCTGCACAAGGAAATTCACGGCGAAGGCCAGGCCGGTGGCCAGCACCGCCTGCACCAGGCGCCCCGGCGGGGGAATCCAGAACGCCCAGGGCACCATCAGGAGGAAGAGGGCCATCAGACCCAGCACGAAGGGGAAGCGAGTGGCCTGTTCAGCCAGGTGGGCGCTGAGGTAACGCCAGAGGGGATGAAGGGGCTGGAGCAGCATCGGGGAGAGCCGGCCCTGCAGCGCGTCCTCCTCGAAGGAGAACACCACCCAGGCAATGGTGAACTGGCGGACCACGAAGGCACTGAGGAAGTAGCGCGCCAGATCCAGTCGGCTCAGCCCCGCTGCGGCAGCTCCCCCTCCACCGAGCCCTCCAGCCGTATCGGCCTGGTGGATCCAGAGGGCCATCATCATCAGCGGAACCAGCCCAGACAGGGCCCAGAGGGCGATCTCGGCCCGGTACTCCAGCATGTGGGCGTACTGGGTGGCCAGGAGCACCCGGCCAAGGCGGATCTGGTTTCTCATCCCACCTCCCCCTGACGGAACACCTGGCCGATGAGGTCTTCGATGGGGGGATCGCGCACCTCTAGATCCTCCACCGCCAGCTCGGCCAGAATCTTGGCCACCTGCCCCGTCAGCTCCCCCCGGGGGATCAGGAGCCTCACCTGGCGCCCCTGCAGGTGCTGCAGGTCGCCATAGGTGCGAAGACGCTCTGCTGCCACGGGATTGGCCAGCTCCAGGCGCACCTCTCGGCAGGGCGCCAACCGGTTGGTGAGCGCCTCCAGGCTGCCGTCATGGAACAGCCGCCCCTGGTGAATCAGCAGCACCCGGGGGCAGAGGGCGGTGATGTCCGCCATGTAGTGGCTGGTGAGCAGCAGGGTGGCGCCGTAGCGCTGGTTGTAGGCCGCCAGAAACTCGCGCACCCGCGCCTGGGCATTGATGTCGAGCCCGAGGGTGGGCTCATCGAGAAAGAGCACTTGGGGGCGATGGAGCAGGGCCGCCATCAGCTCCGCCTTCATGCGCTCTCCCAGGGAGAGCTTGCGCACGGGCCGGGTGAGCTCGGGGCCGAGCTCCAGCATCTCCGCCAGCTCCTGGATGCGCCGTTTGGCTTCCCCGTCGTCGATGCCATAGACGGCGGCGTTGAGATAGAGGCTGTCGAGGGGGGGAAGATCCCAGAGCAGCTGTTGCTTCTGACCCATCACCAGGGTGATGGTTTCCAGAAAGCGCCGCTGGCGCCGGCGCGGCTCCAACCCCGCCACCTCGGCCACACCGCCGCTGGGGTGGATCAGGCCGCTGAGCATCTTGAGGGTGGTGGTTTTGCCGGCCCCATTGGGGCCAAGAAAGCCCACCATCTCGCCGGGTTCGATGGTGAAGCTCACGTCCCGCACGGCATCCACCGAGCGCCAGCGGCGACGCACCAGATGGCGCAGGGTGCCCCCGAGTCCGGGTTGCTTGTCCGCCACCTGGAAGCGCTTGCTGAGTTGTTCGGCCCGCACAATGGTCATGTCTTAGTCCAACCTCTGGAGCAGGGCCAACAGATCGGTGCCGTAGCGATCGAGTTTGGCCTGGCCCACCCCGCTCACCTCGGCCAGGTCTGCTGCGCTGGCGGGTCGTCGCCTGGCGATCTCCATCAGGGTGCGGTCGTGGAACACCACATAGGGCGGAACGCCCTGCTGGCGGGCCTGCTCCAGCCGCCAGCTCTTGAGCGCTTGGAACGCCTCTGCGGCCCCGCCTGAGAGGTCTTCGGGGCTGGGCCGGGGAGCTCCTGCGCCTCTGGTGGAGGCTGTCCGTTGCTCCCGGCTCGGGGCGGGCAGGGGCACCGCCAGGGAGATCTCCCCACGCAGCAGGGGACGCACCCGCTCCTGGGGGCCGAACCGCAGGCCACCGCGGGCCTCCGGATCGGCCTCCAGATAGCCGAGGTTCACCAGCTGGCGGAAGAGGCTGCGCCATTGCCCTCGATCCAGCTCCTTGCCCAGCCCGTAGACGCTCAGCTCCTGATGGCCCAATTGGCGGATCCGGGCGGTGTCGGCCCCCAGCAGCACATCCACCAGGTGGGAGGCGCCGAAGCGGTAGCCGGTGCGGTGCACGGCAGACAGGGCCTTCCGTGCCGGCTCCGTCACCTCCACGGAGGGTTGGGGATCCAGGCAGGCATCGCAGTTGCCGCACGGTGCCTCCAGGGTTTCCCCCAGGTGGGCCAGGAGCAGCTGGCGCCGACAGCTGCCCGCTTCGGCAAAGCCGATCAGCGCCTCCAGTTTGGTGCGTTCAATGCGTTTCTGTTCCTCGCTGGCCGTCGAGTCTTCGATCCACTGCCGCAGCTGTTGCCCATCGCCTCCCCCGTGCGCCATCCAGGCCATGGCGGGGAGGCCATCCCGTCCTGCCCGGCCCGTCTCCTGGTAATAGGCCTCCAGGCTCTTGGGCAGATCGATATGGGCCACAAAACGCACATCGGGCCTGTTGATGCCCATGCCGAAGGCGATCGTGGCCACCACCACCACGGGGCCTCCCCCGCGGAAACGCTGCAACACGGCCGAGCGGCGCTCCGCCTCCAGGCCGGCGTGATAGGCCAGGGCCTCGATGCCGGCGCCCTGGAGCAGGCTGGCCACCTGTTCCACCCGCTTGCGGGAGCGGGCGTAGACAATGCCTGCTTCGCCGCGATGCTCCTCCAGGAAGGCGAGCAGTTGGCGTTGCAGATTGTCCTGCTGCCGGATCCAGTAGCGGATGTTGTCCCGGTTGAAGCTGGCGATGAACACCGCCTCCGGGGCCAGCTGCAGATGCTGGATGATGTCGTCCCGCGTGCGCGGATCGGCGGTGGCGGTGAGCGCCAGACGAGGCACCCCTGGCCAGCGCTCCGCGAGTTGCGCCAGCTGGCGATATTCCGGACGAAAATCATGGCCCCATTGCGACAGGCAGTGGGCCTCATCGATGGCGAACAGGGAGACAGGGCCCAGGTGCTGGAGGCCCTCCCCGGCAAACAGGCGCTCGGGGGAGACGTAGAGAAGCTTGAGTCGGCCCTGGGTCAGCGCGGTCCAGGTGGCCGCCGATTCCTCCGGTGGCAGGGCGGAGTGCAGAGCCGCGGCGGCCACCCCCTGCTGGCGCAGGCTCTCCACCTGGTCGTCCATCAGGGCGATCAGGGGGGAGATCACCACGGTCAGGCCCGGGAGGCAGAGGGCGGGCACCTGATAGCAAAGCGACTTGCCCCCCCCAGTGGGCATTAGCACCAGGGCGGATCCCCCCGCCAGCACATGCTCCACCACGGCCTGCTGGGGACCGCGGAAGGCGGGGTAGCCAAACACCTGTTGCAGGATCTGCTGGGGATCGGCGGGGATGGTGGGGGGTGCCATGGGAGCCGATCCGGTGGTGGGGTGGGTCAGGACGCCGAGCGCTCCAGCACCCCGACGCAGCGCCCACAAAGGGTGGGGTGGGAGAGGTGGGTGCCGATGTCGCTGCAGTAGTGCCAGCAGCGCTCGCATTTGGTTCCTGCGGCCCTGGCGATCCGAACGGTCACCCCATCCTCGTGGGCCTCACTCAGCACCGATGGCAGCGGTTCTCCTCCCACTTCCACGGCGGACACCAACAGCCAGTCGGCCAGGTTGTCGACCGTGGGCTGACCACTGGCGCCCAGGGTCTGCAGGCCGCGGCGAAGGGCGTCCGCCGTTTCTCCGTCCTCCAACAGCACCTGCACCTGGGCTTCCAGGGAGGCGCCCAGTTCCCCCCGGCTACGGCACCCTTCCAGTTGGCGGTTCACCAGGTTGCGGAGTTCCAGCACCTGCTGCACGGCGGCCTGATCCTCGGCGCCCACCAATCCTTTCCATTCGACAGGCACGCTGGGCCATCCGCGCTCGAACACGGAGCGTTCCGCTACGGAATAGGGGAGGTTCTGCCAGATGTCTTCCGCCATGTGGCAGAGCACCGGAGCGATC
>JBEIGX010000205.1:0-4232 GCA_040381675.1 Aphanothece sp.
AGACAGTGGAGATCCTGCACCCTTTCGTAAGTCGCCACATCCTCCCGGCACACCAGGGCCAGGCGATTGGTGAACAGGGGCAGAGCATCGAGGGTCACCAAGTCTGGATGGGCGCGGGCGTTGAGGGGAGTGGTGTAGACGAGGGTGAGATCATTGCTCGTGAGGCCCTCCCAAAGCTGGGGTTCATACCGGCGGACCGATGTATGAAAAGTACCGAGGCCGAGTTGGGCAGACAAGGCATGGCAGCGGGGAAAGGACTCCTCCGGCACGATGGGAATGGGAAAGCGAGCCAAATCCGAAATCTGCAGATTGGCGTCCCCAACCAGGGGGTGCAGGGCGCTAGCGATCAGGGTGATGGGCTGCTGCGCCAGGGGCCACACCACAATCGGGAACTCGGGGTTCTGGGGAAGATCGTCAGCCGCATCGGTCAGCCAGGCATCGATGATCCGCTCCTTCAATAGCCCGAAGGGCCCCCAGATGCCGGCCGCGTCATGGGGGCCCATCGCCCAGCCCGGGGGTGGGGGTTGGAGCAGATGGCCGGAACCGACGGCAAATCCCTCGAGCCGCAGGGGATGCTCGCCCAGCAAACGGGCCAGTTGATGGATTTCGCGCTCCATCTGGAGCAGCAGGGAGGGCCCCTGGATCACCCAGCTCCCGGAACGACGACGGAGACGCATTCCAAAGGTGCCAAGACATCGCTGAACGCGACGGGAAACGGTGCTCTGGTTGCACCGGAGAGCAACAGCAGCCCTGGGACCGTTGCCATGCCAGAGCATGTGATCGAGTCCCTCTAAATCCTCCCTAGTAACCATGGCTGGGACTTGGTTGGCTCACCGCCCTAGCGGATTTGCATTATTTTAGGGAAAAATTCCTGCATTCCCGAAAAGACCCCACCAAAGAAAGGGCCGTGTAGAAAGGGTCATGCCCACCGGGGGACTTGAACCCCCACGACCGAAGCCACTGGAACCTAAATCCAGCGCGTCTACCAATTCCGCCAGATGGGCACTTGCTTCGATTTAAGCATTGCATCTGACAACACGTCACTCACCCTGGCCAAGGCAGATCCCAAGACACCAGCACAATGAAGATCACTCCTCACGGCTACTGATGGTTGCAACCCTTGCGGGCCTCGGGGCCCTGTTGCTGGGTCTGGGCCTGCTGGTGCTTCCCCTGCTGGCCACGGAGCTCAGCCGGCCGGGAGATTCGGCCTGGGGAGCCCTAGTGTTGGTGCTGGCCCTGGTGCTGGTGACCTGCGCTGACCGACTCACGGGCTCCCCGATGCTGGCCGTGATCAGCGGGGGCCTGCTGATCGGCCGTCTCACGGTGGAGGTGGGCAACGGCCGCTGGCGCCAGCTCAGCCCGGAGGAGCAGGGGCGCCTGGGGTCGTGGGAACGCTGGCGTACCAGCCTCAGCCAATCCGGCACGGCCCTGCAGGGCCTGGTGGAGGCCTCTGGCCAGCAGGCCTCTGAGCTCTTGGCCTGGTGGCAGGAGCGGCGCCAACCCAAAACCACAGGCAAACGCTGGGTCCGCCAGGAGGAGGCCACCCCCGCACCGGAGGAAGTGGTGGTGAAGGATTTCACGGAGGTGGATGCCCTGCTGCAGGCCGCCCCGGAAGCGCCCCACGACGGAGCTGGCCAGGGCCAGGCGGAGGGCCCTGCAGGCGAGGCGGGATAATCCCCACCTGCCGCTTCAGGCGTTGTGTCCACCCCACCGGCTTCCGCTGCCCCGTCCTACAAGGACACCCTCAACCTGCTGGACACCCCCTTTGCCATGCGGGCCAACGCCCGCCAGCGGGAGCCGGAGCTGCAGGCCTTCTGGAGCGAGCTGGGCCTCTACGACCGCCTGTGCCAGCACAACCCCGGGGCGGTTTTCACGCTCCATGACGGACCGCCTTACGCCAACGGCGCCCTCCACGTGGGCCACGCCCTGAACAAGATCCTCAAGGACATCATCAACAAGCACGCCCTGCTCCAGGGCCGCCGGGCCCGCTTCGTGCCGGGGTGGGACTGCCATGGCCTGCCGATCGAGCTGAAGGTGTTGCAGACCCTGAGCCAGGACGAACGGCAGGCCCTCACCCCCCTCGAGCTGCGGCGCCGCGCCCACACCTATGCCATGGAGCAGGTGGCACTGCAGCGCCAGGGCTTCCAGCGCTGGGGCATCTGGGGCGACTGGGATCGGCCCTACCTCACCCTGGACAAGGCCTACGAAGCCGCCCAGATCGCCGTGTTCGGCCGGATGGCGCTGGCCGGCCACATCTACCGGGGCCTCAAACCGGTGCACTGGAGCCCCAGCTCCCGCACAGCCCTGGCGGAGGCCGAACTCGAATACCCAGACGGCCACACGTCCCCGAGCGTCTATGTGGCGTTTCCCGTGGTGCAGGTGCCCGCCAGCCTGCAGACCCCCCTCAGGCTGGCCGGCATCGAAGGTCCAACAGACCACGACCACCGGGAGCAGATGTTTGTGGCCATCTGGACCACCACCCCCTGGACCCTCCCGGCCAACCTGGCGGTGTCGGTGAATGGGGGGCTCGACTACGCCATCTGCCGCGATGGGGCCTCTGGCTCCCCCCGCTACCTGGTGGTGGCCGCAGCCCTGGTGGACCAGCTCAGCCAGACCCTGGAGCGGCCCCTAGAGCCCCTGGTGACGGTGAAGGGCGCCGAACTGGCGGGGATGTTCTATCGCCATCCCCTGCTGGATCGCACCAGCCCTGTGGTGGTGGGCGGCGACTACATCACCACCGACTCGGGCACGGGGCTCGTGCACACGGCTCCGGGCCATGGGGTGGACGACTTCCACACCGGCCGGGCCCATGGTCTGCCCGTCCTCTGCCCAGTGGATGAGGCAGGCACCCTCACCGATGAGGCCGGCCCCTTCGCCGGGCTCAATGTGCTCAAGGATGCCAACCCCGCCATCATCCAGGCCCTGCGGGATTCTGGAGCCCTGCTGGCGGAACAGGCCTATGCCCACCGCTACCCCTACGACTGGCGCACCAAGAAACCCACCATCTTCCGTGCCACCGAGCAGTGGTTCGCCTCGGTGGAAGGCTTTCGCCAGATGGCGCTTGAGGCCATCGCGGCGGTGGAGTGGCTGCCGGCCAGCGGCCGCAACCGGATCGAGGCCATGGTGCGGGAGCGCAGCGACTGGTGCATCTCCCGCCAGCGCACCTGGGGCGTGCCCATCCCGGTTTTTTACCACCGGGAGAGTGGGGAGGTGCTCCTCAACGGCGAGAGCCTGGCCCATGTGCAAGCCCTGATCGCCGCCCATGGCTCCGACGTTTGGTGGGAGCGGTCGGAAGCGGAGCTGTTGCCCCCCTCCCACGCCGCGGAAGCGGAGCAATGGCGCAAGGGCACCGACACCATGGACGTGTGGTTCGATTCGGGGTCCTCCTGGGCGGGCGTGCTCGGCGGATTGGCAGACACCCCAGCGGAAGGGCTGAACTTCCCGGCCGATCTCTATCTGGAAGGCTCGGATCAGCACCGGGGCTGGTTTCAATCGAGCCTGCTCACGGCGGTGGCCGCCACGGGCCAGCCGCCCTACCGGCGGGTGCTCACCCATGGCTTCACCCTCGATGAAAAGGGACGGAAGATGAGCAAATCCCTGGGCAACGTGGTGGATCCCACCGTGCTGGTGGAGGGTGGAAAAAATGAAAAACAGGAGCCGGCCTATGGCGCTGATGTGCTACGGCTCTGGGTGAGTTCGGTGGACTACTCCGCCGATGTGCCCCTCGGCCCAGGCATCGTGAAGCAGCTGGCGGACGTCTACCGCAAGGTGCGCAACACGGCGCGCTACTTGCTGGGCAACCTGCATGATTTTCAACCCGAGCGCGACGCCGTTGCCTTGGCCGAGCTGCCCCTGCTCGACCGTTGGATGCTGGGGCGCATGGCCAGTCTGATCGAGACGGTGAGCGCGGATTTCGAACGCTTCGAGTTTTACCGCTTCTTCCAGGCCCTGCAGAACTTCTGCGTGGTTGATCTGTCCAACGTCTATCTGGACATTGCCAAGGACAGGCTCTACGTGAGTGCGCCTGATGATCTACGGCGCCGCAGCTGCCAGACCGTGCTCCAGCTGGTGGTGGAGCGGCTGGCTGGACTGATCGCTCCGGTGCTCTGCCACATGGCGGAAGACATCTGGCAGAACCTCCCCTATTCCGTAGCGGAACGCTCCGTGTTCGAGCGCGGATGGCCCAGCGTGCCTGTCGAATGGAAAGGATTGGTGGGCGCCGAGGATCAGGC
>JBEIGX010000206.1:0-4210 GCA_040381675.1 Aphanothece sp.
GCGAAGCCAGCGGCAGTCGAGGCCGCCGTGGCTCACCGGAATGCGCTGGGAGGCCTTGAGCCGCAGGGCTCCGGTGAGCCCTGGGTGGCCGCTCAGCAGCCAGAGGGTCCAGCCAGGGGCCTTCTCGCGCAGACGGCGGCCTAGGGCTCGGTAGAGCTCCTCCAGCTCCTGGCGCTCCCCTAGGCGCTCTCCAAAGGGAGGATTGGTCACCACCATCCCTGGTCCGGGCGGAGGGGTGAAGGCGTCCGCTTCTCCGAGCTCGAAACGGATCCATGGGGCGACACCGGCGGCCTCCGCATTGGCCTGGGCCTGGGCGAGCACCTCAGGGTTGTGGTCCCGTCCCACGAGGGGCGCCAGGGAGCCACCATCGGCCAGGGTGGGGCGGGCGAGGCTGTGGGCCGCGTTCACCTCCTTCTCCCAGAGGACGGGGTTGAAATCGGGCCATCGCTGGAGGGCAAAGGATCGGGCCTGGGGGGCGGCTCCAGCGGCGGTGGCCACCAGCCCCGGGGCCCGTCCCAGGGCCATGCAAGCGGCTTCAATTAGAAGAGTGCCGCTGCCGCAGAAGGGATCCACCAAGGGGGAACGGCCATCCCATCCCGTGAGGGCGATCAGGCCGGCGGCCAGATTTTCCTTCAGGGGCGCGAGCCCTACGGCTGCCCGCCAGCCCCGGCGGTGCAGGCTGCCGCCGCTGCCATCCAGGCTGAGCACGGCTTCCCCGCGCCGGTGGAGGTGGAGATGGAGGATGAGATCCGGGTCTCGCCGATCCACCGAGCTCCGGGAGCCCCAGCGCTGGCGTTGCCAATCCACCAGGGTGTTCTTCACCTCCAGAGCCGTGAAGTGACTGTGGTTGAGGTCTGGGGTGGAGCCACTCACTTCCACTCGAAAACTTCGTTCCGGGGGAAGCCAGGTGTCCCAGTCGACCACCCTGGGGAGCCAGTGGTGCAGATCGTGCTTGCTGGTGCAGGGAAAGCGGGTCAGCTCACGCAGGAGGCGAAAGGGACAGCGGGCCTGCAAATGGAGCCTGTAGTAGCCAGCTGATTCGGTTGCGAAGGCCACGGCCCCGCGCTGGGCCTTCACGGATTGGGCCCCTAGTGAGACGAGCTCTTCGCTGGCCACGGTCTCAAGACCAGGGGGAACCACGGCAAGGGCCGCGAAGGTTGGGGCGTGGCCCACAGCGCTATGCCATGACAGACTTCATTCTGAACGGTTGACGACGGGAGAGCCTGATTTTTCGCTCCTAATGTGGATCAAAGAGAAGCATTGCTCCTTTGGTTGTGGTTGTGTGGGGGGAAGAATGAGGACTTGTAGAAAGAAGGGTTTTTTAGGGATGGCTTAAGGGCGGAATTGATCTTCTTCTGGTAAGTTGAAATATGTCTATCTGGTCCGCGGGACGAGGCCAAAGGTCATGGTTGTGCGCCAGCCCACGTCCTCTTCGGTCCCGGACGCCTCCTGGCGGCTCTTTCGCGGGGCGGCGGGTAACGGGGCCCCTGTCTCGCCCCCGACGGTTCTTTCCGACGGCCGATCAACGTTTGCCACTTGGCGCTCAGCCAGGGGCAGCACAGGGTCGGCTCCGGTTCCCAGCTTGAGCAGGGCGCCGTTCAGGCCAGTGGCCCAGCCCGGTGATCCCGTGGTGTCTCCTCCCCAGGCCAGGATCCTTGTGCAGTGGCGGGCTGAAGCCACGGAAGCCGAGCGATCGCTGGCCCTGGCTGGCAGCCGAGGACTGCGCCAGCAGCTGATTCATACCGCCACCATGCGGGCTGAGGGGGAAGGTGTGCTGGAAGTGATCCAGTTGCCAGAAGGAGTCAGCCCCGACGTTGCGCTCAATTTCTACAATCAGAATCCGCTGGTGCGCTATGCAGAGATCGATCAGATCTTGCAAACGCAGGCCACAAGCAACGACCCCGGATATACGAATGGGTCTCTCTGGGGACTGTATGGCAGCGATACGCCTGTTTCCGTTGGACCTTCAGGCACCACAAATGTGTTTGGCAGCCAGGCGGAGATGGCTTGGGCCAATGGATTCGTGGGTTCTAAGTCGATATATGTTGGCATTGTTGACGAGGGCTTTGATTATACCCATCCAGACTTGGCTGCCAATTCCTGGGTGAACCCTTACGAGAGCCTGGATGGGATTGATAATGATGGAAATGGTTATGTGGATGATGTTCGGGGTTGGGATTTCTTTTTTAATGATAATTCCACCTATGATGGAACGGTTGATGATCATGGCACCCATGTAGCCGGAACCATCGGTGCTGTTGGCGGTAACGGCCAAGGGGTCGTTGGCGTCAACTGGGATGTCACCATGATCCCATTGAAATTTCTAGGCCCTGGTGGCGGCACCCTGACGGGGGCCATCATGGCATTGGACTATCTCACGGATTTGAAGCGCCGCCACGGCCTCAATATCGTGGCCAGCAATAATTCCTGGGGAGGGCTGACATCCTTCTCCCAGGGCTTGCAAAATGCCGTCGTAAGGGCAGCAAAACAAGATATTCTTTTTATCGCAGCGGCGGGAAATACAGGGGGGAATAACGATACAACCACCAGTTATCCCTCCGGGACTAATACGACAGCTGACGTGGGTTATGACGCTGTTATTTCAGTTACAGCCATCACGAGTTCTGGGACTCAGGCTTATTCCTATGGCGCCACAACTGTTGATCTTGCTGCACCAGGTGTTTCGATTGTTTCCACCTATCCCGGAGGGCTTTATGCCGACTACAGCGGCACCTCCATGGCCACACCGCATGTCACTGGAGCTGTAGCTCTTTATGCCGCGACGAATCCCAACACAAGTGCTCGGCAAATACGTACAGCTTTGCTGGCAAGCACCACCCCAACAGATTCTTTGGCGGGCAAGGTGGTCACGGGTGGTCGACTGAATGTCCATGCCTTTCTTAATTCAATTGCTCCCCCTGAGCTTTCCATCTCCCCAGCTCAGCCCTTTCTGAGTGAGGGGCAATCAGGCCCAACTCCTTTCAGCTTTGTGATCGCACGCAAAGGCAGCACGGCAGGCTCTACAGCGGTGTCCTGGGTGGTGTCAGGTCAGGGTTCCAACCCTGCCGATGCCGCGGACTTTGTGGGTTCTCAGTTGCCAACGGGAACCGTGAGCTTTGCGCCGGGGGAGAGCAGCAAAACCGTTCTCATCAATGTGCTTGGTGATGGCTTGTCGGAAAGCCCGGAAGGATTTGCCGTCACCCTCTCTAATCCCACGGATGGGGCCACGTTGGCGGCGTCCAGCGCCAGAAGCACGATTCTGAATGACGACGGTGTGCTTACAGCCTTCAACCCCACATTCATCACCATCCCGTCTTCAGGATCAGCCAATCCCTTCGCTTCCACGGTGACGATGGCCGCGGCAAGCAACCATGCTGTCGCCTCCCTGGAACTAACCCTTTACAACTTCACGCATATCTGGCCCGACGATCTGGACATCCTGCTGGTTGGCCCAACGGGGGTCAAATGCATGCTCATGTCTGATGTGGGTGGTTTTAGCGAGGTGAATGAGAGAACTCTGACCTTTTCCTCTCTTGCCTCCCTCTCTCTGCCGGACAATAGTTCGCTTCTCAGTGGCACCTATCGACCGACAGATTTCCTGATCGGCGACATTTTCTCGAATCCTGCTACCCCTGCTGGCCCCTATTCTGCCGATTTCTCTGTTTTCACGGGCACCACTCTTGCTGGTGTCTGGAGTCTTTATGTGCAAGATGACTCCCCTCAATATAATGGTTATATCGCTGATGGATGGTCCCTGTCGATTACACCACAGCCTGTTATCACCTTGTCGGTGAGCCCTGCTTCTGTGATGGAAGATGGCTCAGCGAATTTGATCTACACGTTCCAGCGAACAGGAAGTACCACCAATGCGCTGACGGTGAACTACAGCCTGGGTGGGAGTGCCACGGCGGGCACGGATTACACGATCACTGGGGCGAGCCTGCCGCTATCCCGCAGCCAGAGCGTCACGTTTGCGGCGGGATCGGCAACGGCCGTTGTGAATGTGGATCCCACGGCGGATGGGCAGATGGAGTCTGATGAAACGGTGTCGCTGATGCTGGTGGCGGGGAGCGGGTACACGATCGGCACGACTGGAGCGGTGGTGGGAACGATTGCCAATGACGATCTGCCGGAGATCACGGTGGCAGTGAGTCCGGCTTCTGTCGCAGAGGATGGGACCGCAAATTTGATGTACACGTTCAGCCGAACC
>JBEIGX010000207.1:0-4204 GCA_040381675.1 Aphanothece sp.
GAAAAAATCCTCGCCGACGCCAAGAAGGCTTGAACCGATGACCCTCAATCTTCGTGTGCTCGCTCCTGATCAGAGTGTGTTTGAAGGCCCCGTTGATGAAGTGATTCTCCCCAGCAGCACTGGCCAGCTGGGGGTGCTCACCGGTCACGTGTCCATGCTCACCGCTCTCGACAGCGGCGTCCTTCGCCTTCGTGAAGGCTCCTCCTGGAAAGCGATTGCCCTGTTGGGGGGCTTCGCAGAAGTGGAGTCCAATGAAGTCACCGTGTTGGTGAATGGGGCTGAACTGGGCAGCTCCATTGATCGGACCACCGCTGAGCGGGAGTTCGAGCAAGCGGAGCAGGACGTCCTCGCTTTCGATGGGAAAGATCCCAGCCCGGAAAAGCTCAAGGCCCAGGATGCCCTTGCCCAAGCCCGGGCCAGGGTAGCCGCCAGCCGGGCTAGCTGATCCCTGTTCGTGGCAGAGCCCTTACTCCCTTGGCTTTGCGCATCCTGATCGATTCCGCCGACGCCCAGAACTGGTCTGACCTCTGGCCACTGGGCTTGTTTCATGGAATCACCACCAACCCGTCCTTGCTGAGGCGTGCGGGTTTGCCCTGCACCCTGGACACTTTGTTTGATTTGGCTGATCGGGCCTTGGAACTCGGTTGTCAGGAATTGCATCTTCAGGCCTGGGGGGCCACTCCAGAAGTGCTTCTCGCTTGTGCCCAGGCCCTTCTCGCCCACGCGCCCGAACACATCGTGATCAAGCTCCCCCTCACGGAGGGAGGATTACGCACTGCTGCCTTTTTAGCGGCGCGTGGCGTTCGGGTGACCCTCACCGCCTGCTACGGATGCGCCCAGGCGCTTGCCGCCGCCGCCCTTGGGGCCACCTATGTGGCGCCCTATCTTGGCCGCATCAGCGACTCTGGAGCGGACGGCCGCGCGGAGGTGATCCGGATGCAACGCTGTCTGGATGGGGTCGGCAGTGACACCCGATTGCTGGTGGCCAGCCTGCGCTCGCTCGAAGACATCCTGGATCTGGCCCCCCTGGGAGTGGATACCTACACGCTCTCTCCTGCCCTGGCGCGACAAATTTGGACCCATCCCTTAACGGAACAGGCCGTAGCCCAATTTGAAGCGGATGCCTTTCACGCTTGACCATCCCTAGGGCCTTCGCGAACCCTTCGGCCTTCGCGAACCCTGCGGCCTGGAAACCCCTAACGACGTCCAGGCCTGGCCACCCTCTTTGGATCAGGCCTTGATCAGGCAGTACCGCAGAAGGTGACGTCTGGGAATTTGAGCTTGGCTTCCTCCAGGCTCTTGCCCCGCCCTTCCTCTTGCCAGTAGTTGATCACCTCGGTGGCTTTGTTCAGAACCTCCACCCGCTCGTTGTCGGTGATCCAGCTCTTGCGCTCCAGTTCTCCTTTGAGGGTTTCCCAGGCATCTTCCCGGGGCCAGAAGAAGTAGGCCGTCAGGGGGCTGGGACCCCCTCCCACGATCTGATCCACGGCAAGGGCCACGTTGTCCGGCAGCCAGAGGATTTTGAGGAGAAAGCGCCCTTCGTCGGGCTTGGGGGTGTAGCCCGAGGGAACCCCATCCTCATCAATGGTGGCCGTGGCCAGAGCCGCGCTACCCCCACGCATCACAGGCCGGCCAGGCGTTGGATCTGCCGTAGCCACCACCTCAGCAGCTGCGTCCTCCTCCCCAGGGGCGACGGTTGTGTCCAGCGTGGTTTTCTCTGGAGCCATTTGGGTCTCTGCGCTCAAAGCCAACATTCAAACAACTAAGCTACCAGCCCGATTGTCGCTCACCTGCCCAGCACCCCCTTGGGATTCACTCCAGCGCAGGCCATCCTGTTGTTCGACCTGGACGGGGTGATCCGGGATGTGGGTGCGAGTTACCGCCGCGCGATCCGGGCCACGGTGCAGCACTTCAGTGGCTGGTGCCCCGACCCTGCCACCATCGATGCCCTCAAGGGCGAGGGCTGCTGGAACAATGACTGGGAAGCCAGCCTGGAGCTGGTGCGCCGCCACCGTCTGGGTGGTTTGGGAGGGGTTTCGTCCTCGTTCACACCCGCCCTTCCCAGCCTCGCGGAGGTGGTGGAGGTCTTCAGCCGCTTCTACTTTGGCGCCGATCCTGACGGGCCGCCCTCGCAATGGACAGGGTTCATTCGGGAGGAGACCCTGCTGGTGGACCCTGAATTTTTCTCCGCACTCACCCGGGCGGAGATCGCCTGGGGCTTTGTGAGCGGTGCGGAACCCCCCTCCGCCCGCTTTTTGCTGGTGGAACGCTTGGGGCTCTTGGATCCACCGCTTGTGGCCATGGGAGATGCGCCGGACAAGCCTGATCCCACTGGGTTCTTGCGTTTGGCTGGCCAACTGGCCAACGCCAGGGGCCAATCCCTTGGACCGCAGGGACCTCCGGTGGCCTACCTCGGAGACACGGTGGCGGACGTGGAGACTGTGTGCCGTGCCCGGAGCTATCTGCCGGATCAACGCTTCCTTTCCTTGGCGGTTGCTCCACCCCATCTGCATGCGCCGGATCAGCGCTCCCGCCGCCACAGCTACGAACATGGGCTTATGGCAGCTGGTGCGGATTACCTATTAACAAGCACGATGCAGCTTCAAAACGGGGCCGTTGACTTAATCCGTTCCGTGCTGTAGTTCCCCGAAAGAATCCTTTCTCTGATGAACGCTTTCCCATGAATGGGATGGCAAAGGACTTGTGCCCTTCTTGAACAGCGGTATCTTCAGCGGCAGGACCGACAATCTCTTGCCCCAATGCCTTCCGAGTCCAACTTTTTAAGGGCGGATCTAACACCGCCGAGGTCCCTGTCCATCGCCAAGGCAGACGAAAGCACCCATAAAGTCCGCTCGCTTGTTCCACGATCCTCTTCGCAACACCAGCTCTCCAGGCTGGGTTTCGGGACCTCTGGAATCATGGGTTCTTCCATGACGGCGGCGGGGCGTCTTCGTCTTCTTGAAGCGGCTTTTGATCAAGGGGTCAGGCACTTTGATACGGCGCCTCTGTATGGCATGGGGCTGGCAGAGGAGGTTCTGGCCACCTTTGCCCGAGGCAAGCGGAGTGACATCACGATCACGTCCAAATTCGGTCTGCTTCCTCCTTCCATCCATCCCTTGCTCAGGCCGGCCCTCCCGCTTGCTCGAACCATCCATCACCACGTCTGTGGTCAGTTGAGCCCCCAGCAGCAAGACATCGCCAATCGGGCCATCCGGGCTCTTCCAGTTGGGGGCACCCCAAGTTACCCAGATACCCCTGGATCCTCCTCTCCAGGCACAGGCAGCGACCCCTACAAACCTGCGGAAATTCGACAGGGTTTGGAGGAAAGCCTGCGCAAGCTGGGCACGGATTACATCGACTTCTACCTTCTGGATGAATGTCAGAGCGGCAACCTTGACGAGGATGTTGTTTCCCTTCTCGAAGGCCTGGTGGCTGAAGGAAAGATCAGGGCATACGGCATCGGCTCCGGTCGCAAGGAGTCGCGGGCGATCCTCTGCCAACATCCAACGTTCCGTGGGGTGTTTCAGATCCCTGACCATCTGCTCAATCACGACACCCCCTGGTTTGAGGAGAGGGTCCAATCCCCCCTCTTCACCCACAGCGTGCTGCGTACCCCTCTCCGCTCGGCGAGTTACCGTCCGACCTTGGATCTCCTGCTGATCCGTTGGGCCGAGCAACTGGATGAGGACCCCCGCGAGCCAGAGTTGCTCACGGCTCTTCTGCTCACCGGTGCCCTGTTGAACAACCCCCACGGGTGTGTGCTGTTTTCCACGAGCAAGGTGCAGCGCATCACCAGCTATGTGGAAACGCTTGATCGCTTCCCTGCTGGTGCCCAGGCGCTGCGGGAGCTGCTCACGCTGGTGTCCACCATGGGTTCCCTTCCGCAGGAACTGGCGGCTTGAGAGCACATCTAGGGCCTCGATGTCCTTGGCCCTAGAGACGGTGCAGCAGTGACACGTCTGCGGCGGCCCGGACCACGAGACCATGGCGCTCCACCAGGGGACCCAGGGTGTCGTACCCGCCGCCAATCACGGTGGCCACAGGAATCCCCTGGCGCAGACATGTTTCCAGCACCATCCGTTCCCGTTGCAGCAGCCCTTCATCGCTCAGGCTCAGCCGTCCCAAGCGATCCTGGCGATGGGGATCCACACCTGCGTTGTAGAACACCAGATTGGGCCGTGCCTGGCTGAGCAGATCGGGAAGC
>JBEIGX010000208.1:0-4172 GCA_040381675.1 Aphanothece sp.
GAGTCCGAGTCGCTGGCCACGGAGCTCGAGGCGCCAAGCCGTTCCCGAATCCGCCAGCCCTTGGTTGGCCAGCTTCACGGCGTCCTTCAGGGAGAGAGGATTCACTGGCAATGGCGGTGGACACAGCACAGGCCTTCCAATAGAAGGTGGCCCCAAAAGCCGGAAAGTATCGCGAGAGTTGCGGAGTGGCCAGGGGTGAACCCCAGCGGCCCTCGGGCTGGCATTACGCTCGCGGAGCTGTTTCTGCGGGCAGGGCATGGCAAAGGTCGGCGTGTTGCTGCTGAACCTCGGTGGCCCGGAACGGATCCAGGACGTCGCCCCCTTCCTTTACAACCTTTTTTCTGATCCAGAGATCATCCGATTGCCCATCCCGGCCCTGCAGCGCCCACTGGCCTGGCTGGTGAGCACGCTTCGCAGCAGCAAATCCCAGGATGCCTACCGGGCCATCGGCGGCGGCTCCCCCCTTCGGCGCATCACGGAGCACCAGGCCCGGGAACTGCAGAGCCTGCTGCGTCAGAGGGCCATCGATGCCACCACCTACGTGGCCATGCGCTACTGGCACCCCTTCACCGAGTCGGCCGTGGCAGATATCAAGGCCGATGCGATGGAAGAAGTGGTGGTGCTCCCCCTTTACCCACAGTTTTCCATCAGCACCAGCGGTTCCAGCTTCCGCGAACTGCAACGCCTCCGTCAGAGCGATCCCCAGTTCAGCCAGCTGCCCATCCGCTGCATCCGGAGCTGGTACAACCATCCTGGCTACATCCAGGCCATGGTGGGCCTAATCAGCCGGAAAATCCAGGAGGCGGACGATCCCGCCACGGCCCATGTGTTCTTCAGTGCCCATGGGGTGCCCAAAAGCTATGTGGAGGAAGCTGGCGATCCCTACCAGCGGGAAATGGAGGCCTGCACCCGCCTGATCATGGAGGAGCTTCAGCGCAGCCTCGGCCACCCCAACCCCTCCACCCTGGCCTACCAAAGCCGTGTAGGTCCGGTGGAGTGGCTGAAGCCCTACACCGATGAGGCTCTGCGGCAACTTGGCGAGGAGGGCGTGAAGGATCTGGTGGTGGTGCCGATCAGTTTTGTGAGCGAGCACATCGAGACCCTGGAGGAGATCGACCTGGAATACGCGGAGATTGCCCACGAAGCGGGCATTGCCAATTTTCTTCGGGTGCCGGCCCCCAACACCGATGCCATGTTCATCTCCGGGTTAGCAGATCTGGTGGCTGAAGCCCTGGAAGGACCTGAAGTGAATCTCGATCAGGCTGCCCAACTACCGAAAAAGGTAAAGCTCTATCCCCAGGACAAATGGGCTTGGGGATGGAACAACAGTTCGGAAGTGTGGAACGGTCGGTTGGCGATGCTGGGGTTCTCCGCATTTCTGATCGAACTACTGAGCGGAAAAGGCCCATTGCATGCCATCGGCCTGCTCTGACTCCGCCCGGCGACGAGCCCACGCCCGCTGGGTGCTGGCGGTTCTGGCTGCTCTGCTGGGCCTTCCCCAGCTGCACAAGCCTCTGGAAGCCAGTCCAAGGATGTCCTGGGGCCGGGCCAGCTTTCCCGTTGCCAGCTTTGTGGCCTACACCAGCCCCTTTGGACTTCGGGTCCATCCTGTGAGCGGGGGGCTCCGTCCCCACGCGGGCCTGGATATCGCTGCTCCCCTGGGATCAGCGGTGCGGAACTGGTGGGGGGGCACGCTGACGGCCACCATCAGCGATGCAGGATGCGGAAACGGACTCTTGATCCAATCAGGAGCCTATGAGCATCTGTACTGCCACCTGGCCGGCCGGGTCGACGGTGACACGTACCGCAGTGGAGCCGTGCTCCTGCGGCGGGGTCAGCGTGTGCGAACGGGGCAGACCATCGGCCATGTGGGACTGACAGGAAACACCACGGGACCGCATCTGCACTGGGGTCTGCGCTACCGCGACCGATGGCTGGATCCGGCATCCGTGCTCAGGGCCATGGCTGCAGAACGTCGCCTGCTGCAGCCAACCGGGCGCAGAGCTTTTAATGTTGGGCAGACCCGATAACGTCGCTCAAGCGTAGAGCCGTTCCATCGTTCCGCTCCCTGCCTGCCCGCTGTGACTCTGACACCCACCCCATCCAACGAAGCAGCAGTCCACCCCGCCTCGATCCAGGTGGAAGACAAGGGGCCAAAACGGGTGAGCGGGGGATACGCCTTGATGGATTCCCTCCGTCGTCATGGGGTGCGCCACATATTTGGCTATCCAGGTGGGGCCATCCTGCCCATCTATCACGAACTCCATAAGGCCGAAGAACGGGGCTGGCTCAGCCACATCCTCGTCAGACACGAACAGGGGGGCGCCCACGCCGCCGACGCCTATGCCAGAGCCACCGGCCAGGTGGGGGTGTGCTTTGGCACCTCTGGGCCTGGAGCCACCAACCTGGTCACCGGAATTGCCACGGCTTACATGGATTCCGTGCCCATGGTGGTGGTGACGGGCCAGGTGCCCAGGGCAGCCATCGGCACCGATGCCTTCCAGGAAATCGATATCTTCGGGATCACGCTGCCGATCGTGAAGCATTCGTGGGTGGTGCGAGATCCTGCCCAGATCGGCCGCATTGTGGCGGAAGCCTTTCTCATCGCCTCCTCAGGCCGTCCCGGTCCTGTCTTGATCGATGTCCCGAAGGACGTGGGGGCCGAGGACTTTGATTACATCCCCGTTGAGCCTGGTACTGCCATTCCAGCCGGGTTCCAAAGCACACCCCACCCCAGCCATGAACGCCTGGAGGACGCCCTGGCCTTGATCCGCCAGGCCCATCGCCCCCTCCTCTATGTGGGAGGTGGTGCAGTGAGCAGCGGGGCCCATCAGGAGGTTCACCAGCTGGCCGAGCGGTTCCAGATTCCCGTCACCACCACACTGATGGGGAAGGGGGCCTTCGATGAGCGGGCTCCCCTCGCCTTGGGCATGCTGGGCATGCACGGCACGGCCTATGCAAATTTCGCCGTCACCGAGTGCGATCTGCTGATCGCCGTGGGGGCGCGATTTGACGATCGGGTCACGGGCCGCCTGGATAGTTTTGCCACCCGGGCCCGGGTCATCCACATCGATATTGATGCCGCGGAAGTGGGCAAAAACCGCGTGCCTGATGTGCCCATCATTTCCGATGTCAAGGCCGCACTCTCAGGGCTCCTCAGCCTCAGCGTGGGCGAGGAGAGCAGGGGCCGCACGGAGGGATGGCTCTCCCGCATTGCCCTGTGGAAGCACCACTATCCCTTGGTGGTGCCGAATCCCGAGGGGGAAATTGCACCCCAGGAGGTGGTGGTGGCCCTGCGGGAACTCGCTCCCGAGGCCTACATCACCACGGATGTGGGTCAGCACCAGATGTGGGCTGCCCAGTTTCTTCCCACGGGCCCCAGGCGCTGGATCAGCAGTGCGGGCCTTGGCACCATGGGGTTCGGCATGCCGGCGGCCATGGGAGTTCAGGTGGCCAAACCCAATGCGCAGGTGATCTGCGTGGCGGGGGATGCGAGCATCCTGATGAACATCCAGGAGCTGGGCACCCTCAGCCAATACGCCCTGCCCGTGAAAGTGGTGGTTCTCAACAACGGCTGGCAGGGGATGGTGCGGCAGTGGCAGGAAAGCTTCTACGACGAGCGCTATTCCGCCTCCGAGATGAGTGTGGGCATGCCTGATTTCGTGGGGCTGGCGGAGTCGTTCGGGGTGCGGGGCATCCAGATCAGCGATCGAGCCCAGCTGATCCCCCAACTCCGGGAGGCCCTGGCCCACCCGGGTCCCGTCTTCATCGATGTCACAGTGCGCCGGGGCGAAAACTGCTACCCGATGGTGCCCCCAGGCGCCAGCAATGCCCAGATGGTGGGTCTGCCTTCCCACCCCGAACTGGCCATCGACACCGTGCGGCAATGCGCTTCCTGTGGGGAAACCACGGCCAGCGCCCATCACTACTGCCCAAGTTGCGGGGCCAAACTCTGAACTCTTCCTTGCTTTCTCCCATGAGGTCAGGTCTCAGAATTCTGCCCAAGCTGCTGGTGGCCCTTCTCTTGTGGACGGTGGCCATGGGCATGATTGCTGGGCCCGCCATGGCCGCTGAAATTCTCAGTGTCCGCAGCGCCACCCTGTTGCAGATCGGGGATCAGAACAGGAGTTACAGCATCCAGCTGGCCTGTCTCTCGGTGGCCGAGTCCAACC
>JBEIGX010000209.1:0-4116 GCA_040381675.1 Aphanothece sp.
GCAGAAGGGACTGACCCTGATTCCCCTGAACCTTCACCTCAAGGGCTCCTGGATCAAGCTGACGCTGGGGCTGGCCAAGGGACGCAAGCTCCATGACAAACGCCACGAAGAAAAACGCCGCCAGGAAGCCAAGGAGACCCGAGCGGCGATTGCGCGATTCTGAATAGCAGATCAGCGTCCAAAAGCACCGAAAAGATGGGGGGATGGTGCCGGCTTGAACCAGGTGATGATCCAGGAATTGCTAAATAGATAATAAAAAACAGACCCCGCTATCATGGGGATAAGCACAAATTCTGTCAGAGGCTCAATGATTGCGAGTGATTGCATGCCAATCGCTGTGTATCCAACCCCCAGCCAGGGAAAGAGAAATACGATCAGGAGGGAAACCACCAATGCCCCAGACCAGATTTTAAGAAATCTAGGCTGCATGGACGACCCTGACAGGGACGCCAAATAACCCAAGAAAGGGATAATAAATATCAGGCGATAATCGTGACTGACAGTAGTGATGTAACAGCCCAGCCAAATTGAAGACATCAGCATAATACAAATGTCCAGAAATTGAGTCGACTGAGTTTTGCAGCCATGAACCAATCTGCGATCCGGAGTCAACTTAGACTTTAGTGAGATCAGGAAACCTGCAATAAGTGCTAGAATTTTGATGGCGAGCAAAAGCTTGACTAGAATTCGCGCGATCTCCAGTCCATAGGTATCAACGAGCCGTAGATTCATGTATCCCAATGCTGCCAGTCCGTGACTATTCATGCCCCCTTCTTTAGTAACTTTACCGATGACTTTCAGATAGGGCAAGATAGGCCACAATGCAGCTGCAGCACCAAACAAAACCAAGACTTTTGTGCTTGCCAAATGCCACTGGATCCTTCCAGGAAATACAGTTTGATTGTCACGGTGAGCCAGGAGGCCTCCTATCCCAAAAAGAGGATAGATCTTTAACGACACTGGCAGGAATGCCAGGAACGTGATCAACAACCTGCTGACGAGAAGGGAGAGACCAGAGCTCAGAGGCCTGGAGACGAGAAAAGCAAACAGAAGAACGAGAAGATAAATGATGTTATCAATATTTCCCCTTTCGAGGGCTAAGAGGATGGGAAAGGCCATGAGAACCGCGGCACTGATCAGACACCACCTCCAATTAAACCCAAGTTGGGACTTGAGAATGGCAAGGAAAGAAAGCACCAGAGAGATGCCAGTCGTGATCCCAATCAAGGGGCTATGGCTCCCTTTCACATGGAGGAATCGACCAAGCCAGATCGTCATGGGTGGGTAATCATAGGGATAGGTTCTACCCGATGGATCACAGCCCACAACCAGCCCACGATAATAGGCATCAAGATTCACCAAACACTCCGCATTCGCGGTTACCCATCGCAGGTCAGCAAATGGCGGACGCATTTGCAAAGGATGAACAAATCCCATCCTTGAATATGGCTCACCCAATCCATAAACGGCCAATGAAAATAAAACAAATGCCAGACTAGTCAGCACCAACAAATAGGACAGCCATCGAAGCAAAGGCCACCAGGCAGAAGCATTTCCCTGAGGTTGAACCACTAGGCCAAGGTAGAAACACCTTCCCTAAGGTACAGGCGGAGGAGTAGGAGGTGTCGGCACATTTGGAGCGGAAGGCTCCTGAGGTGGCGTCATCGGTGCGGGCGCTTCTTCCGTTTGGGATGGTGAGGGAGAGGCCTCATCAGGGAGGAGGGGATTTTGTTGAGGATTCCCCGGTGCTTTCGGCTCCTGTGGGGTGAGCGTATTCATCTCTGGCACCTTGGGAAGGGTTGGTTCAACCACCGTTGGATCAGCGCGCAACGACAGGCTGATGCGGGAGGGCGCCACTCCTTCATTGGTGACGAGGAGTTGGACCGGCGAGCTGTCCTGGACCCCCAGATTCACCACCCGCAGGGGACCCCGGGGGGCCAGGGAGCGGCCATCGGCGGCATAGACACTCATCTGCAGCAAGGGGGTGCCATTCACCCCCAGCACCAGGGCATGGCCCTGGGGCAGGCGAATGGGGAAGAGGCGGGCTCCATTGGCGGGCACATCGGCGGCCAGCAACTGGGTGACCTGGGGACGAGCCTCGATGGGCTCAATCGAGAGGTTTTCCAGGATCTGGATGGCTGCCGCGTACCACAGCTGGCGGTAGGGCTCCTCGGGGATGCCACCGCTGGATCGACCGGGAAGCAGGTTCTGGGCACTGCCGGAAATCAGTTGCTGCAACACCTCAGAGCTCAGCCCCTGTTGGGACAGGCTCCTCTGCCGCTGATCCCAATCTGCCGCCGAGAAACTGCCCAACCGTCGGCGGAGGGCCATGGGCAGCTGCTCCACCCGGGCCAGCCAGTCTTCCGCCAGGCCGTTCCAAGCCTTCCGGAGGGGGGCATCCTCCAGGGAATCGCTGGGAAGCCGGCCCCGCCGCTCGGGATATTGGGCCAGAAGACTGCCATTAACCAGATCGAGAAACCAGCCACGGTCGATCTGCAGGGCCCGCAGACGACTGATGAGCTGCTCCCGCTGATCCACCTCTCCGGGAGGGAGGCTGGGAGCGGCCTCTGTCAGGGAGGGAACACCCGTGGGACCGGGGGGAGCACTGCCGCCACGACTCAGCCACCACCACCCAAGGGCCGTGCCAGCGACGGCAGACACGATCAGAGCCAGCAGCACGGGCCAGAGGCCACCCTCAGCCTGCTCCTCCCGCTCCAGCTGGCGGGCCCGGGCAGGGGTGGGCGGAGCCGGGCCCCGCCGACGGGAAGACTCCTGGGGAGGCATCGGGCCCAGCGGCTCAAGCTCCCCGTCCTCCAGGCCGTCTTCCATCTCCCCATCGTCGTCTGGAGCCATGGCCGCATCGCTGGGTGGGGTAAGGGAGGGGGAGGCCACACCAGGCTGGGCCTCGGTAAGAGCCGGGGGAGGGGGAGGGGAGGTGGGCACCAGAACCACCGTGCGGTCGGCCCGGGGCACTGGCCCCGTGGTGTCCGGCATGGGAAGCTCCTGCAGAGCCATCAGTGCCTCGGCCGCACTGGCAAACCGTTGGGCCGGATCTTGGCTCACCATCCGCACCAGCTGTTGCCGCAGGGCCGGTTCCCCATCCAGGGCGGAAGGCCAGCGCCATTCCAGGGTCTGGGGATCGAGCAGACGTTCCGGGCCATCGCCGCTCAGGAGCACCAAAGCCGTCACCCCCAGGGCATGGAGATCCATCCAGGGCTGGGGGGAGACACCGCGGAGAAGCTCCGGCGGGGCATAGCCCGGGGTGGCTCCCACCAGGCCTCCCTCCGTCCCCCCCAGCAGACCAAAATCCAAGAGCACCGGTTGGCCATCCCGATCCCGGCGCAGAAGATTGGCGGGTGTCAGATCCCCGTGGAACAGGTCCTGGCTATGGAGAGCCACCAGCACGGGGAGCAGCTGGCGCAGCAGCAGCACCACTTCCCCCGCCCCAAACACCAACTGGCGCTCCTGACGGGTTGCCAGCAACTCCTGGTAGGTGCGACCCGCTTGCCACTCCCGCACGAGCCAGAGATCTTCGCCCTCGCTGATCGCCGCCCCCACTCTGGGTACCTGGGGATGCAACACCCCTTGGAGCCGGGCCCAGAGCTGGCGGGCTCGCTGCTGATGGCTGCCGGGCCCCAGCCGCCGCATCGCCGCCGGGGCATCGGCCGCGAGGGTATCCCGGGCCTGCCAGAGATCGCCCTGGGCACCACCGCCCTCACTGAGGGGTCTTTCCAGGCGGTAACGGCCGCCAATCAGTTGGCCCGCAGAGGGTGTGGGGCCCATCACGGAGCCACCGGCATGGAGTCGCGGTGGGGTTGGCTCAGGCCCCGGGAGGCCAGCCAATCGGCGTCATACAGGCGGGAGCGATAGCGGTCCCCGCTGTCGCAGAGCACGGTGACAATGCGGTGGCCCGGGCCGAGGCGACGAGCTGTTTCCACAGCCGCGGCCACATTGATCCCCACGGACCCGCCCATAAACAACCCCTCCTGCCAGAGGAGGCGATACATCGTCTGCAGGGCCTCCTGATCCACCACCCGCACCGCATCATCGATGGGCGCTCCCTCCAGGTTGGCGGTGATGCGGCTATTGCCGATGCCCTCGGTGACAGAGTTGCCC
>JBEIGX010000210.1:0-4066 GCA_040381675.1 Aphanothece sp.
CTTAGGGAGCCCTCCGCCTCCCCCATGGTCTTTGCCTCCGCCAGGCCCTACACCCTGCTGTCTGTGGCGGCGGCCCTGGCCACCATCGGCTTAAAAACCTTGGCCTACAAGCTCACGGGCTCCGTGGGCCTGCTCTCCGATGCCCTGGAATCGGGGGTCAATCGGGTGGCGGCCCTTGTGGCCTTGTGGGCCCTCTCCCTGGCGGCTCGCCCCGCCGATGCGGATCACCATTACGGATATTCCAAGGCGGAATACTTCTCCAGTGGCCTCGAGAGCGCTCTGATTGTGGTGGCGGCCACGGCGATCTTCGCCACGGCCGGGGAGCGCCTGCTCCACCCCGAACCCCTGGGGCGGGTGGATCTGGGCATCGCCCTTTCCCTGCTGGCCACGGCCATCAATGGCGGCGTGGCCTGGGTGCTGCTGAAGGCGGGCAAGCGCCTGGATTCCATCACCCTGCGGGCCGATGCCCACCATCTCCTCTCCGATGTGTGGACCTCCATCGGGGTGGTGGTGGGGGTGGCCCTGGCCAAGGCCAGCGGCTGGCCCCTGCTCGATCCCCTGATCGCCATGGCGGTGGCCTTCCAGATCATCTACACCGGCTGGCGGCTACTGCGGGAAACGGCCGCGGGCCTGCTGGATCGGGCCCTGCCTTCCGACGAGCTGGCCCGGGTGAAGGCCGTGCTCGACAGCCACACCCGGGAGGGGGTGGCCTTCCATGCCTTGCGCACCCGCCAGGCGGGCTCCCGCCGCTTTGTGTCGTGCCATGTGCTTGTGCCGGGGGGCTGGACTGTGCAGCAGGGCCATGATTTCTGCGAGGAGGTGGAGACCCGCATCACAGCCGAGCTGCCCCGCTGCCACTGCTTCACCCACCTGGAGCCCATCGAAGACCCCCGGGCCTGGGATGACGAGCACTTTTCCTGGGACGGTTCCCCCAGGGGGTAGGCATGGTGACATCCGATCTGGTGGGTGTGACCCATAGGATCGCCCCACCTGCTCCGTGCTTGTGTTCGATTCCCTCGACCTGGTGATCGATTCGATCGTGGCTCGTGAGGTGCTCGATTCCCGCGGCACCCCCACGGTAGAGGCGGAGGTTTATCTGGAGGGGGGCGCCATGGGACGGGCCATCGTGCCCAGCGGCGCCAGCACCGGCGCCCATGAGGCCCATGAACTGAGGGATGGGGACGGGGGGCGCTATTTCGGCAAAGGAGTGAGCCAGGCCGTTGAGAACGTGGAGGAGCGCATCGCGCCGGCCCTCTGCGGCCTCAGCGCTCTGGATCAGGGGGCCGTGGATGCGGCCATGCTCGAGCTCGATGGCAGCGACAACAAGAGTTCTCTCGGCGCCAATGCGGTGCTGGCCGTGAGCCTGGCCACGGCCCATGCGGCCTCCCGGGCCCTGGGCCTGCCCCTCTATCGCTACCTGGGCGGCCCGATGGCCAACCTGCTGCCCGTGCCGTTGATGAACGTGATCAACGGCGGCGCCCACGCCTCCAACAGCCTGGATTTCCAGGAGTTCATGATCGTGCCCCACGGCGCCGGCAGCTTCCGGGAAGCCCTGCGCATGGGCGCCGAGGTGTTCCACACCCTCAAGGGCCTCCTCAAGGACCGGGGCATGAGCACGGCCGTGGGTGATGAGGGTGGCTTCGCTCCCGATCTGGGCAACGATGAGGCCGGCGACATCCTGGTGCAGGCCATCGAAAAGGCCGGCTATCGCCCCGGCGACCAGATCTCCCTGGCGCTGGATGTGGCCAGCACGGAGTTTTTCAAGGACGGCCGCTACGCCTTCGGCGGGGGGAACTACAGCAGCGCCGAGATGGTGGATCAACTCGCCGCCCTGGTGAGCCGCTATCCGATCGTGTCGATCGAGGATGGGTTGGCCGAGGACGACTGGGAGGGCTGGAGCCTTCTCACCCAGAAACTGGGCTCCAGCGTGCAGCTGGTGGGCGACGACCTGTTTGTGACCAACACCACCCGCCTCCAGCAGGGCATCGAGCGGGGCGTGGCCAACTCGATCCTGATCAAGGTGAATCAGATCGGCTCCCTCACCGAAACCCTGCAGGCGATCGATCTGGCGGGCCGGGCGGGCTACACCAGCGTGATCAGCCACCGCAGTGGCGAAACGGAGGATGTCACCATCGCTGATCTGTCGGTGGCCACCCGGGCCGGCCAGATCAAAACCGGCTCCCTCAGCCGCAGCGATCGTGTGGCCAAGTACAACCAACTCCTGCGCATCGAAGATGAGCTGGGCAGCCAGGCTGTTTATGCCGGCGTCGTCGACCGCGGCCCCCGCGGCAAGGGCTGAGCTTCAAGGCTTGCCCCCCCGACTGCGTGTCTTTTTGCGAGCTTTTGGACGCAGCTTCTGCCGTTCAGGGCTACCAAGGGACAGATGTTTCGCTCATGTTTGCCATCCATGCGCTCCCAGACCCCCACGCCGAAGCGCTCCCTTCGTCAGCGTCTGCCGCTGCTGAAACCCCGCGTGCTCGGGGGATCCCTGGTGATCGCTGCCGCTGCCATCGGGGCCGTGGCCGCTGGACGGGGGCTGGCCTTTGTGCCCCAGAAGGTCATTGAGGGCCCCCTCACCCTGGCCAACTTCGTGAAGGGCACCACTGATTGCTTCGACCGCAGCAAGCGTCCACCGCTGGCGGTGGTGGACACCCACCTGCATGTGCGCCCCTTTGGCGGGCCACCGATTCCTTACCAGGAGCTGATGAAGATCCTGCGGCAAAACGGTGTGCTGTTTGCCAATCTCTATGGCATTGGCCAGCGGCTGCCCGTGCAATCACCCTGCACCTACTACCTGAATTGTCCAGGTGAGCCTGCGGCGCCAAGCCTCAAGAGCGACTTCAGCAATGCCCAGAACTCCCTGGATTTCAAAGACCAGGAGATGAAGCTGGTGCTGTCGATGACCTTCCCGGATTTGTCGAAGCCAGAGGAGGTGCTGCCGCAGATGGCTGTGTTGGATAAGGAATATCCCGGCATGTTCCGCTGGATGGGAGAAGTGAATCTTGCCAAGCAAGCCCTCTACAACAACGGCCACTCCGCTGTTCCCATCCAGGCGATCGCCTCCTGGCAGCCCTTCATGGCTGAACTCCAGAAGCGCAATACTCCGATCGCGATTCACTCCGATCTCGGCAATGACAAGGAGCCGCTGAAATATGTGCCTCTGATGGAAGAGGTGCTCAAGCGGTATCCCAACAACCGGATTGTCTGGATGCACCTTGGCCTGTCCAAGGAGCTCACCGTGATTGATCCCAAGCAGCACATTGCCCTGCTGGAGTCTTATCTGCGCCGCTATCCCAACCTCTCCTACGACATCTCCTGGCGTGTGATCTACGACCAGGTGTTCAAGGATCCCAGCAAGCGGGATCTCTATGTGGCCTTCATGAACCGTTGGCCGAAGCGCTTCATCCCCGGCACGGATTTTGTGGCTGCTGCCGGCAAAACCGAGCAGGTGTATCGGGAGGAGCTGGCTGTCACCAGTTCGATCCTGGCCAAGGTGAACAATGAGGCCTACAGGGGTATCGCCCTGGGGCAGAACTACTTCGATCTGGCCGGCCTGGATGCGGTAGCCCCGCCCGTCTGCAGCCGCTAGGGATCAGAGGCGGACGGGTTCCAAAAGAAACGCTCCCCCAGCCCTAGCTGGGGGAGCAAAAGAGCGTCAGGTTCGTTGGCCTGAGGCCAGGAGGGGTTCAGCGCCCCTTCCTGTCGTCGTGTCCCTTGCCAGAGCCCGAATGGGATGAACTGGAATGGGAGGAGCCACCCTTCCGGCTGTCGTCGCTGCTGTTGCTCGAGCTCGAGGAGCTGGAGCTGGATGAGCTGGAGCTCGAGGAGCTGGAGGAACTCGGCCTGGAGGTGCTGGAGCTCGAGGAGCTGGTGCTGGAGCTGGAGCTCGAGGAGCTGGATGAAATCGGCCTGGAGCTGCTGGAGCTGCTGGAGTTCGAGGAGCTCGAGCTGGATGAGCTGGAGGAACTCGGCCTGGAGGTGCTGGAGCTCGAGGAGCCGGAGCTCGATGAGCTAGAGGAACTCGGCCTGGAGGTGCTGGAGCTCGGTGAGCTGGTTTTGCTCGTGC
>JBEIGX010000211.1:0-4059 GCA_040381675.1 Aphanothece sp.
AGATGTTGCCCCGCAGTGGTGGGATGGAAGTCGTCCCAGAACAACCATTCGCTTGGATTGGAGCAGGTTGTGTAGGGAGAGATGGTCATGCAGGCGTCGGTGACATTGGTGAAGCCATAGCTACTGGGGTTCTCGATCACCCTGGCAAACAGGTCATCGGTTTGAAATCGCGTGATCTCTACACCGGGTAGGGTGGCATCGAGACTCTGCAGCACGGGATCAAGATTGGTGTTGAAGGCGTCCGTCAGTGCGGTCAGGAATCCGCGAGCCTCTGGAGTTGCGCTGCGAAACAGAGGTGTACTAGCCAGATCCGGCATGTTGGGTACCAGAAACTGGGTGGCGCCTTCAAGGGCAAGGACATTGATGATGGTGGCGATGTTGGTGATTCCGTTCCCGATCAAGCCGGCTGGAGTCGTTTGCATAGGTGAACCGCCTAACACCGTGCCTGAATCGTAATTATTAGTACTCAGCCAAGAAAGCACGTCATTGGGGAAGAGCCAAATCAGAAACAAGCTGGAATTGGGGTTAAAACTGGGGTTGGCTGCGTTGAAAGCATTGAGTTGGTATGCGGCACCTTTATCTGTGAAGGCGACCTTGATGGGATCAGGAGTACCGGCTCTGATGGAATTGAAATTAATCAAGCCCGTGGTGGAGCCGTTGATCGCATAATTGGTGCCACCATTGAGTGATGGGGTCGGCCCCGTGCTGCTGGGATTGAAGAGCTCCCAGAGGTATTCGGGTGAAACGGGGCCATTGGAAGCGCGGCCTTGATCGTAATAGGGAGAGGGTGGGAAAGTGTTGCCTGTCAGTGCCCAACTATTGCCTGTATCGGCGAGGCTATCGCCAAACACAAAGAGATGATCCAGAGAATTCAGCCGGGCGTGCACAGGCTGGGCCAAAAAGGCCAGCAGACCCGCTGCACAGCAAGCGGCAAGGCTGTGAAAAGGACGGCGTTGCTTTTGCATCATTTTGGGCTGCGTCCTTTAAATGTGGATAAATCATAAGATGCAATGGTAGTGTCTCTGAACCCCCGTTATCAGAAACGGGTTCTAGGGAGTTGGGATGGTGAGAAAAAGAGAGAAGGCTTCAATCTGGCCTGCTCTGGCTGTGCTTCTCCTGATTTTGTCCACTGTTTCCATTCTTCTGCTCAATCAGACCCGTTCAGGTGATTCCCTAAAGATGCGCAGGGAGTTGCGTAAGTTCTGAGCGCTGCCTGTCGCCAGTGAAGCCGAGCGACTGCCCGGCCACCTGACCAATGGACACGGAGAAGGTGGGGTTGCGCTGGGCGCAGAGAGGCCAGCTGCGCACCCAGACGCAGTCGCTGAATTCATCAAGGTTCACCACCTGGTAGGTGCGGCCGGGCCTGTTGGCCAACCGCACCAGGGAGCCGGGTTGGAGAGTCATCGCACGACATGGGCGGATTCGGATCCAATCAAACACAATTCGGCCCGGCTGCTGAGTAGAAATACTCAAAGGCTGACGGGCTTCGGGCGCCCAGGTGTGATGGAGCAGGGTCATCGCGATGGCGGACGCCCACGCGGAAGTCCCTAGGCTTGTTTTATGTCCATCCTTTCCTGGCCCCCCCTGGCCCACCGTCAGCGGTTGCCGGAGCTGATGGATCAGCCCGGACTCGATCCGGATCTGCACGCCAAAGCCCTGCTGGGCTTGAGGCGCATCAATGCGGTCAGCCGCAGTGCTGCCTGCCTTTTCGATCCGATTCGCGCCCTGGCCCGCACCCTTCCTCCAGACGCCGCTCCCCTGCGGCTTCTGGATGTGGCCTGTGGCGGGGGCGATCTTGCCCTAGACCTGGCAGCCCTGGCCGAGCGCCATGGCCTGGCCCTGGCTGTGGAGGGCTGCGACATCAGCCCCCAGGCCGTCGCCCTGGCCCAGGCGAGGGCCCGCGAGCGGTCCCTGGAGGCCTCCTTCTATGTCGCCGATGTTCTGGCGGATCCCCTGCCCGATCGCTTTGACGTCATTGTTTCGTCGCTTTTTCTGCACCACCTTGAGACGGCCGATGCCGAAACCCTGTTGGCCCGGCTCGCCGCCAGCACCCGCCAGCTGCTCATGATCAGCGATCTGCTTCGCACCCCGCTTGGCTACGGCCTGGCCTGGGCCGGAACCCAGTTGCTGTCCCGCTCGCCGATCGTGCACATCGATGGCCTGCTTTCGGTGCGAGGGGCCTTTCAGCTGGATGAGGTGGCGGCCATGGCCGAACGGGCCGGCCTGGATGGTGTGGATCTGCAGCGTTGCTGGCCCGAACGTTTCCTGCTGCGTTGGGCCCGTGGTTGATCCCTTGCCAACCGGGCGCTGGCCCGTGGTCGTGGTTGGGGCCGGTCCCGCCGGCGCCCTGGCCGCCCTGGGGCTCGCCCGCCAGGGAGTGCCTGTGTTGTTGGTCGAGCGGCGCCGTTTCCCCCGCTGGAAAGTCTGCGGTGCCTGCCTCAGTGGCCAGGCCCTCGCCGCTCTGACGGAGGCCGGTCAGGGCCCCTTGCTTGATCAGCTCGGCGCCCGCCCCCTGCGGTCTGTGCAGCTGGGCCTGCAGGGGGCCCGGGCGGAGCTGGCCATACCGGCCGGGCGGGTTCTCTCGCGGATGGCCCTCGATCAGGGGCTGGTGCAAGCAGCCGTCGCCGCCGGCGCCATGTTGGTGCCCGAGGTGACGGCCGAGCTGGGGCCCGCCGATCCAGGCGCCCGGGCGGTGCAGCTTCGCCGCGGCAGAGAAGCCACCACGGTGCAGGCCGAGCTCGTGCTGGTCGCCGCGGGGCTGGTCCATCGCTGCCTGCCGGCGGTGCCTGAAGTCGTCAGTCGTGTCCAACCGGGCTCCCGCATCGGCGCTGGCTGCCTCCTACCTGGCCCCAACCACGGGCCCCAGGGCCGGGCGATCGCGGCCTATGGCGATGGAAGGCTCCACATGGCGATTGGCCGCCACGGCTATGTCGGGCTGGTGCGTCTCGAGGATGGGGCCCTCAACGTTGCCGCGGCCTTTGATGGTGCTGCCCTCACCGCTGCCGGCGGGCCTGCCGCGGCGGCCAGCCAGGTGCTCTGCGAAGCCGGCTTCGCCCCCCTTCCCGCCCTCGCCCTGGCCGCCTGGCAGCTCACCCCCGCCCTCACACGCAGCAACCGCCCCCTGGCGGGCGATCGCTACTTGCTGTTGGGCGATGCCGCGGGCTACGTCGAACCGTTCACGGGCGAAGGCATGGGCTGGGCCCTGATGGCGGCCCTCAACAGCACCCCCCTGGCCCTCGCTGCCCTGGGCAACGGCTGGGATGACCAACTCGCCCGGAACTGGAGCCGATCCCAGGCCGCTCTGATGGCCCGCCGCCAGCGGCTCTGCCAGACCCTGGCCCTGGTGTTGCGCCGCCCCTGGAGCAGCCGTCTTTTGTTTGACGCCCTGCGCCACTGGCCCAGCCTGGCTGAACCCCTGCTGGCGTCTCTGCACCGGCCCGCCTTGGCACCGCTCCCGCCCCCATGCCCGTAACTCTGCTGGGGATCGGCACCGCCCTGCCATCCCATCGCCTCAGCCAGGCCGAATCGGCAACCATGGCCCAGCGCCTCACGGCGACCAATGATGTCCAGGCCACCCTGCTGCAGCGTCTGCAGCGCCGTTCCGGCGTGGCCTTCCGCCACAGCGTGCTGCTGGCCGATGCCGATGGCCCCCTGACGGATCGCCTGCCTTTCTACGCAGACGCCAACCCCACCACCTCCGAACGCATGGCCCGCTTCGCCGCCGAGGCCGGTCCCCTGGCCCTGCGGGCCACCAGCGCGGCCCTGGCCGCCTCCGCTGTCGATCCGGCTTCGATCACCCATCTGGTGACGGTTTGCTGCACCGGCTTCCAGGCCCCCGGGTTCGACTTGGACCTGATCCAGGGGCTGCAGTTGGATCCCCATGTGGCCCGGACCCAGGTGGGTTTCATGGGGTGCCACGGGGCTCTCAACGGCCTGCGCGTCGCCCATGCCTTTGGGCAGGCCGTTGCCGGGTCGACGGTGCTGCTCTGCGCCCTCGAACTCTGCAGCCTGCACCAACAGCTGGGTTGGCACCCCGAGCGGGTGGTAGCCAATGCTCTG
>JBEIGX010000212.1:0-4058 GCA_040381675.1 Aphanothece sp.
CCAGCCGATCGAGGCCATGCCCAAGACCCTGCTGCAACACATTCGGGTTCCCCAGAGTCAGTTTGATATCCAGGCGGAGCGACTCTTGCGCTACCACGTGACAGATGTGCGCACGTTTTACAACGGAGATGACGTCTGGAGTGTGCCCTTGGAAATTTATGGCGACAAGACAACTCCTGTAAATCCCTACTACGTGACGATGGAATTACCGGGCGAGAATCGTTCGGAGTTTGTGATGCTATTACCCTTCACCCCCTTGCGGCGCACGAATCTGGTGGGTTGGCTGGCCGCGCGCAATGATCCCCCCAATTATGGGGAACTTCTCCTAGTGCGCTTCCCCCAACAACGGCTGCTGCTCGGCCCCCAGCAAATCTCAGCCCTGACGGATCAAGATCCAACCATCAGCCTGCAATTCGGGCTCTGGAATCGCATGGGATCCCGTCTTTTTCGGGGCAACATGCTTGTGCTTCCCATTGGCAAAGGCTTGCTCTACGTGGAACCCATCTATCTGGAATCATCGAGCAATAACCTGCCCACTCTCGTGCGGGTTGTGGTTTCAGATGGCCGGAAGTTTGTGATGGAAAAGGATCTGCGCACGGCCCTCGCCAAATTGGTGGGCAACGGAGCCATCACCCCGAATGATCTCGCTGCCACCGAAAGCCTGTTTCAGCAACCTGGCCAAGCTCCGTCGATCCCCTTGCCCTGACGGCATCAAAAAGGGCTTCCCGGTGGGAAGCCCTGAAACGGTTGGATGGAACCAGTTGGGTGGAACCGATCAGGCAGCCACAGCGGTCTTGGGATCAAGAGCACCCTTGGCGTAGAGGGCGGCATAGTAGTTGATGTCGCGCTGCTTGATCTTGCTGGCGTTGCCGGCGCACCAGAACTGCTGGTAACGATCCAGGCACACCTTCTTCATGTAGGCCCGGGCGGGTTTGTTGAAGTGGCGGGGATCGAAGTTGGCCGGATCCTTGAAGGCCGCTTCCCGGATGGCGGCGGTGAAGGCCAGTCGGTTATCGGTGTCGATGTTCACCTTGCGGACGCCGTTGCGGATGCCTTCCTGGATCTCCTCCACGGGCACCCCGTAGGTTTCAGGGATGGCCCCACCGAACTTGTTGATCATGTCCAGCCACTCCTGGGGAACCGAGGAGGAGCCGTGCATCACCAGGTGGGTGTTGGGGATGGCCTTGTGGATCTCGGCGATGCGGCTGATGGCCAGCACTTCGCCGGTGGGCTTGCGGGTGAACTTGTAAGCGCCGTGGCTGGTGCCGATGGCGATGGCCAGGGCATCCACCTTGGTCTTGGCCACGAAGTCGGCCGCCTCAGCGGGATCGGTGAGCAGCTGGCTGTGGTCGAGCTTGCCCTCAAAGCCATGGCCGTCCTCGGCCTCACCCATGCCGGTTTCCAGAGAACCCAGGCAACCCAGCTCACCTTCCACGCTCACGCCGATGGCATGGGCCACATCCACCACTTCCTTGGTGACAGCCACGTTGTACTCGTAGGTGGCGGGGGTCTTGGCGTCGTCCATCAGGGAGCCGTCCATCATCACCGAGGTGAAGCCGTTGGCAGCAGCGCCGTAGCAGGTGGCGGGGCTGTTGCCGTGGTCCTGGTGCATCACCACCGGGATGTCGGGATAGGTTTCCACGGCGGCCAGGATCAGGTGGCGCAGGAAGCTCTCGCCTGCGTACTGGCGAGCGCCGCGGGAGGCCTGCAGAATCACCGGAGAATCGGTTTCGTGGGCCGCCTCCATGATCGACTGCACCTGCTCCAAGTTGTTGACGTTGAAAGCCGGGATGCCATAGCCGTTTTCGGCGGCGTGATCGAGCAGCAACCGAAGCGGGACAAGGGCCATGGGGAAAACCTCGTGTGGTGACTGGGCGGGAGTCTAGGGGATGCTCCATCCACCCCCCTCGGCCGCTCCAGACAAAAAGACCCCGCCGCGGCGGGGTTCAGGAACGGGGGCTCCGAAGGAGCCAGGCCGTACGCCGGACAGGCGAACAGCGGATCAGGATCAGGGAGGAAACTCCGCTGATCAGTCGACCAACTGTTCGCGGCGCAGGGCCGAGACGAGATAGTCGTGCTCCCGGGCGGCGCGACGGGCTTCTTCAGCCTGACGAGCCATCTGGCGGGCTGCGGTGATGGACATGGAAGTGCCTCCTTGGTGATCTGCCGGAAAACGGCAGGTGGATGGCGCGTTGCTTCAGGAGACAGAGCCCCCTACTTCCGCCGGCGAAACCCATGGAAACCACAGGAAGCACCGGTCAACGATATAAAGATAGTAGCAACCGCTACCGAATTGACCAGGTGTCGGGGGATGCGATTCTCCGTCTTTGACGAAACAGGGCCATCCGGCGCCTGCAGCACCGTGAGCACCATTGGGCCAATCCGGGCGCTTCAGAGAGGGGTGGAAAAGCCCGATCCGCGATGAACCGCATCACAGATTCGCTGGCTGGCCACGGCCTCCGCCAGGCCTGGCACCATCGGAGTCCCCTGGCGGATGGCCCTCTCCCACCAGCCCATCAGCCGACACACCGGGGCGATCCGGCCGTCCTCCCAGGTGCGGGGGAAGGCCAGCTCCGGATCGGAAGTGAGTTGGCGGAGCGTTTGCTCCCCTGGCTCCCCGCGCCAAAGCTGGAACCCGTGGACATAATCGGTCTGCCGGCTGGATCCCAGCACCAGGGTGGCCTCGCTGCCATACACCTCCAGCCAACAGCCCCGGCCATGGCGGGCCACTGAAGCCAGGCTCACCTGGGCGGGCACCACTCCCCCTCCAGGGGGCTCCAACTCCAGCTGCACCAGGGCGATGTCATCCGCATCGACCGCCGCCATACGGCCATCCCCCGGCAGGGGGCGCTCCCGGATGGCGGTGCTCAGTAAGGCGTGCATGCCCCGCGTGGGCCCCACGAGCCAATGGAGCATGTCGAACGCATGGGTCCCCAGAGCACCGATCACCCCCCCTCCGGCAGAAGCCTGGGAATACCAGCTCCAGGGACGGGAGGGGTTGGCCCTGCTGCTCATGAGCCAATCGAGCTTCACCAACCAGGGGGTCCCCACAGCCCCCTGGCTCAGAAGCTGGGCCAACTGCTGAAACAGGGGCACGGCCCGATATTCAAAGTCCACCGCCACCGTCAGGCCCCGTTGCAGGGCCAGCCGCTGGAGGTCTGCGGCATCCTCTGCAGAGAGGGTGACGGGCTTCTCCAGCAACAGATGCTTTCCCGCCTCCAGGGCTGCGCGTGCCAAGGGCAGCCTGGGCTCCGGAGGGGTGGCCAACACCAGGGCATCCACGGTGGGATCGGCCAGAAGGGCTTCATAGGAGGACGCCCCAGGAAGATCCGTGGCCTCACAGGCCGCAGCGAGACGGGGAGGGCTCGGATGCCAGAGGGCCACAGGCTCCAGGCCTTCGCAGGCCCAAAGGGCCGGCACATGCACCTGAACGCCAAACCCCAGCCCCACCACCGCCACCCGCAGGGGCTGGTCAGAGAACGACGCCATCAGCCCAGGTCTCCCGAGGTGGAGGAAGAAAACAAGGGTGCCCCGGCCTCACAGGCGGCCCTGAGGATGGCCGTGCTGAGGGCATCGCCGGAAGCCGTCTGCCATTCAGCTCGAAACCGGGGAAAGCCGTTCACGGAGATGTCGCGATAGAGCTCCTGGGCGCAATCCAGCTCCATCACATACAAGGTGCTGGGGGCGGGCCGGCCGGAGGGGTTGGTGGCGTCCGCCTCTCCCTCAGAGGCGGGGGGCTGGAAGCGACTGAGGACGGTAAGCGCTCCACTGCGAGACAGGCGCAGACTTCCCCCGTCCCACCACTGACGTCCTTCCGATGTGGGGGGCACCTCATTCCAGCTGACGGGTCCGGCCCAGGCGGGCAGGGAAACCAGGAGCCCCAGCGCCAGGGGCAGGCTGCACAGGACGCGGAGGATGGAGGCCCATCGGTTTTGCGTTCTCATGCCATCACGGCCCGACCGACGGACCGACGGCTATGGAGACGGATCAGGTTGGCCAGGGTGGCTCGCAACTCGGTGCGTGGCACGATCAGATCCACAAACCCATGGTCCTGGAGA
>JBEIGX010000213.1:0-4022 GCA_040381675.1 Aphanothece sp.
GCGTTGGTTCAGGGTGTCTGCGGGGGAGAAGGGCGCTCCGTCGGGCCGGCCTTCATGGTGAAAGGTGTGGTGGATGTGATCGGCGAGTCTCATCAGAAACGTCGCCGTGTCCCCTCCCACCGCGTCCGCCAGTTCCTGGGCCCAGGCCTGAACCGCAGGGTGGGTTGCGCTGGAGGCCAGGGATGGGGCGAGCGAGCGGGCTTCTGTTGCGGAGTAGGCGGCAGGAAGGGTCTGCACCCCCGGATCCGTCAGGATCCAGTCGAAGGGGTTGGTGCGCAGAGTCTCCACCAGCGCTTCCATCGTGATGATGAGCTCCTGGTGGGTGTGGGTAAACCAGCTAATCGCCGCATCGGTTCCGTCAGGCTCCAGTACAGGGCTCATCCCAGCGGGTTCAGGACGCAGGGAGAGCTGGTGATGCAGCAGCCGTTGGTTGGCATCCTGCCGGGGCGTGAGCCGGAGGGTGATGGGCTCCAGGAACACCGGCTCGGAATAGGTGTAGGTGAGGCGGTGAACGATGTGAAAGAACATGGGCCGCTGAGGAGGCGGGGACCCCAACCTCCTCAGCAGCTTGCCATCACCAGGGCACAGGCCCCCGTCCATGGCCCACATTGCATCCCATCTGGGATCCGAGCAGAGCCCCGAGGGGGACGGCCCAGCTGCGCCCCTCTTTGCGGGAGGTGGCGTAGCCCACCCCACCGCCGATCAATCCGCCAACGAGGCGCCCCATGTTGCAGCGTTGCACCATCTGGGCCTCGCTCAGGGCCCAGGCGGCGGGGTCGTTGTCATAGACCGTGTTGTCGCCATAGCGGCCAGACGAGCTGTATGGGTCGGGTTGGTCATACCGTCCATAGCGCTCATAGGGGGGTTGGGGGCGAGGGGCGGCATAAGGGGCCCGATAGCCCACGGGCGGGGGGGCATAGAGCGGCCGGCCCCAGGTCTGCGCCTGGCTCGGTGCGGCCGTGAGGGCTGTGCTCAGGGCCAGGAGTCCGCTGGTGCACACCAGGGCCAGGCGGCTGGAGTGGAGAGGAAGGAAGGTCATCACCGTGTGGATGGCGGGGATGACACAAGTTCAGCGCTCTGGGATGACTGAGGAATGACCGGCAGCCCCCAGGTTTGTGACCGGATATGACTCGGGCTCCGATGGGCATTCCCTCACGCCGAGGAGGAAGAGACGGCCGGTTACCCGTCCCGTTGGCAACGTGATCACAGTTGGGTTGGCGATGCCGTGAGCTGGAGCGAGCTGGAACGACTCGTGGACGACGCCGAGTCTGATCCGGCCATCCGGCGTGGCCTGCTTCGGTGCCGAAGCCGCCGGGAATTCCTGCTGGCCACCTCTCGGCTGGGGTACCGCATCCAGCCCAGGGATCTTCAGATCGCCTGGGCCCTGGATCAGGGGGAGAGGGGCCCTATCGGTCAGGCAGCGAGTCGTTAGGTGCGCCGCCCAGGAGGCGATTGAGATTCACACCGGCGTCGTAGGCGGCGGCATGGAGCTGTTGTTTCTGCCCCTCACTCAGGCCATCCCAGAAGGCATGGAACAGGTCGAGGGAGGCCTTGCCCAACCCCACCGCTCCCACCAGGGTGAGGGGGATCGTCAGCCAGGGGCAGACCAGGAGCACCAGGCTCAGGATGAGCCCCACTGCCGTCCCCTCCTTCATGGCTTCCCAGACGGTGGTCAGGATGAGCTGCACCTGGGCCGGGCGGCTCAGGGCTCCGCGCCGCACAAGCCCTTCGCTCCGCAGACCGGTGAGCAGGGCTTGATAGGTCGCGTAGACCAGCACGCCAGCGAGGGTGGCTTCGGTGACGAGCTGGCGTGGGGGCAAACCAACCTGAGGGGTCGTGATCTGCAGTCCGGCCCATCCGGCCAGAGGAGCAACTTCCCATCCAGCCCTGGGGATCTGGAAGGGATCACGTTCACGGGTCATGGCAGGGAGGGAGGGAGCCCCCATTCGGTCGCCCCATTCTTGCCCAGGTTCTCAGAAATGACCGGGGGGAAAGACCGTCCCAGCTACCGCACCACCAGGACAGGGATGGAGGCATGCAGCAGGACGCGCTGGGTTTCGCTGCCGATGAGCAGTCCCGACAGACCTTTGCGGCCGTGGGACGCCATCACGATCAGGTCGCAACCATGGCGTTTCGCCGCTTCCACGATCGCCCGATAGGGAAGATCCTGCTTCACCACTTCGGTGCGAATGTCCACCCCCGCGGCCAGCCCCGCGGCCTGTCCCTCCTGCAGAATCCGTGCGCTTTCCTTCTCCGCTGTTTGGCTGAGACTTTCCAAGGTGGCGGGATCCAGCATGTCGCCCATCCCCACCATGGGGACGGGCAGGGCAGGCTGCACGTGCAGAAGGGTCACCTGGGAACCGAGGGCCTTCGCCAGGGCCAGGGCCTGATCCAGGGCGCGGAGCGAGAGCGGGGTGCCGTCGCTGGGCACCAGCAAATGGTGATAAGTCATGGCTGGGGAAGGGCTTCTTCCTGTCTACTGACGTCCCTCGCCCTCACGACGCGCTGTAACGAGATCTGATCAGGCTGGCCCAGGGGTTGGACGGGACTCCCCTGTGGTTTTCGGCCCCAACCGGGGCCGGGGCCCTCGCCACCCACCTCAAGCCTGGCTAGAGAGGAGAAGCGCCGGTCTCGCCTATGTCACCCAGGCCCCCCCATCCGCAGTCATCCCGGCGCGGCGCCCATCCTTTCTCACCCGTTCTCAGCCTTCTAGCAGCCCTGTGTCTGTTGCCCGCCTCTGCCTTGGCCGTGTGGCGCCTTGGGCCTTCGTCCTCCGGCTTGCTGGAGCCCTCCGCCGCGGAAGCTCCAGCCGCCTCCCTTTCGGAGGCCGCCCGAGTGGCGGAAGAGCAGGCAGGCACGGCCTACGGCACGGGGCGCTTTGAGGACGCCTTGCGGGCCCAACAGCGCTCCGTGGCGATTCATCGCCAGCTCGTCGGGCAGGACACCAGCCAGCGCCCGAAGCTCGCAGCGTCCCTGCACAACCTCGGTGTGGTGTTGATCCGGCTGGGAAGGAAGGATGAAGCGGTGGCCCCAACGGAGGAAGCCCTGGCGCTCTATCGGGCCATGGCCTTCGCCAACGGCAGGCAGGCCTCCTCTGCCATGGAGCGTCCCCTCCGCAACCTTGTGTTGCTTTATTTCGAGGGCAATCGTCCGCAGGAGGCCTTGCCCCTGGCCGATGAGCTGGTGCGCCTCCATCAGACCCTGGGGACGCAGGATCCGGCCCTTCAAGCCGAACAGGTGGATGTCCTGAATCTTCGCGCCAGCCTATTGGTGGCGCTCAACCGGCCCCGGGAGGCGCTGCGTGATCTCGATGTGGCCGTTGCCCAGGGGCGGCAGCTGGTCCAGCTGGATCCCCAGAATCCTGGATTGCAGTACAGCCTGGCCGGTTCCCTGGTGAATGTGAGCCAGGTGGCCGACCTGCTGGGATACAAGGCCCAGGCCCTGAAGCCTGCCCAGGAAGCCGAAGCGCTGCTGCGGCAGGTGGCCCGCCGTCAACCCCAGCTGATCGGTGACTGGGCCAAGTCCCTCAGCCGCCTGGGTCAGGCCCACGCTCGGGTCGGCGATCCGGTTCAGGCCAAAACTCCCCTGGAGGAATCCATCGACCTCCTTCGGCTGCTGGCCCGCTCCGGACCGGCGGAGACCCTGACGGTGGAGGTGGGGGGCTACCGGGATGACCTGGCCCAGGCCCTCGAAACCCTGGCCGTGGTGTATCAGCAGCTCCAGCGCCCCGAGGAAGCCCGGGCCGCGGCCGTGGAAGCCATGGAGCTCTATCGCGCCCTTGTCACAGTTGATCCTCGGTATGGCAAAGATGTGGAGCGAACCCGTGCCTGGTTGAGTTCCCTGCCCCAGGGCACCTTGATGAGGCCTTGACCCCCACCATGCAGCATTCCCTTGTCTTTGTCCTGTCCCGGGAAGGCCTTCTGCCTAAGGACTCCTGTCAATGGAACGATCTTGTGGAGGCCCAGCGTCTGGGGGTGGGCAGTGGAACCCAGCTCCGCCTTTTTCGGGTCCCCGACGGGGCC
>JBEIGX010000214.1:0-4021 GCA_040381675.1 Aphanothece sp.
CGTGCCGGCCCCCGTGCCTAGATCAAAGGGCGCCGAGCCCAGCCGGGGGGAGGCGGTTTGGGGCCTTCCGTAAAACAAACGGCAGTCTTCCAAACGGGCCTGCTCCAGGTTGGCCCCCGCCATGTTGGTGCCCGCCAGATTGGCGCCGGTGAGGTCGCAGAACGACAGATCCGCCCCCCGCAGATCGGCGCCATTGAAATCCACCCCCCGCAGGTCGGTGCCGGAGAGATCCACCGCCTTCAGAAGCTGCTGCAGGCGAATGACGGGCACCCCCGCGGCCCGATCCTCCTCATAGCTCCCCTCCCCATCGAGAATCGCCCGACCCAGCCGGTAGTCGCGCTTCAGGGGGGTGAGGAGCTTGGCGTGGGCAAGGAAGCGCAGCACTCGCGCTTTGCCATCCTTGTCAATGGAGCCAAACACCGCCGATAGGCGCCCCTCCGCCAGCATGCGCTCCAGGGGCCAGTCCTCCAGCATGCCCTCCTCATCGCTGATCAGCTCCGAGATGCCATGGATGAAGCTGTCGATCGTTTGAGCCTGGGTGATGCGGTTTTGCTGGGTGGTGAGCCGCTGATCCACCAGCACCTGCCGCCAGGCGATCATCAACGCCACGCTCGCCACCATGATCTGGCCGAAGGCGCCCACCACCCCCTCGCCCAGAGCTCCGATCGCTTCCCAGTTGCCGCTCCGGAAGAGCTGGAACAGGGGATCCAGCCACCCCAGGCCCAGTGGAATCACCAGGGCCGCCACCAACAGGGCCACCGCCGCCAGCACCCGCGCCGTGGGGGCATCATCTAGCCGCCCGCTCAGTTGGCGCCACAGAGGAGGCAGCAGCTGGAAGAGGGCCAGGACCAGAAGCAGTAGGCCCCCCGCCAGGATCAGGGGGCGCAGTCCGGCCACGCTTGCCACCACCGTGATCACTAGGGCCAGCAGCAGCCGCAGCGACGCCGACCGGTTGATGCGGCTCCAGGCATTGCTGGGCCGGAAGGTCGGCACCTCCGCCATGTCGGAGGGCCACTGCCCCTCGCGCTCAGGATCGGGGGGCAGCGCAGGGATCAGGCCCTCCGTTTCAGGGGGTGGGGGGGAGGCGTTCATGTCAGGAGACGGTGGCCAGGGGCATGCTTTGGAAATAGAAGCCCGCCGCCAGAATCACATAGGCCGCCAGGAGGAGCACCCCCTCGAGCCAGTCGGAGCGGCCATCCAGACTCACCAGATTGCTCACCACCACGGCCGTGGCGATGGCGACGAGCTCATAGATCTGGAAATTCAGATCCAAGGGGTGCCCCATCAGGGGACCCACCAACACCAGGATCGGCACCACCAGCAGGGCCACCAGCAGGGTGGACCCCATGGCCACCGACACGGCGAGATCCATCTTGTTTTTGCGGGCCATCGTCACCGCCGTGAGGTATTCCGCCACCCCGCCCAGCAGGGGCAGCAGCACCACACCCGTGAACAGGGCGCTCAGCCCCAACTTGGCCGTCACGTCCTCCACCACCCCCATGAACAGCTCGGATTCGTAGGCCACCCCGGCCGTGGCCGCCACCAGCACCAGGAGCCAGGGGAGAATCCGTGGGGCGTGGTCCGTTGGTTCCTCCCCCAGGTCTGCTTCAGCCACCTCAAAAAGGGCGCTGTGGGTGCGTAGGGAAAACAGCAGGGTGAGGCCATACACCAGCAGCAGCACCCAGGCCACGAAGGTGGAAAAGTGCTCCGTTCCCAGCCCGTGTCCTCCCTCCCCCATCCCCGTGAGGCTGGGGATCAGGATCGCCAGCACGGCCAGGCTCATGGCCGTGCCATTCACCCGGGCCAGCGCCGGCTGAAACTTTTGCTCCTGGCGTCCGATGCCTCCCACCAGCATGGAGAGCCCCAGGGCCAGCAGCAGGTTGGCCACCACCGTGCCGGTGATGCTCGCCTTCACGATGTCCACGAGGCCGGCCTTGAGGGCCGTGAGGGCAATGATCAGCTCGGTGGCATTGCCAAACAAGGCATTCAGCAGGGCCCCGATCGAGGGCCCCAGGGCGAGGGCCAGCTCCTCGGTGGCCGTGCTCAGCCACACCGCCAGGGGGAGGATGGCCAGGGCCGACGTGACAAACACCGCCCCCTCCCCCATCCCCAGCCGTTCGGCGGCAATGGAGATGGGCACAAACACCAGTAACCCCAGGGCCACCTTGGTGCGAAGGGTCATGCAAGCCTGAGCGTCCCCCCCATTGTGCGGGCTGGCGAGAATCGTGCCCATGTGTGAGCTCCTGGCCCTCAGCGCCAACACCCCCACCGATCTGTGCTTCTCCTTCCATGGCCTGCGCCGCCGCGGTGGCGCCACGGCCGACCATGGGGATGGCTGGGGCCTGGCCTGCTTCAACCCCGATGGATCAGGCGTGCGTCTCTATCGGGAGGAGGCGCCGGCGGCCTTCTCCTCGGTGGCGGCCGAAGTGGCCACCCTGCCGTTGAAGTCCCATTGCTCCATCGCCCACATCCGCAAGGCCACCCAGGGAAAGGTGGCCTTGCACAACTGCCATCCCTTCCACCGCCAGTGGCATGGGCAGGACTGGGTGTTTGCCCACAACGGCAACCTGGAGGGCACCTGGGAGCTGGACGGCCCCTATCAACCCCTCGGCGACACCGACAGTGAGGCCGCCTTCTGCTGGATCCTCCAGGAGCTGGATCGCTCCGGGGTTTCCCCGGGCGATGGGGCCGCCCTCCACGCCCACCTCGCCCGCCTCTCCGATGCCCTCGCCCAGCGGGGCACCTTCAATGGCTTGCTGGGCAATGGCCACTGGCTGTTTGTCTACGCCACCACCCGGCTCCATGTGCTCACCCGCCAGGCGCCCTTCCGCCAGGCCCGCCTGGCGGACGACGAGTTGAGCGTGGATTTCTCCGAGCTGGCGAGCCCCACCGATGTGGTCACCATCGTGAGCACCGAGCCCCTCACCATTGATGAGCCCTGGCAGGCCCTTCAGCCGGGTCAGGCTCTTTGGGTGGTGGGCGGCCGGGTCTGTCAGGGCTGAGCCCTGAGCCTGCGACGCTGCTCAGCTCACCCGCCAGCGGCGGGCGCAGCGCCGGATCGTTTCCTCGCAATCCCCTTCCATCAGGAGCCCACTGCCGCCCCAGATCAGCCGCGGACCCCAATCGGTCGGGGCCGATCCCAGGGCCTTCAGGGGTTCAAAGCCCAGGCCCTGGAAGTAGCGCACCAGCCGGCGATGCTGGCGGTCGGTGTCGTGGATGGCCAGGAAGCGGGCCCGGCGGCAGGGGGTGTGCTCCAACGCCCAGGCACAACCGGCCGCCAGCAGCAGGGGAGCTGCGCCCCGGCTCCCGGGGCCTTGCACCCGCAGGGTGTCGAGCCGCAGCCCTGCTGCCTGGGGGAGCGCCCAGCCCTTCAGTTCCCCCAGCACCTGGGCCCGGCCCTCGGAGAGAGGCTGAGCTACCACAGCCCGCAGGCTCCAGAGGCCCAGCCGCCGTGGGGCGGCCAGGCGCAGTTTCCAGCCCCGCCGGGCCGCCTCCGCCTCGATCTCGGCCAAGGATGGCTGGGCCTTCAGGGGCATCGCTTCGCTCATGGGCCCTCAGGAGCGGCCGGCTCCGGGCTGTAGCGCTCCGCCAGAAGCACGGCTTCGATCGGCAGGGCCCCAAAGAGATGGGGGAAGCGTTCTCCACTGCCGGGGGCCGGCTCCTCCCGCACGGGGATGCCAGCGGCCTCCAGGCGGGTGGCATCGATCACCAGCAGGCGTAGTTCGGGCCCATCGCCATAGAACCGCTGCCAGGTGGGTTCCACCTGATGGCTCCAGCTGGCATGGAGAAACCCCACCTCCTCCAGGCTCATCCCCCGGGTGGAGCGGCTGTAGACCCCGTCCCGGCGGGCCTGCTGCCAATCCTCTTCCAGCGCCAGGTGGTAGAGCCAGCGGGGGGAGCGCCAGCTCTGGCGCCCGGCCCAGGGCGGGGCCAACACTTGCGCCAGGGCAGGGCTGGCCTCAAAGGCCGCCAGCCAGCCCTTCAGCCCCTCCAGGCCTTCCGCCTCCCCGAACCCCCCCGA
>JBEIGX010000215.1:0-4020 GCA_040381675.1 Aphanothece sp.
CCCCCCACCGCCACGGGAAGCCCCCGTCGCTTGGCTTCCGCCATCTGCACAGCCATATCCGCTTTCTGCACGATCATTCCGGAAATGATCACCAGTTCGGCCCAGCCCCAGTCCTCCTCGGTGACGTCACATACATTGCGATCCACCAGCTTCATCTCCCAGGTCTGGGGCAGAAGCGCTGCCACCGTGACCAGGCCCAGGGGGGGAAGCAAAACCTTGCGATCGATCAGCTCGAGGATTTTTTCGTAGCTCCAGAAGGTCTTGGGAAACTCTGGATAGAGCAACAGGGTACGCATGCAGAGCTCGAGCGAAACCCCCACGGGCTGGGCCGAAAGGGCTGGGAAAGATGCTGAACATTACGCCGTCTGTCCGGGAATGGGCGGGAGCACCGGCCAATTCAGCCCATGCACGCCCGGGGTGATCTGCTGTAATGGGATTCCGTTCTGAGCAGGCACCATGGCCGTCGCTTACTACCTGGGTCTTGTGGGAGCTGGTCTTGTGGCCGCTTACGCGCTCACCGTGATCCTCAAAGGAATCCGTCTGATCTGAGCCTCAGCCGCCCCCGCTGCAGCAATTCAGCTACGCCCAGTACGAGGCCGATGCTGCCCAGCAGGCCAAAGGTGGCTCCCATGCCAATACGCTCAAGCAGGCCTGCCGCAACAAGGCCACTGAAGCCGCCGCCCCCAAGAAAGGCAATCTGCCCCAGTCCCGCCATCCTGCCCCGCAGGGCCATCGGTGCCCCGACCTGAGCCATCAGGTTCACCCCGCTGAGCAGGGTGGCCGTACCTGCCCCGATGAGAAAGTTCATCACCAATCCCACGGGCTGTCTCAGGGGGCCCTCCTGATAGAGGGCCATGCCGATCTGGGCCACGGCGGTCAGCAGCACGCTGGTGCCCATCAGCAGGCCGGGTCTTTGCGATAACCATGTGCTGTTGCGCTGCAGCACCACACCTCCGCAGAGGCTTCCAGCCGCAATCACGCTGGTGAACAATCCGAGCGACTGGGGGGAAGGATCCAGCACTTCTGCGGCGATCACGGGAGCCAGGCCGGGGTGGAAAAAACCCACCAGACAGGCTATGGCTGTGAAGCGCAGCACATGGCGCAGCACGGGACCACACTCCCGCCAGGCTGCGCCGAGAGAAACGGTAGCCCCTCCCCCCATGATTTCCTCCCGTTGGGAGTTGGGGCGGAGCACCCACAGCAGCACGGCGATGGGCCCGAGAAAGCTGGCCGCATCCACCGCCAGAGCCAGCGTCGGGCCTGCCAGGGCGAGAAGCAGGCCGCCGATGGGAGGCCCGATCAACTTGCCCACGTTGAACACCACAGAGAAGCTCGCCAGATAAGGAGGGAGGTCTTGCGGGCGTTCCACCAGCAGGCCGGTGTATTTGTTTCGGGCCGTGAGCTCATAGGTGCTGGCTACCCCGCCGAACAGGGTGCTGAGCAAGAGCACCACCACCTGGGCTTGGCCCTGGAAGAAGGGAATCGCCAGGGCCGCCAGGCAGGCGGAGGCCAGCAGGGCCCATTGGGCCCGGATCAGCACCCGCTCACTTCCCACCCGGTCGGTGAGCACCCCGGCGGCGCCACTCACCAGCAGGCTGGGGAGGGAAAGGGCGGCGAAGTGCAGGGCCAACAGCATGGGATTGCCCGTGCCATCAAGAAGGATCCAACTTTTGGCCGTCAGTCCGGCAAAGGAGCCCACCGTGCTCAATCCCGAAGCCGCCAGAAACACACCCTTCTGGCGCTGGCGGAGCCAAGCCAACGCAGCCCGGGTTGCAGGACCGCGGGTCAACCGGGTCTCCGCGATGCCCCTCGGGCTTCCTCCACAAGAGCCTCGGCTCCCACCAGCTCTCCCTCCAGGTCGTAGGGATGGGCGGCCGTGATCCGCACAGGCACCAGCTGGCCAGGGGCCGCCACCATCCCTCCGGGGCTCGGCTGCACACGCACTTCCCCATCCACATCGGGAGCGAAGCGGGCCGAACGGCCGATCATGGCGCCGTTGCTGGGGTGGGTCTGTTCGATCAACACATCCACGATCTCCCCCACCCAGGCCGCGTTGCGCTCGGCTGAGATGGGCTGCTGGAGAGCCATGAGCCGATCCTTGCGTTCCAGGGCCACCTCCGGCGGTACCGCATCGGGGAGGTCTGCTGCAGGGGTGCCCTCCTCAGGGGAGAACGTGAACACCCCCACATGGTCGAACTGTTGCTCCTGCACAAAGGCCAGCAGGTGTTCAAAATGGCGCTCCGTTTCCCCGGGATATCCCACGATGAAGGTGGTGCGGAGCACGGCTCCGGGCAACTGGTTGCGCACCCGCTGGAGCAAGCCTCCGGTCACCTCCGCCTGCCAGGGCCGATTCATGGCCCGAAGAATTTCGGGATGGCTGTGCTGCAGGGGAAGATCCAGATAGGGGAGCACGTTGGGGACCTCCCGAAAGGCGGCCAGCACCTCTGGGGTGAGGCCAGTGGGGTAGGCGTAGTGCACCCGAATCCAGGGAATCTCCACCTGGCCCAGCTCCCGCAGCAGCTCAGCCAGTTGGGGTTTGCCGGCCAGGTCCAGCCCATAGTTCGTGGTGATCTGGCTGATCAGGATCAGCTCCTTCACGCCCTGGGCAGCCAGGGATCGGGCTTCGGCCACGATGGAGTCGATCGATCGGGAGCGCTGGTCTCCCCGCAGCCTGGGGATGATGCAGAAGGCACAGCGATAGTCACAGCCCTCGGCCACCTTGAGATAGGCCACCGCTTCGCTGGTGGTGCGGAAGCGGGGGACATGGTCATCCGCGATGAAGGTGGGAACGGCACTCACCTGATTCACTCGCTCCCCGGCCTCCACCCGCTGAAGCACGCTCACGATGTGCTGGTAATCGCCGGTGCCCACGATGGCCTTGGCTTCCGGCAGGGCGGCCAGCAATTCCTCCTGGAAATGCTGGGCCAGGCAGCCAGCAATGATGAGTTCCTTTCCTTGTTCAGCAAGCTCCACCAGGGTGCGAACGGATTCCTTGCGGGCGTCTTCGATGAAGCTGCAGGTGTTCACCACCACCACGGAGGCGTCTCGCTCATCGGCGCTGACGCCATACCCCGCTTCTACCAACAGGCCCAGCATGTGCTCGGTGTCGACCCGATTCTTTTCGCAGCCCAGGTGAGCAAAGGCGACAGTGGGAATGCTCCTGACGGGGCCGGAGGGCATGTCGGCTTGGAAATGGCTGTCCCCCTACCCTATGGAATGGCGGGAGCGCTGCCAGAATTCCCTCACGATGCCCTGTTCTTCTCCGTGACGTCGACCCGACTAGCCAGCCGATTGAGCAGCAGCCGACGCAGGGGCGATCCAGGCCAACGCTGGGCCAGGGTGGCAATGGCCGTGCTCGCCACCATCGGCCTTCTGGATACGGGGTCGATCACCCTCCACCGCTGGGGCGTGCTCGGCCCCTTGGTGTGTCCTGGGGGTTCCGATGGTTGCGACAAGGTGCTCAGCAGTGCCTGGGGTTCTTTGCTGGGCCAACCCCTGTCCCTGTACGGGGCGCTGGCCTACCTCTCGGTGCTGCTCCTCGCCCTCCTTCCCCTTCTTCTCAAGGGAGAGGCCAGGGCTGGCCTCCATCGCGCCAGCTGGTGGGCCCTGTTCTTGATCAGCACCGGCATGGCCATCTTCAGCCTGGTGCTGATGGGGGTCATGGTGTTCAAGATCCAGGCTTTCTGTGCCTTCTGCCTTCTCTCTGCAGGCCTGTCCCTGGGATTGATGGTCCTCTCCATTCTGGGTGGGGACTGGCAGGAACGGGGTCAGCTGATCTTTCGCGGGGTCTTGGTGAGCCTGGCTGTCCTGGTGGTCGGCATGGGCTGGGCCACGGCCCTGGATCGGCCGGAGAGCGGCCTCACCAAGGGCATGTCTCCGCCGATCACCACCCCCAGCTCTCCTGCTGCCATTGCCCTGGCTAAACACCTCACCGCAAAGGGAGTGGTGATGTACACCGCCTACTGGTGCCCCCATTGCCGGGAGCAGAAGGAACTCTTCGGCAAGGAAGGTGCCGCGGAA
>JBEIGX010000216.1:0-4007 GCA_040381675.1 Aphanothece sp.
CGTGGCCGGGTCTATGGCGCAGCGGTCAGCCAACAGGCCCTGGAGGATCGCGGTTTCAGCAACCTGCTTCTGCAACAGGTGGGCTCGGTGACGCCGGAGAATGCCCTGAAATGGGAGGTGGTGGAGCCGCAACGGGGCCATTTCGATTTCCGCCAGGGGGATGCCCTGCTGCGTGTGGCAAAGCGCCATGGATTGGAGATGCGAGGACACACCCTGGTCTGGGAGCAGCAGGAACCCGCCTGGCTGCAGACGGTTTCCAGCTCAGACCTGCGCCCGATCCTCAAGGCACACATCGAGAGGGTGGTGGGGCACTACCGGGGTCAGCTACGCAGCTGGGATGTGATCAACGAACCTCTCGCCGATGACGGCTCCGGGCTCCGCCGCCATCGCTGGTGGCGGGCCCTGGGGCCCGAATACATCGACCTGGCTCTGGAGTGGGCCCATCAAGCCGATCCAGGGGCACGATTGCTGATCAACGAATACGGCCTCGAAGCCCAGACTCCGGCGGCGGCGGTAAAGCGGCGGGCGCTTCTGGAGCTCTTGCGCGATCTGCGGCGCCGTAACGTGCCTCTCCATGGCATCGGGATTCAGGCCCATCTCCAGGCCGGGCAAAACAATGGCCGCTATGACGAGCTGGTTGGCTTTTTGAAGCAGGTGCAGGCCCTTGGCCTGGAGATTCAGATCACGGAACTCGATGTGGACGACCGGCAGCTTCCGGGAGATCCGGCGCTGAGAGACCGGCTCGTGGCTGCGGAGTATGACAGCTTCCTGGCGGCGGTTCTGAGCAACCCTGCCGTCCGTCAGGTCACAACGTGGGGACTCAGCGATCGCTACACGTGGCTGAACAGCCAGTCCCCCCGTCCAGACGGCCGGAGGCAGCGAGCGCTCCCCTTCGACGAGGCGTTGCGGGCCAAGCCAGCTGTGGCCGTGATGCGCGAGCGGTTTGCGAAGGCCGCCTCAGCTGCGGTATCGCGACGTGGCCGCGTGGCCACGGAACAGAGCACCCAGGAAGAATCCCAAGGAATCGAGGGTGCCAACGCGGTGCTGCTGCAGCATGGGATTCTGCGGTGAATAGATCATCTTGATCAGCTGGGTTTCCTGCTGGGGCGACAGGTCGCGAAAGCGGAGATTGAGTTCATAGAGCAGCGGACTCACCTGGTTGGCGCGCAACAGATCGGCCTCCAGCGTCAGCCCATGATCCACGAACTCCAGTCGCACCGTCGAGGATGGATCCTGCTGAAAGCGTGTCGTCACGGTGAGAGAAGCACCACCCTCGGAAAGATCACGGGTGACGCCCCAGAGCGTCTGCCCATCCACCTGAACACAACAGACAAGCTCGATCGGGAAGCGATCATTTTGTCGCCGCGAGGGCAGCTCAACACAAGCCAACAAGGCGGTAGCAACTATGAGCAGGTTATAGAGATTCCAAAACACCATAATCTCCTGTCCTTCGCTGGCCACAGGGTAATAATTCCAGCCGGGATTCAGGACAGGCAGTCCATAGCGGACCAGGAAAGCCAGCAGCAGCAGAGCCAAGAAGACAAGCAGGTGCATGGCGAGAGGCAGGTCCAGGAACTTCTCGTTGCGGGCAGAAGCGGTTTTGGGGGTGATCGTGCTGCCCAAAATGCGGAATGGATGGCGAAGGATCCGGATGATCCGCTTTGTCCACACAAAGGAGGTGAGCGTCTCGTAGACCTCACTCCAGATCTGATGAATATGGTTATGGCTCACCCAGGCAGGCACACCATGCAGGAGCAAGGTGAACGGCACGGCATAGGCGATGTATTCGAGTGGCGGGGCCACGATCAACTGATTGCCGAGCATTAGACTGAAGATCGGAATATAGAGATACCACAGACGCGCAACAGGCAAAAAGTTGCTGATCAAATGGTTGGCATAAAAAAGCCTCTGCGTACCTGACAGACTCGTCCAGACCTCCATCTGACTGGCAGGGAAGAAGATCTGCAAGTTTCCCTGCAGCCAGCGCAATCGCTGATCCACATAATCACGGAACCGGTCGGGGGCCTCCCCCACACTGAGAATCTCATCGAGAAACACCACGCGCCATCCCCCCGAGAGCAGGCGAGTGCTGGTCTGGTAATCCTCAATGAGGCAGGTGGTGACATAGCCGCCGATTGCTTCCAGCGCTGCACGGCGAACGACATAGGAGGTGCCGACACAGATGACCGCATTGAAGCGATCGCGGATCACCTGCTGATAGTGGTAAAACATGGACACATCGCTGGGCATGAGCTCATCGACAGCCAAGCTGCGACTATGGAAGTCGGCCTGAAAGTAGTGTTGCGGCGTCTGCACGATGGCCACATCCGGCTGGGAGAAAAATCCCAACGTGCGGTCGAGGAAGTTCTCATAGGGAACAAAATCACAGTCAAAGATGGCGATCAAAGGAGCCGATGTATAGGCCAACGCATGATTGAGGTTGCCCGCCTTGCGATGTTGGTTGGTCTCTCGGCTGAGATAGTGAACACCTAAACTTGCCGCCAGCTGTCGGACCTCCTCCCTGGCGCCGTCATCCAGCACATGGATGCTTCGTCGCCCGTAGCTCTGCGCCAGGCAGGCCTCCACGCAGCGCCGCACCTGGCGGGGCGACTCGTTGTAGGTGGTGATGAAAACATCAACCAAATAGGGCTCTTCGCGCACGGCGGCCAGCTGAGCATCCGCCTGCAAGCGCCGCGACACAGGATCAAACCAGAGCGAGGGCAGGAATTCCATCAACAACATCACGATATAGACACCTTCGAAGACGAACAGGACTGCGCTCAGCAGGAAGCTGAGCGGATGAGCCATGTTCAATGTTGTGGATCGCCACACGTAATAGCGAAGGCTGAAGAACAGGAGACCGCCATTCGCTAGCGCATAGCCCCATGGACGCCTCGGCAACCGCTGAATGAGCAGCAGCCCTACAGCCGCTACGACGACGGGACCCAGCCCATCCAACCAGGGGTCACGGATCTGGAACGACTCCGGCAACTGGCGCATCGACAAGGCGTTGAGCCGGGGAGGAGACAGCCAGCTCAGATCCAGGGTGGCCGCCACCAGAGCCAGGAGGAACACCAACAGGGACACGATCAGAAAGGACCAGCTGGCAGGACGAATCGATCGCAGCACTGGCCTGGGGAGCAGGCTTGTGAACAGATGGCGCACGGATCGAGACATCACAGGAAACGGACTTCGCCGGTGTAACCGACCAGACAGAAGCGCCTGGCATCCAGCTGGGGGTCTGGATCCAACGCCACCTTCACCTGGGCCTCCCGATAGAGATTGATCGGCAGCAGCGGGGCCTGATCCGATCCTTCCTTGGTGCGGCCGATTCCTGAACGCACATAGACGACGTGACCCTGGAGAAGCTGCCTTGTTCCCACGAGGGAGACGCTGGCCTTCTGGCCGATGCGAATCCGATGGAGATTCGTTTCCTTGACATAGGCATTGATCCAGCGGTCCTGACAATCCAGCAAGGTCAGGATCGTCGCGGTGCGCGTCACACTTGCACCCTCACTCAACTGGGTGTTCCAGACGACCCCATCCACCGGGCTTCGGATCACTTCAGCGGCATCCAGACCCCACTGTTTCTCGGCTTCCTGCAGCTGACGCTGCAGCCCGCTGATCAGAACCTGCTTGGTGCGGATCTGATCCTGCACGTTGCCAAGTTGCAGCTGATCCGCCCTGGCCTTGATCTCCGGGTCGTCTCCGCCCCGGGTGGCTGTGAGGGTGAGGCTGAGCTTGGCCGCCTCCAGCACGGCCCGCTGGGCCCGAAGCGCATGCCTGGCCGCCTCCAGCTCAGCTTGGGCCTGCTCCCAGGAGGTGCGGGTGCGGTCCACCACGTCTGCGGCGACTGCCCCCTGGGCGAAGAGCGTGCTGTAGCGCTCTTGATGGCGATGGGCAAAGGCCAGCTCATGGACAGCTTTCTTCTCCCTGGCGAGGAGGGTGTTGAGCTCTTGGGTCTGACGCGCGAGCTGGAGCTGGACCTGGCGACGGCTATCGAGCCC
>JBEIGX010000217.1:0-3986 GCA_040381675.1 Aphanothece sp.
GCCATGCATCTCTATGGAAACGATATGGATGTGGCCACCACCCCCCTGGAAGCGTCGCTCGGCTGGCTGGTGCACCTGGAGATGCTCGCCCCCTTCATCGGCCGCGCCGCCCTGGAGGCGCAGACCGCCCAGGGGGTGGAGCGGCGCCTAGTGGGCCTGAAGCTGGCGGGCCGGGCCATCGCCCGTCACGGTTATCCCGTGCTCCACGGGGGCGCCACGGTAGGGGAGGTGACGAGCGGCACCTGGTCGCCCACCCTCTCGGAGGCGATCGCCCTGGCCTACGTTCCCGCCGCCCTGGCCAAACCCGGCACCGAGCTGGCCGTGGAGATCCGTGGCCAGGCCCAGCCCGCCACCGTGGTGAAGCGCCCCTTCTACCGCCGGGGCTGATCCCTTCCTGCAGACCGATCGGTACGATCCGCCCACATGGACCCACGTCTTCCTCTCACCGACCTCCCCAGCGACCCTGGGGACACAATCCAGATCTTCGGAATCCGGGCCTACGGCTACACGGGTTACTTTCCGGAGGAGCAGACCCTCGGCCAGTGGTTTGAGGTGGATCTGGTGCTCTGGCTCGACCTCTCCCCCACTGGCGGCAGCGACGATCTGCAGCAGACCCTCAACTACGCCGACGTGGTGGCACGGGTGACCCACCTGCTGGAGACATCGCGGGTGCTCACCATTGAGCGCCTCAACACCCTCATTCTTGAAGGGGTGCTCGCCTTCCCCCAGGTGCGGCAGGTGCACTCCCGGCTCGTGAAGGTGGCGGCACCGATTCCCGGCTTCGATGGACGCATCGCCGTCGCCATGACCCGCTCCAAGCCTGGCAACCCCTGAATCCCGCCATGGCAGCTCCCCCGGCCCCACCCCAGCAAGCGGCCATCGCCCTCGGCAGCAACCTGGGCGACAGCCTGGCCACCCTGGAGGGCGCCCTGGCCGCCCTGGAGGAGGTGCCCGGAATCCGGGTGCTGACCCGCTCCCGTTGGTATCGCTCCGCCCCCGTGGGGCCCGCCCAGCCCGACTACCTCAATGGCTGTGCCCTGCTGGAGGTGGGCCTCTCTCCTGAAGCCGTGCTGGAGCAGCTGCACACCACCGAACACCGCTATGGCCGGGTGCGCCTGGAGCGCTGGGGGGCCCGCACCCTGGATCTGGATCTGATCCTCTATGGCGCCCAGCAGCGGGACAGTGAAAAGCTGCTGCTGCCCCACCCCCGCTTCCGGGAGCGGGCCTTCGTGCTGCTCCCCCTCGCGGAGATCGCCCCGCTCTGGATCGACCCGCTCACAGGAAAAACCGTGGCCGACCTGGCCAGCACCGTGGCGGATCGCCACACCGTGCACCCCCTGGAGACGGCCCCATGACCGCCAGCTGGCTGGTGGTGAGTGATGTGGATCACACCCTGCTGGAAGAGCCGGAGCAGACGGCCGAGCTGGGCCACTGCTTGCGTTGGATCCACCAGCGGGGCATCCCCACCCTGCTGGCCTCCAGCAAAACCTTCGCCGAGATGGTGGATCTGCAGACCCGGGCTTCCCTACCCCCCCAGCCCTTTCTGTTCGAAAACGGCTGTGGCGTCGGCTGGCCCCTGCAGGCCTGGCCCGCCCTCCAGCCCCCCGCCCTGGTGCTGGAGGGCTATGGCGCCCTGGTGCGGGGGGAGCCCCCAGCGGCCCTGGGGGCTCTGCTGCGGCGCCTGCGCGAGGAGGCCGACCTGCGCTTCACTCTCCTGGAGGAGCTCTCCCTGGGGGCGATCACGGAGCTCACCGGACTGGAGGAGCGGCTGGCGGGCCTGGCCCTGGCCCGACTGGCCTCCGTGCCCCTTCTCTGGCAAGACCGGCCGGAGCGGCTCGCCTGGTTGCAGGAAGAGCTGGAGGGGCGGGGGCTGCGGGCTGTGCAGGGAGGGAAGCTCCTCCATGTGGGCCCACCGTTCGACAAGGGGGAGGCGCTCCACCAGCTGGAGCCCTGGCCCGCCCTCCAGCCCTGGCCGGCCCGGCGGTTGGCCTGCGGCGACAGTGAGAACGATCGCAGCCTGCTGGAGGGGGCCGACATCGCCCTGGTGTTCCATCCCCCGGATCGACCGCCCCTGCGGCTCCAGCCGCCGCCCGCTGGTCGCCAGAGGGTGGAGCGGGCCGTGGTGGCCGGAGGCCCCAGGGCCTGGTTGGAGGCCGTGGAAACGGCCCTGGAGCAGCCAGGCCCATGAGCGACTTCTTCCAGAACGGCATCATCACCACGCTCCACGATCTGGGCGGCCGCAGCCAGGAGGATCTGGAGGAGGAGGTGGCCCGCCAGGCCCGCAGCTCCCCCGTGGCCCTCGTGCTGCCCTGCCTGGCCAGCGAGCTGGAGGGGCCCGCACTGGCCCCCTTCGTGCGCCACCTCGCCACCATGCCCTGGCTGGGCAGCATCGTGGTGGGCCTCGACCAGGCCGATGGGGAGGCCTACGAACGGGCCCAACGCCTTTTTGCCACCCTGCCCCAGCCCCACCAGGTGATCTGGAATGACGGCCCCCGGATCACGGCCCTGGTGCAGGAGTGGCACCAGGCCGGCCTGGCGCCGAGGGATCGGGGCAAAGGGCACAACATCTGGCTGGCCCTCGGCCTGGTGCAGGCCCTGGGCGAGGCGGAGGTGGTAGCCCTCCACGATTGCGACGTGGTGAGTTTCGAACCGCGCATGCTGGCCCGGCTGGTGTTTCCGGTGGTGCACGAGGAGAGCGGCTACGTCTTCGCCAAGGGCTTCTATCCCCGCATCAGCCGGGAGGTGATGTACGGGCGGGTGACCCGGCTCTTCGTCACCCCCCTGATCCGGGCTCTGCGGCGCTGTGTGCCCCCCTCCCGCTACCTGGAGTTTCTGGACAGCTTCCGCTACCCCCTGGCGGGGGAATGCGCCATGCGGATCAGCGCGGCCCGTCGGCTCCATCTGCCTTCCGACTGGGGCATGGAGATCGGCGTGCTCACGGAGGTGTTCCGCGACCACTCCACCCGCCAGCTCTGCCAAGTGGACATCGCCGCGGGGTACGACCACAAGCACCAGGTGTTCGATCTCCACCAGAGCCAGCCCGATCGGGGCCTGGCCCGCATGAGCCGCGACATCACCCTCAGCCTGTTCCGGGGTCTGGCCAGCCAGGGGCTGGTGGTGGACCTGGGGCTGGTGCGCACCGTGGTGACGGCCTACCAACGGATCGTGCTCGACCTGATGGACTCCTATGCCCACGATGCCGCCATCAACGGCCTGAAGATCAACCGGGGGCAGGAGCAACAGGCCGTGGATTTTTTCGCCTCCAACCTCTTCGAAGCAGGGCGCCGCTTCGTGGAGGAGGATCGTCAGCCTCCCCTCACCCCCACCTGGGATGAGGTGAGCCGCGTCCTCCCGGATGCCCTCCCCCGCCTGGTGGAGGCCGTGGGGGCTGATACCGCCGACAGGGCCAGCCCTGGGCTGCGGTCTCCACGTTGACCACCTTTGCCGACCCCCCCGCCATGGCCCCTCCCAGCACCCCATCCCTGCTCGGGGTCATCAACCTCTCGCCCGAATCCATGGTGCGCGATTCCGTGGTGGCCGGGGAAGGGGAGATGCTGGAACGGGCCGCCTGGCTGACGGCCCATGGCTGCGGCTGCCTGGATCTGGGGGCCCGCTCGATCACCCCCACCGCCCCCATGGTCGACGACGCGGAGGAGCAGCGGCGGCTTCTGCCTCCCCTGCGCCGCTTGCGCCAGGAGGGCTACCCGGTGTCCGTGGACACCTGGAGCTCGCACACCGTGCAGGTGGCTCTGGCGGAAGGGGCCACCACCATCAACTTCACCGGCGCCGAGATCAGCCCGGACGCCCTGGCCGCCGTTGCCGCAGCCGGAGCGTCCCTGATCCTCACCTATATGCCCTATGGGGATGCCTACCGCATGCGGGAGGCCGCTCCCGTGCCCTACCGGTTGCAGGGCCTGCTCGACCACCTGGCCCCCCGGGTGGAGCAGGCCCGGGCGGCCGGGGTGCGCGAAGTGATCATCGATCCC
>JBEIGX010000218.1:0-3936 GCA_040381675.1 Aphanothece sp.
CCCTACATCCTGATCACCGACAAGAAGATCGCCCTCGTGCAGGATCTGGTGCCCGTGCTCGAGCAGATCGCCCGCACCGGCAAGCCCCTGCTGATCATTGCGGAGGACATCGAGAAGGAAGCCCTCGCCACCCTGGTGGTCAACCGCCTGCGCGGCGTGCTCAACGTTGCTGCCGTCAAGGCCCCCGGCTTTGGCGACCGCCGCAAGGCCATGCTCGAGGACATCGCTGTGCTCACCAACGGCCAGCTGATCACGGAAGATGCCGGCCTCAAGCTGGAGAACGCCAAGATCGATTCCCTGGGCACCGCCCGTCGGATCACAATCAACAAGGACACCACCACCATCGTGGCCGAGGGCAACGAAGCCGCGGTGAAGGCCCGCTGTGAGCAGATCCGCTCCCAGATGGAGGAAACCGATTCCTCCTACGACAAGGAAAAGCTCCAGGAACGCCTGGCCAAGCTCAGCGGTGGCGTGGCCGTGGTGAAGGTGGGTGCAGCCACCGAAACCGAGATGAAGGACAAGAAGCTGCGCCTGGAAGATGCCATCAACGCCACCAAGGCGGCCGTTGAGGAGGGCATCGTGCCCGGTGGCGGCACCACCCTGGCCCACCTGGGGCCAGTACTGGAGGAGTGGGCTGCATCAACCCTCTCCGGCGAAGAGCTGATCGGCGCCCGGATCGTGGCCGCTTCCCTCAACGCCCCCCTCAAGCGCATTGCTGAAAATGCCGGCGCCAACGGGGCAGTGATTGCGGAGCACGTCCGCAACAAGCCCTTCAACGAGGGCTACAACGCCGCCACCGGCGAATACGTCGACATGCTGGCCGCAGGCATCGTCGATCCCGCCAAGGTGACCCGCTCCGGACTGCAGAATGCCGCCTCCATCGCCGGCATGGTGCTGACCACGGAGTGCATCGTGGCCGATCTGCCTGAGAAGAAGGAAGCAGCCCCAGCCGGCGGTGGCATGGGTGGTGGCGACTTCGACTACTGATCAGCCAGAAGGAGATGGGGGCGTTTTCACCCCCATCACCTGCGGGGAGGGCGAGAGCCCTCCCTTCTTTTATGGGGTTCCCCAGCCCTGGCCCTGTCGCCCCAATCCGGACCGTTCAGGGCCTGGCGTTCCAGCAGGCCAGGGCAGGGATGCCCCGGTAGTCGCTCAACACATTGAGGGTGGCCGTATCCAGCAGGAAGTGGCTGCCAGCCGATGGGGGGAGCCCCAGCCAACGGGCTACCAGCACCCTCAGCACATGGCCATGGGCGAAGACGATCATCGGGCCTTGGCCGCCGCGAAGGCGGGCCACGACTCGATCCACCCGCTCAGCCACGGCGGCGGGGCTCTCCCCCTGAGGGGCCCCATCTCGAAAAATCAGCCAGTCGGGCGTCTGCACAACGATCTCCGCGCTGGTGAGCCCCTCGTAGACCCCATAGTTCCACTCCACTAAATCCGGATCGACCTCCATCCGGCTGGCGAAGCCTGCCAATTCAGCGGTTCGCCGGGCACGCTGCAACGGACTGGTGAACACTCGGGCGAAAGGTAAGGATCCCAACACCGGGAAAAGCTCCCGTGCAGCCGCCTCACCCTCTGGAGTCAGCGGAAGATCGGTGGCTCCCGTGTGCTGGCCGGCCTTGCTCCAGAGCGTTTCTCCATGGCGAACCAGCACCACATCGTTGGGTTTGAGGGTCAGGTGCGGCATGGGGAAAGGCACACATCGCAGGTGTGGACAGGGACTTTGCCCTTGATAAAACGGTAGCGACAGCCCGCAGGATTGTTAAAAGACTCCTAAAGGCTTCCCTGACCAGCCGGCGCGCCGAACCCCGCCAACTAGCATGGAGAAACGGTCATTCGTGGCAACCAAGCCTCAAGAATTTCCCAATCAAGATACAGACAACATGACGACACTCCAGCCTCAATCTTGGAAAGCCAAACTGGCCAACCAAATCCCTCCCCAGATGGCAGAAGAAATTGACACCTTTGAAAACCAAATGGTGTTGCGTTGCCAGGGGAAGATTGAGGACAAGGTTTTTGCCGAATTGCGTTTGCGCCGGGGTGCCTACGGCCAGCGCTACGACAACGGGTTTCGCCACGACGGCGAACAGACCCAGGAGATCGCCTTTCCCCATCCAGAGCTGACCAAAGGACCGGAAACGAAGTGGGAAGCTCCGGGCATGCAACGGATCAAGATCCCCTACGGGGGTCTGAGCGCTGAACAAATGGAAGTGTTGGCGGATATCGCTGAGGAATACTCCGACAATATCCTTCACGTCACCACGCGACAGGACTTTCAGCTCCACTTCATTTCGCTGGAGGACACCCCGGACATGCACCGCCGGCTGGCGGCTGTCGGGATCACAACGCGGGAAGCCTGCGGCAATTCCGTCCGCAACGTCACGGCCTGCCCCCTGGCCGGGGTGTGCCGGGATGAGGCATTTGATGTCACTGGGTATGCCAATGAAACGGCCAACTATTTCCTTGGCCACAGAGATGTCCAGGATTTTGGTCGGAAATTCAAGATCGCCTTTTCCGGTTGTGCCCAACACCCCTGCGGGCTCACCTACATGCATGACCTGGGCTTGATTGCCAGCAAGCGCAGCGAAAACGGCAAAGAAACCCTGGGCTTTGAGCTCTATGTGGGAGGAGGCCTTGGCGCCGTTCCCCACCTGGCCAAGCTGTTCGATGAATTTGTGCCGGCGGAGGAACTGCTGCCCCTCTCCCAGGCCATTTCAAGGGTGTACGCGCGGCTGGGGGAAAAGAAAAACCGCAACAAGGCCCGGATCAAGTTTCTGGTGCAGAAATTGGGGATCGATGAATTCCGCCGCTTGGTCAAGGAAGAGCGGGCCCTGCTTGAGGAGGACCCGGAATGGACGGAGTGGTTGTCAGCGATCCCGCAATACACCGAATCGGGTCTGGCCAGGCCGGCTTCCGAAGGAGAAGTGATCGACCTTGGCGAAGATGAAGCTGCGTTTGAACTCTGGAAATCCACCAATATTTATGAGCAACGGCAGGAGGGCTTCGTCAGCGTCACCCTTAACCTGCCCCTCGGTGATCTGACGGCACCGCAGATGCGGGGATTGGCCGATGTAGCTAGGCGATACACCCCCGATGCCACCCGTACCACCGTGGAGCAAAACCTCCTGCTTCGCTGGATTCACCGGGCCGATCTGCCTGCGCTTTATCTGGCGCTCAAAGCGTTGAACCTCCACACGCCTGGGGCCGAAACCATTGCGGATGTAACGGCCTGCCCTGGCACAGACACCTGCAAGCTGGGAATTGCCAGTTCGCGAGGATTGGCCGGAGAACTTCGGCAGCGCATTGCCATCAAAGGCTGGCAGTACGACGAAGCCGTGAAGGACATTCGCATCAAAGTGAGCGGCTGCTTCAACTCCTGCAGCCAGCACACGGTGGCGGAGATTGGCTTCTATGGCTCCAACCGTCTGGTGGATCGCCATCGGGTGCCTCACCTCCATCTCATCCTCGGGGGCGAGTGGGATCGCAATGCCTTCCAATATGGGCAATCCCTGGGGGTGATCCCCACGAAGCGGGTGCCAGAGGTGGTCGACTTTCTTCTGGATCTCTATCTGAGGGAAAAACAAAAAGACGAGAAGTTTTCCGCTTTTGTCAATCGTTTTGGCAAGAAGGAAATCAAAGAGCGGGTGCAGCCTTTCACAGAGGTTCCCTCCTATGCCGTCGATCCATCGTTCTACACAGATTGGGGCGACGCTCGGGAGTACACCATCGGCGACATTGGCATTGGGGAATGTGCGGGTGAGGTGGTCTCCTTGACCAACTTCGACGTCGCTTTAGCAGAAAGTCTCAACTTCGACGCAACATTGCTGCTGGAAGGTGGAGGCGAAAATGGGAATGTGCAGAAGGCCGCCGATAAGGCTCTGGCAGCCATGTTGAAGGCGGCCCAAGCCCTTCTCAAGGTGCCGAATGTGGACA
>JBEIGX010000219.1:0-3901 GCA_040381675.1 Aphanothece sp.
CCGCCAGCATTGGCAGCTCTTTGAAGAGCGGTTGCGGGATTTGCTCAAAGAGCGGATGAACATTCGCCGCAGCAGCGTGCAGAGCCTGATGGACCCCCAGGCAGGGGCTGAACAACGGCGGAGCCTGATCCAAACCCTGGCTCTCGCCGCCGGCCCTGGAGGGGTGGATCGGCTAAGAGCCAGCTTGATGGACCCCAACCCCTAGGGCCTTCGGGCAGAGTGCATCGATCGCCAGTGTGGCTATGAAGCAGACGTTGACGTATCAGCCCCACAGCTTCGGGGCCCATGCCTGCCGGTTGCGGGTGGAAGGTTTTCCCGATGTGTCGTCCGGCCAGGGAGGGGAGGCCCTGGGGATCATCACCGGTTGGTATCTCGATTGGGTGGGCCATCCCCAGCTGGAAGGGCGACGGGAACATCTGCAGGCCCTGATGACCACCGTCATCCCCTATGCCCGGCACCTCCTCAGCGGCGTGCCGAGAGCCATGGGAGCGGAAAACGACCCCGTGAGCATTGGCCCCCATCCCAACGGAGGGCACCAGATGCAGTTGCGCAGCAGCCAGCCCGACACCCCTCCCCTGGAGGTGCAGCTTGATGATGCGGAGCTCGCGGACCTGGTGAGGGTGCTCGACCAGTGCCGACTGGATCCGCGGATCCAGCTTCCCCTGCCTGTGCCTGCGTCTCTGCCCCTCCCGGCAAGAGAGCTACGCGACCGTGTTCCCCTGCACCGCCGCCTGAGTGCGCCCGTCGGTGGGCTGGCCGCCCTGGCTCTTGCCGCGGGCGCCAGCACCCTGGTGCCCACGCCACGACCCTCCGGCAGCCCCTCGCCAAGCTCCGAAACCAGCCTCAAGGCTCCAGAGCGCCCCCCTTCCAGCAAAGCCCCCACCCCCTCAACCACGCTCCCCGCGCCTAACAGCAAGCTCCCCAGCCCTCCAGCGGCAGCGACAGCAACAGCAGCCACCAGCCCACTCCGCCCGGAAGAGCGCTTGAAACGGCTGCGCACCTGGCTGACCCCGCGCACACCCGCCATGGGAGCCGGCCCGTCCGCCCAAACCTGGAAGCTGGCCGTCAATCCGGGGGGAGAAGTGGTGGCCGCCACCCCTGTGGACGGGAGCAGCGCGGAGCAGCGCGGCACCCTCGGCTTGCCCCCAGGGGAGGTGCCCTCCAACGAAACTCCCGATGTCCTGCTCGTGCGCGGTGTGGTTACTCCTGGCGGTTATTGGGAACTGGCTCCGTGGGACGGCTGGTAGGGTGCCCATGCCCAGGCCCAACCCTCCATGGCGATGACCTGGCCCGAACTCAGAAGGCGAGTGGCCCGGCTCGGTTCGGCCCTTGATGTGGTGGTCCGTAGCGATCCGGAGGTGTGCGGCCTCAGCGGTGAGACCTTTCATCTCACTCTCCACCACGGGGGCCACGGCGACTGCACGGTCAACGACCTGTCCCTGATTGAGTGTCCGAACGAGCTGGTGCTGCTGGAATTTGAACGCTGGATGCGGGGTGCTGGACACCCTCTGGATCTCTAACCCTCCAACGTCATTCCCCACCCGCTGTCGCCCGGTCATGACCCGCGGATCCATGAGCCCATTTCCCCCACCCAGGATTCGCCCGTTGCACTTGCCCACCCCGGGAGCTCCCCAGCCCGGCCCGCAACCCGCGGCCCGTTCCAAGAAGAAACGGCGGCGTCACCCCCCCAGATGGAAGCAGCTGTGCATAGGCCTGATGTGCGTCGCAGCTGGATCCTTGATCCTGGCGATGTTGACAGCCCTCGCTGAGCGCTTCAACACCCTGCTCCTGGTGAGCCAGGCCGTGGCCAATCTGATTCGTGGGCTCTCCCTTCTCGCCACAGGACTGCTGCAAATCCTGGCCTTGCTAATCGTGGCCGCCCTGGCCCTCTTTGCCTTGTTGCTTCTGGTGGGAGGCCTGGCCCGCCTCGTGCGAGTGATTGCAGGCGCCCTTGCCACCAAGCCATCCAAAACCATGGCCCTCAACCATGCAGCCGCTGGACCCACAACCCGGCCAGCTGCCAGGACGTCCAGAGGAAGATAAGCAGGATCAACCATTGCAGCCAGGGCGGCCGCCGCGGGCCCTCAGGGGGAGGCACCATCGGAGCAGGGTCGGAGGTGGATTCCAGAGAACGTAGCGTTTGAGGAGATCTGCGGGGCGAGGCTTCGGGATGAACCCCCTGATCGCTTCCCTGCTCCAGCCCAGGGCCTATCCCCATCCAACGGGGCCGATCACCTTGAGGGAGACACACATCTCCTGGGTGCTGTTGACCGGCCCCTTGGCCTACAAGATTAAAAAGCCTGTGGCCCTGGGCTTTGTTGATTTCCATCGACCGGAGCAGCGGCGCCATTTCTGCGAAGAGGAACTTCGCCTCAACAGGCGCCTGGCCCCCGAGCTCTATCTCGATCTGGTGGAGATCCACGGGCCGGTGGAGCAGGCCAACCTGCTGGGATCGGGCCCCGTCATCGAGGTGGCGGTTCGCATGCACCAGTTTGAAGAGGAGGGTCTGCTCTCGAGAGCCCTGGGCACGTCCCGTGTCACGGGAGAGCAACTGGAGCGATTTGCGGAACGGCTGGCCCACTTCCACGGGGATGCGGGAGTGGCGTCAGCCGTGGGCACCTTCGGGACACCCGAGGCCGTAAAGGCTCCGGCTGAGGCCAACCTGGAGGTGCTGCGTCGGATTCATCCTGAGGCACCCATTTTATCCAGCTTGCACGACTGGACGCTGGTGGAAGGACACCGGCTGGAGAGCCGCTTCGCCCAACGCCTGGCCGAGGGAAGGGTGCGTGAGGGGCATGGAGACCTGCACCTGGACAACCTCGTGGTGCATCAGGGAGAGGTCCTGGGATTCGACTGTCTGGAATTCAACCCCTCCCTGCGTTGGATCGACGTTCTCAGTGACGTGGCCTTTCTGGCCATGGATCTGCAACAACGGGGGGAAACGGTTCTGGCCGGGCGGGTATTGAACCGTTGGTTGATCACTTGCGGCGACTACGGTGCGATCGAGCTCTGGGCGTGGTATCTCACCTACCGAGCTTTGGTGCGGGCCAAAGTGCTCGCCCTGAGGATCGAACAACTCGGTTCAGACAACCCCCAGCAACGGGCCCTGCTGGATGAGCAGCTTTGGCGCTATGTCCAGCAGGCCGAAAAAAGCCGAGGGGGGGATGGGGCGGGGGCCTTGATCCTCACCCATGGGGTGACGGGATGTGGCAAAAGTCACCTGGCCCTCCAGCTCTGCCAGCGCCATGGGTGGCTGCATTTGCGCTCCGATGTGGAGCGACGGCGCCTCTTTGGGCTGTGGGGCACGACGTTGCATCCCCCCAGGGAGGGGGACCGTTACAGCCCAGAGGTCACCACGGAGCTATACAACTCCTTGTTGCCCCAAGCCACCGAACAGGTTCTGAAGGCCGGGCTCACCACCGTGGTGGATGCCACATTCCTCCAACGGGCTCAGCGGCGCACCTTCCTGGAGTTGGCGGCACGCCTCAGGGTTCCAGCCGTCATCCTCGACTGCGAGGTCCCCATGGAGGTCGCAAAGGAACGGATCGAAACGCGCCGGAGGATGGGGAAGGATCCGTCAGAAGCCGACATCACGGTGTTGATGGATCAATGGAGGGCCAAGGAACCCCTGTCGCCAGAGGAAGGAGCTCTTCCAGTGGGTGGAAAGACCCTGGAGTGGCTGGAGGAACAACTCCGCCACCGGATCCCTGCCTCCTTCAGAACCACTCCGCCACCGCCTCATCGGCCGTGTTGACATGGGCTTCCGGCGTGGAGCGGAGGAACTCCAGGGTGATGCTCCGCTTCTGTTCCCCATCCGCCGCCACCGCCTCGATCGGATACACCTGCTGGCCATCCCGGAACGGCACCTGGATCCGGAACGTCCCGTCCGCCGACAGAGGCA
>JBEIGX010000220.1:0-3893 GCA_040381675.1 Aphanothece sp.
CTGGAGGCTTCGGTGCGCTACCTCGCCGCCGAGCTGGGTCCCGAGAAGCAGGTGCGGGTGAACGCGATCAGTGCCGGGCCGATTCGCACCCTGGCCAGCTCTGCCATCGGCGGCATCCTCGACATGATCCACAACGTGGAGGAGAAGGCCCCCCTGCGCCGCACCGTCACCCAGGAGGAGGTGGGCAGCACGGCCGCATTCCTGGCCAGCCCCCTGGCCAGCGGCATCACCGGCCAGGTGATCTACGTGGACGCGGGCTACTGCATCACAGGGATGTAAGGGCTCAGGCCCAGAGGTTCTGCACCACTGCGGAGCCCACATTCAGCCCCACGTCGAAGGAATCCAGGCAGGCCTCGCGGATGTGCACGCCGCCATAGATGCGGCTGAGGGCATCCTCCAAGCCAGCCTGGTAGAAGCTGTTGCGTTTTACACCCGCCTGATCCTTGAACCCGGCGAACTGACGCGTCACGCCAGGCACCTCTTCGGAGGTGGCAGCAAAGGTCAGCTTGTCGCCAAAGAAGTGGGTCATCACGCTGGCAAAGGTTCCACCCATCGCCGAGTGGCCGGAGAGAAAATCCGGAAACGGTGGCGATTCGATGCCATTGATGGACGACAGCAGGGTGCTCCACTGGGGGTCGCGCACGGTGAAGGGAGAGCCATCGGTGTCGGACATGGCGCCGGTGATCAGATCCCAGGGGCGGGGCTGAACCTCGGTGTACTTTTCCTTCCAGGCGCAGATCACCACATCCGCCATCGCCAGGCTCAGACTGGACAGCAGCCGGGCATTGGCAAACAGGGAGGTCTCCTGCTCCACGGCCACGTCCATGGCGATATCGAGCAGCTGGCCATAGGGGCGAAACGTGTCAGGCCGGTCGTAGGCCCAGAAGAGAGCCATCTCCGTTTGATCCGGCGTGCGAAGCAAGGTGGTCTTGGCAGTATTGGCTAGACCGCCGTAGAGGCGCACCTCGTTGAGCTGTTCCGCATAGAGGTCCAGGTTCACATCGGGCCTGGCCTGCAACCCGTCGGAGCGGAAGGCATCGGCGCTGCTAATCACCCATGGCCTCACCGATCCCCAATGGGACCCCATGGCCACATTGGCCATGGGGCCGGAGGTGGCGGGGGTCCAGACATAGCCCGGCATGCTGCCGCTGGGGGGGACGTAGGGGGTGGCGACCTGCGAGCCGTCATCGGTCCGCAGGTCGAGAATCCGGTCGGCCATGGAGGCCCCGAAGGCCAGCCCCCTCCGGATGCTCTCCTGGGAACCGCGCAGGGATTGGCGGCTGAGGTTGAATTGATCCTGGATCAACTCCATCTCCTCGGGAAGCTCCAGGGAGAGAATCCTTTGGGCAGCCCCGATCAGAGCCGCATCACGGTGGGCCCCCTTCGGAGCGTTTTGATCAAACCGATAGGGGGCCACCTCATCTCCAAAGGCCGCCAGCGTGTCCAGCATGGCGGTGGTGAGCAAGGCCATCAATCGCGTGCCCTTGGTGGGAGGGATTCCGGGCTTTCCGTTGCTGCCAGCTGATTTGACGGCGTTCAGGGCGCAGCTGGTCCAGGTGAGGATGGGGTCAGCCCCTTTGGGGTTGACCAACTGGCTGACCTGGTTGTTGGCCAGATCAGATCCGGCTTCCACCCCTGGCGGACCCTCAATCTTGGCCATCACGTAGTAGGCGCCGGAGGCCAGAGCTCTGCCATCAGCACTGAAGTTGATTTTGAAGTCCTCCTTTCTGGCGCCAAAAGAAAGATTCACATGGCGCTGATCAAGAAGTATGTCATCACCACTGAATTGATTGTCTGTCGATAGAAACAAGGAAACCTTCACCTGCTGCGGGCCGGCCGACCGCGCATTCTTTGTTTTGCAAAAACTTTTATATCCCATTCCCTTCCCGGTGGCTGCCATCTCCAGGCGGACTACACCGCTGGAATCCGTTTGCAGGCCTGGGCTCTTCAGCAGGTCGAGATTAATCGAGTAGTCGACCGTGGAGGCTGGAATCACTGCGGGCATAATCTTGAAAATAGTTTAATTATTGATAAGCGCGCATGGTATCACCTGCATTCCTGGTGCCTAGGGGGCAAACGGAAAAAATGTTGAGACGCTCCAATCCCATGCCAGCACGACACAGCCATCATTAAAACGTTTGCAACTCGACCACCTGGATGAATTCAATGGGCCTGCGCGAGTTAATGCTCTGTTGACGCCCTGAACAATCGCCTTACCTTCTGATAAAGCCGCTTCTGTCGAGACAGGCGCTTGGGGCCATCCGTGGCCAAAGCCGTCATCAGGGCTTCCATCACCCGGGCCAGCTGCTCAGGGCTGCTGTCCTGCACCAGCTGCTGGCTGTAGGGACCCAACACCTCCTGGGCCGCTTCCGGCAGCACGTAGGTTACAGCCCCCAAAAGGTGCTGCAACAGGCTGGACAGATCCGCCACGTTGTGGGATTCCCAATCCTGACCCGAGGTCAGGGCCTCCGCCCGCAGCGCATCCACCACCTCCCAATCCAGGGTTGCGGCGGCCGGCAGGAGCGCCAGGAGTTGTTGACACATCCAACGACCTTGGCGGCGACGCAGAATCACCCGCACCCGGGTGCCTGGTTGGAGCTTGGCAAACCAGAGCACATACAGAGAGCTGCCATCCATGAAGATCAGATCCTTCGCCTGGGAGTAGACGCGGATCTGCTCAGCAAGGGAGACGTTCTCCGGTTGGAACACCCGATAGCCGGCCTCCGCCAGCAAGGGATCCAGAAGCACATCCCCAATCAGGCGACCCAGGCTCAGGGGCAGGCCGCTGCGGGTGACGTACACCTTGCTGGGCGGGTCCAACGGAGGGGCCTCCACCTGGGCGCTGGCCAGGAGATGGCGCATCAGGGCCCGGGTATCACAGCCCAGCCGCTGATCCAGCGTCTGGGGATGTGTTTCGAATCCCCAGACACAGGCGGGGATCCAAAGCTGGCGGAATCGCAGTGGGCGCTGCAGGATGCGAATCCGCCGGGCAGGCAAACCCAGCAGGCCCAGGATCTCCTCCATGTAGGGGAGGAGATCCTTTCCGTTATCCAGCCATTCGGGCATGAAGAACACCACATCAGCGTTCAATTGCTGCAGTTGTTGGCTGGCGTCCTGGGCAGAGCTTTCCATTCCCTCGCCAGGGGCCAACCACCAGAGGCGACTCAGGCTTTCGTGGATGAATGGCCGAAATGACGAATGAGAAAACTGCCATAAATGGCCGGCTCCTCAAGCATTTCCGCTTCGTTCCAAGACTGGGCCGCCAGAGGAATCAGGGCTTCCTCATCCAGTTGCAGGGCCTGGCGAGGGGGAAGGGTATGGAGGTTCGGGAGCGCCTCATCGAGAAGAACCTGGCGTCCAGGATCCCAGATCAGACCCTCAGGCCGCCTGCCGTCCTGAAAAAACTGGACTTGAGGCAGAGCTAAAACATTCTCAAACGTGCTGAGCAGGGGAGATGTCAACGCATCACTTCGCACCGTGATTGTCAATCTCTCAGGTGAATTGAGCTCCTAACAATACAAGGAATCTCGGTCCGCTTCCCCAGGAGCCTGGCAAAACCACGCGCCCTTCCCATCCGTTCAGGCGCCGCGGCATGATCCATTCAGTTGCGCAATCGCCAACCAGGCGCGGTCCATCCATGACGATCGGAAGTTCCGGCCGCATCGGCTCCATCCACCGCGTCACCGGGGAAACCGACGTGCGTGTGCACCTCAACCTGGATGGCACCGGACAATGCCAGGCCTGCACGGGCATCGGCTTCCTCGACCACATGCTCCACCAGATCAGCAGCCACGGCCTGATCGACCTGGAGATCGCCGCCACCGGCGACACCCACATCGACGATCACCACACCAACGAGGACGTGGGCATCGCCTTTGGCCAGGCCCTCTCCC
>JBEIGX010000221.1:0-3805 GCA_040381675.1 Aphanothece sp.
ATCGGCTGCGGGTGCTGGGCTGTCCGATCCTGCTCTACGCCGCCCGCAAACCGGAGCGGCTGGCCCGCATCCTGTTTGCCTCCAACGTGCTCTTCGCCGGCGCCGACATCATCCGCACCCACCATCCCGACATCCTGGAGGCCCTGATGGCGGCAGAAACCATCGAGGGACCATGAGCCAGCTTCCCCTGGAAGGAAAGGTGGCCCTGGTCACCGGTGCCGCCAAACGCACGGGCCGCACCATCGCCCTTGCCCTCGCCGACGCCGGTGCCGACCTGGTGATCCACTACAACGCCAGTGCCGACGAGGCAGGAGAAGTGGTGGGGGAGGTGGAGCGCCGGGGGCGTCGGGCCCTGGCCCTGGCGGCGGATCTGAGCGATGCCGCCGCCACTGAAACCGCCTTTCAGCAGGCTGCCCACACCCTCGGGGGTCTGCACATCCTGGTGAACAATGCCTGCGGCATCCTCTGGAAGCGCCTGGACGCCACCACCGCAGCGGAATGGCACTGGGCCGTGGAGCAGACCCTTCACATCACCTTCCACGCCTGCCAGGCCGCCCTGCCCACCATGCGCCAGCAGGGGTTCGGGCGCATCGTGAACCTGATCGATGTGGATGCGGATTCCCTGCGGTCCGTACCCGGCCTGACGCCCTACAAGATCGGCAAGACCGGCGTGCTCATGCTCACCCGCACCCTGGCCGTCACCGAAGCCCCCCATGGCATCACGGTCAATGGCGTCTCCCCGGGCACCCTGGACAACTCCGAGCGCAAACCGCCCCTCGAGCGCATCCCCGCCGGCCGCTTCGGCACCGCCGAGGAGGTGGCCCGGGCGGTGTTGTTTCTGGCCGACCCGGCCAGCGGCTACATCACCGGCACCAACATCAAGGTGAGCGGTGGCTATCTGATCTGAGCGGTCTGGGGGGCCGCCGGCCAACGCACACCCCACGCCCTCAGTGCCCCAGCCCGCTGCTCGACTATGGCGTAGGCATCCCGACGATGGGAGGAGCTGGGCTCCAGCAGGGAGGAGGCGGTGAGCTGGGGCGACCACTTGCGATAGAGCAGACCCGTCTCGCCAAGATGCCAACCCTCCGCCACGGCGTTGAGAGCCAGCAGCAGGCCGGTGTCTTCCGAGGCGGGCAGGGCCATCCATCCCCCAAGCGCCCGCAACAGGTCGGTGCGCACGCAGAGGCTGGCGGGATGGACAGGCAGCTGTCGGCCGTGCTGGCGCCACCAGCTAGCCACCGAGCCAATGGGTATGGCCCCCTCGGGCTGTTGCCACTCCGGGGCGGCCGAAGTCCCATTGGGCAAGAGATCGAGGGCGGCACTGGTCACCCAGCCCACCCCCGGATGGTTCTGAAACAGCGCCACCTCCCGGCCCAGTTGCCCCGGGGTCAGGAGATCATCCGCATCGAGCACTTTGACGAACGACCCGCGGGCCCGTGCCAGGGCCAGGGTACGGGCCAGGGCTGGACCAAAGGACACCGGGTTGGTGTGCTGGTCAATCCTGCTGTCGTCAGGAAGGGGCTCCTTGAGGGGTCCCGGGCCATCCCGCTGCACCAACCACTCCCATGGGTGCTCCTGCCCGAAATCCTGCTGCTGCAGGCTGTGCCAGGCAGCGGTCAACCAGGTTGAATGGGCCGGCAACACTGGTGTGATGACCGACACGAGCGGGGCGTTGCTCATGCCCTCACGCCACTGGGCAGGTCCCGCTCCATGGCCTGCAGCACCAGGGTGCGGGTGAAGGTGTTGAGGGGATAGGTGAGGGCCTGCTCCGGCGGCAGCCAGGCCCACTCCACGATCTCGTGGTTGGGGGTGATGGCGGTCTCCTGGCTGTGGGCGAAATAATTCATCAAGAGGAAGTGGGCAGGGCAGTGAAACTGGGGGTCGTCCACGGCCTCCTGGTGCAGGGCGAACGCCACGCCGCTGAGTTCCAGCCCCACCTCCTCCAGGAATTCCCGCCGCAGGGCCTCTTCCAGAGTTTCGCCCCACTCCACCTTGCCCCCCGGGACCCCCCAGAAGCCACGCCATTTGGTGGTGCGCACAATCAAAACCTGGCCGGAAGGATTGCTGACCAAGGCACCCACCGTGACGAGGGGGAAAGTCCGGGTCATGCGTTTATCCGATCCGCCACAACCTAGATCAAGCACACCAGGCTCCAGGCAAGCGCCATGGGAAACTCAGCGGTTTGCTCCCCCCACACCCCCATGGGCAGCCCCGGGTTCCTTGAGCACAGCGCAACGGTGGGCGAAACCGTGGGCCGCCAATGGTGCGGGGACTTGCGCCAGGCGGATGGGGGGCGCAGCGTCACCCTCCACGGCTGGGTCGACCGCCGCCGCGACCACGGTGGGGTGATCTTCATCGATCTGCGCGACCGCAGCGGCACCGTGCAGATCACGGTGGATCCCAACGTGGTGAGCGATGACGCCGGCCTCCAAGCCGCCGCGGCCTCCACCTTCGCCACCGCCAGCCACCTCCGCAACGAAAGCGTGCTGCAGATCAGCGGCACGGTGCGCGACCGACCGGCCGAATCCGCGAACCCCCGGCTGGCCACCGGCGCCGTGGAGGTGCTGGCGGCCAGCATCACCGTGCTCAACCCCCTGCGGGCCAACCTGCCCTTCCCGGTGTCGGTGCACGACGAGGAGCCGGTGCGGGAGGAGCTGCGCCTCAAGCACCGCTACCTTGATCTTCGCCGGGAGCGGATGGCCCGCAACCTGCGCCTGCGGCACAGCACCGTGCGGGCCATCCGCGGCTTTCTCGAGGGCCAGGGCTTCATCGAGGTGGAAACCCCCGTGCTCACCCGCTCCACCCCCGAGGGCGCCCGCGACTATCTGGTGCCGAGCCGGGTGTGCGGTGGGGAATGGTTTGCCCTGCCCCAGTCGCCCCAGCTGTTCAAGCAGCTGCTGATGGTGGGCGGACTGGAGCGGTACTACCAGATCGCCCGCTGCTTCCGCGATGAAGATCTGCGGGCCGATCGCCAGCCGGAATTCACCCAGCTGGACATGGAGATGAGCTTCCTGAGTCAAGAGCAAATCCTCGCTCTCAACGAACGGCTGATCGCCACCATCTGGAAGGCGGTGAAGGGCATCGACCTGCCCCTCCCCTTTCCCCGGCTCACCTGGGCCGACGCCATGGAGCGCTATGGCACCGATCGTCCCGACACCCGCTATGGCCTCGAGCTGGTAAACGTCAGCGACCTCGTCGCCGACATGGGCTTCAAGGTGTTCAGCGGGGCGGTGGCCGCGGGCGGGGCGGTGAAGGTGCTGCCCGTGCCGGGGGGCAACGACGCCATCAGCAACGTGCGCATCAAACCCGGTGGTGATGTGTTCAGCGAAGCCCAGGCCGCTGGCGCCGGGGGGTTGGCCTTCATCCGGGTGCGGGAGGGGGGCGAGATCGACACCATCGGTGCCATCAAGGACAACCTGAGCGAGGAGAAAAAAGCCGAGCTGCTGGCACGCACCGGCGCCCAGCCCGGCACCCTGCTGCTCTTCGGCGCCGGCGACACCGCCACGGTGAACAAGGCCCTGGATCGGGTGCGCCAGTTTCTGGCGCGGGAGCTGGGCCTGGTGCCCCCCGACCGGGACAACGCCATCTGGAACTTCCTCTGGGTGGTGGATTTCCCGATGTTCGAGTTCAACGCCGACGAGAACCGCCTCGAAGCCCTGCACCATCCCTTCTGCGCCCCCAACGGCGAGGATCTGGGGAGCGATCCGGCCGCCTGGGCGGAGCGGCTGCCCACGGCCCGCGCCCAGGCCTACGACCTGGTGCTCAACGGGCTGGAGCTGGGGGGCGGCTCCCTGCGCATCCACGA
>JBEIGX010000222.1:0-3787 GCA_040381675.1 Aphanothece sp.
CAAATACCGCGACCTGGTGACCGAATCCGGCGGCGAGGTGCTCGACACCCAGATGCGCGGCAAGCGCCGCCTCGCCTACCAGATCAGCAAGCACCGGGAAGGCATCTACGTGCAGCTCAACCACAACGGGGATGGCCAGCAGGTGGCGCCCCTGGAGCGGGCCCTTCGCCTCTCCGAGGACGTGATCCGCTACCTCACGGTCAAGCAGACCGGCCCCATGCCTCCACCGCGGGCCCTGGTGACCACCGAAACCGTGGCCGCCAGCCCCGCCACCACCCCCGCCGGCAGCACCCCCGCCGAAGGCTGACCTCGTTGGTTGTGGACATCCGGGGGTGCCGGTTAGGTTGGCCCCCGATTTAGCCCGGGTGGAAGCGCTGATGTCCGCAGGAAACAGGCTTCCCCAATCCCCTGCTTCGCCCCAATCCCAACCCGGGCAGCGATCCCTGCGGCTGGTGGCCGCGGCCGCCGAAACGATCCCAACGTCGTCCGCCCAATCCACCCGCACGGCCACCCCGTCCCCCGCGCTGCGGCGCCTGCAGCGCGACCTGGAGGCCGCCCGGGCCGAAGCCCTCAGCCTCCACGATCTTCTCGAGCAACTGCCAGCGATCCTGGAGCGCAAATTTCAGCTGCGCCTGAACGCCCTGCTGGCTGAGCAACACCAGTTGCAGCACGACAACGCCCTACTGCAGCGCCACCTCCTGGCCCTGCACAGCGGCGCCCAGCTCAGGCTGGAGCCCTCCGCCCTGCCGCTCGCCCTGGACAGCCCCGCCGGGACATCTGCCGCCGAGCGGCCCATCACCCAAGGGCTCGGCCTGCGCCGGGCCCTCCGCCACGTGCACCTCCCGGGGCGCTGAACCGCCAGCGGCGCCTCAGCGGTGCCGCGCCGACCAGAGGCGTGTGGGCAAGCCCCACACATAGATGAAGCCCTCCGCCGCCCGGTGATCGAAGCGATCCTCCGCGCCGTAGGTGGCCATGTCGCTCACATAAAGGCTGTCGCTGGCACTTTGCCGGCCGATCACCGTGGCGTTGCCGCGGTGCAGCCGGATGCGCACGCTGCCGTTCACCGTGGCCTGGGTGCGCTCGATGAAACCATCCAGCGCCTCCTTCAGGGGGCCAAACCAGAGGCCCTGATACACCAGATCCGCCCAGCTGGCCTCGATCTGCCGCTTGTAGCGCTGCACGTCCGGCGCCAGGGTGAGGGTTTCCAGCTCCTGGTGAGCCCGGATCAGCAGCAGCAACCCCGGCGTTTCATAGATCTCCCGCGACTTGATCCCCACCACCCGGTTTTCGATCATGTCGAGCCGGCCGAAGCCGTGGGTGCCGGCCAGTTCATTGGCCCGCCGCACCAGGTTCACCGGATCCAGGGGCTCCCCATCGATCGCCACCGGCAGGCCCTGGACAAAGGCGATCTCCACCACCTGGGGCTCGGCGGGGGCCGCCTCCACGGAGCGGGTCATGGCATACACCTCCTCCGGCGGCTCCACCATCGGATCCTCCAGGCAGCCCGCCTCGATGCTGCGACCCAGCAGATTGAGGTCGATCGAATAGGGCGAAGCCTTGCTCACCGGCACCGGGATGCCGCAGCGCTCCCCATAGGCGATCGTGTCCTCCCGGCTCATGCCCCACTCCCGCGCCGGCGCCAGCACCTTCAGATCTGGCGCCAACGCGCCGATGGCCACATCGAAGCGCACCTGGTCGTTGCCCTTGCCCGTGCAGCCATGGGCCACCGCATCGGCCCCCACCTGGCGAGCCACCGCCACCAGCTCCCGGGCGATCAGGGGCCGGGCCAGGGCGGTGGAGAGGGGATAACGGCCCTCGTAGAGCGCATTGGCCCGAATGGCGGGAAAAGCGAACTCCTGGATGAAGGGCGTCACCAGATCCGCCACCAGCGACTGGCTCGCCCCCGCCAGCAGCGCCTTCTGGCGGATCGGCTCCAGCTCATCCCCCTGGCCCAGATCGGCGGCGAAGGTGATCACCTCCTCCACCCCCCACTCCTTCAGGAGATAGGGGATGCACACACTGGTGTCCACCCCGCCCGAATAGGCCAGCACCACCTTTTTCGCCCGACCCTTGCCTTCCCCGGCACCACTGGCACCCATCAACGTTCCTGAATCGCTGGGGAGGATTCTCCCCCCTCGGGGGGCGGGGGCGCCTGCGGCACCGACCAGCGCACCAGCACCCCCACCAGGGTGAGCAGGGGCAGGCCGAACAGGGCGGCCCACACCCAGCCGGCCCGGATCGGCAGCGGCTGGGGCCAGCGCTGGCCCGCCGCCACCATCAGGGCGCTCAGGCCCAAGGCCAGCAGCCAGGTGAGGGCCAGCTGCTGCAGCTTGGTGAGGCCCATGGGGTGCGGCTCAGGGTTTATGGTGATGGGTCTGCCCGTGCCCGGAAGGATGGCACATCCAGCTGACACCTCCAACCCAGATGGCACAACCAAAAGCATGAGCGAATCGGCATGAGCGAACCCGTGAGCATTCTCGACACCATCAATCCTTCCCTCACCCGCTACCGGCGGGATGAGCCGGCCCCCGTGCTCCCCCTGCGCGATGAGCCCGATCTCCTCACCCTGCTGGAAGCCAGCGGCCGCCTGGTGGCCGATGAGGAAACCGCCAGCACCGATGTGAGCACCGTGGAAGAGGAGGAGCTCTCTGCGCTGATGGGCGAGAAGGAGGACTACGCCCAGGCCGAGGAGCCCGCCGAGGAAGACTGGGAAGACTGAGCTTCTCTCCATGCGTCTTGACGACGGCCGCCTGCCGGCCTCCCTGCTGGGCCTGATCCTTCTGGGGGCCTGCCTGCTGGCGGATGCCCGGCTGGCCAACTCCCACCTCACCCTGCCCCTGGTGGGGGCAACTCTGGTGAGCGCCGCCGTGGCCGCCTGGGGGGTGCCCCGCCTGCGCCGCCTGAAGATGGGCCAGGTGATCCGGGAAGACGGCCCCCAGGGCCACCTGGCCAAAGCCGGCACCCCCACCATGGGCGGTTTGCTGGTGGTGCCCGTGGGGGTGCTGGTGGGGGGCTGGACCAGCCCCGGCGACCCCCGCCTGGTGGCGATCGCGGCCGTCACCCTGGCCTACATGGCCATCGGCGCCACCGACGACTGGCGCAGCCTCACCAAGCAAACCAACACGGGCCTCACCCCCCGGGGCAAGCTGGCCCTCCAGGCCCTCGCCGCCCTGCTCTTCCTGCTGTGGGTGTGGCAAGGCGGCTGGCTCGGGGGCGGCGCCCCCGGCGATGTGGGCCTGGCCTTCGGCTGGGTGCTCCCCCTTGGGCTCCTGATCTGGCCCCTGGGCCTGTTCGTGTTTCTCGCCGAAAGCAACGCCACCAACCTCACCGATGGCCTCGATGGCCTGGCCGCCGGCTGCGGCGCTGTGGTGTTCACCGGTATGGCCCTCCAGCTCATGGCCCGGGGCCACGGCGGTGATCCCTCCCTGGCCGCCTTCTGCGCCGCCATGGCCGGCTGCTGGCTCGGCTTCCTCAGCCAGAACCGCCACCCCGCCCGGGTGTTCATGGGCGACACGGGCTCCCTGGCCATGGGGGCCGCCCTGACGGCAGTGGCCCTGCTCAGCAACAGCCTCTGGCCCCTGCTGGTGATGGGCGGGGTGTTTCTCGCCGAATCCCTCTCCGTGATCCTGCAGGTGTGGGTCTACAAGGCCACCAAAGGGCCCGATGGCAAGGGCCGACGCATCTTCCGCATGGCACCGCTCCACCACCACTTCGAGCTGGGGGGGCTGAGCGAGCAGGGGGTGGTGGTGAGCTTCTGGGGGGCCAGCCTGCTGCTGGTGCTCCTCGG
>JBEIGX010000223.1:0-3783 GCA_040381675.1 Aphanothece sp.
AGGTGCGACTCGGGGGCGAGCAAATCAAAGTTTCCGACATGCAGGTGGGCTCCTTCTGTGCAAAAAACCGCTTTTGCTGCTCGTTGGGATGGTCTGCCCTGGTGTAAGTGCGCAGAGAAGCTGGGACGATGGATTTGAGGGCCTGTTTGATGTCCTGAAGCATCATCCGTGGCGGTTTGAGGACCAGCATCCCGCAAGGTAACGGATCTTTCCCTGAGCACCATGGATCTGTGCGTCAGCGCAGCCGATCCATCCAGGCCTTGGCGTCCACGGCTGCGGTGATGAAGGTGAGCCGATGGCTGCCACCCTCCACGGGGATCGCCACCACCTTGCTCTGACTCTGTGCGTCTGGCGTGCCGATGGCGGCCAGCTGATACTCGGCAGCCAAACGACCGATGGCCGGGCGAATGATGGGATCGATGCTCCCGTAATACATGCGAAGGTTGGTTTGGACATCCCGCCGGTAGGCCTCGTTGCGTGCGAGGCACTGGCCATAGGCGGAGGCGGCGAAGGTGGCTGGATTGCGGAGGGGTGGCTTGAGGAACCTGACCTTCTCGATCGGTCGCCACCCCTCGAGCAGGCTGAGCAGGGCCTTGAAATCCCCGTAACTGCGCTCGTAGATGCTCTTCATTCCTGGAAAAAACTCAGGCTCGATGGTGGCCATCGCCAGCCCCTGCGGCCCGCCATGGGCCTCACAGGCCAGCAGGGTTTGTGCCAAGAGGGGCACGAAATACGTGGTGTCGCTCTTTTGGGGGTGGAAGAGGAAGGCACCCATCGCAGCCAGCGGATCATTGGGAGCTGAGGCGGTGAAGGCGCCTCTCACCTTCACGCCCTGGCCCTCCAGTGCCAGCAAAAAGGCGGTGGTGTTGAGTCCTCCTTGCGACCATCCCCCCAGGAATAAGTGAGTGGGTTGCATGTTCGAGTTCGCGAGATGGCGCACCACATCTCGGTAGAGATCCAGATTGGCCTGTGCAGACACACCCTTGATCAAATAGCCCTCCGGATTGCGGTTCGTATCCGCTCCCAGCCCCACCAAATCCGCCGCCATCACCGCGTAGCCGTTGCCCGCATACAGAGCCACCATGTAGCGGTCTTCCCAGGACTCAGGCAGGTGGTTCGCGCCTGCGGGTGAAGAGGCCTGGAAGGCGTAGGAGGGCACGGCATAGGTGCTGTAGACCGTGCCGTGCTGGTAAGCCAGCAGGGGCAGGTGGCTGCGGTCTTTCTGTTGGGGTAGGGCCAGCAGGCCCGATACCCTCGCCCGCCGGTTGTTGCGCTCCGGGATGGTGGTGTCGTACTCGACAGTGTAAAGATCAACGGCGTTGTTGGCCTTGGCTGGCGCAGGAAGGGTGTAGCCCTTGGGCATGACCAAGTTGCCTGTTTTTTGATCAACTAAGGGAACCTCATCAACCTTGAGGAAGTCCGTGCGCTCTTGATCGAGGATTTGGTTTAACTCAGCGACGGGAACTGTTTTGAGGAAAGTGAATGTTGCGTTCTCTGCTAGAGCCGTTGTTGGGGCTGTCAGCGTGCCAAACATGATCGCTGCTGCCATCAGCTGTTGTACGCCTGTGCAGCGGGCAGATCGCAAAAACATCTTTGGAGTTGGGAGAAATCTAAGGTTGCCTACTCTTGGGTTTGAGGGGTCTCGGCTTCCACATTCTCTTTTGTTTTGCTTCTTACTTCTTTGTAGGCATGTGGTTGGGTGTTTTGCCCGCAGTGTGTAGGTTTCTACTGTTGATGTCGTTCTCCGTCGTCATGGTGTTGTTCCGCCCTTTGCTGGCTTCAGGAGTTGCACTTCTCCTTGGTTTCCCCGCCACGGCGGCTCCCCAGTCGATGGGTGAGGCCATTCCGCCTGGACGTTCGGCGGCGATCACCACACCCCAGGGCCAGCTTCGGGGCGTGGTGCGCAATGGCGTGATCGACTACCGCGGCATCCCCTATGCCCGCAAGCCCGAGCGCTGGAGCCTGGCCCTGCCAGCTGCGGGCTGGCAGGGGGTGCGAGACGGGGGAAGTTTCGGCCCCGCTTGCCCCCAGCAGGCTCGCTTCAACCTCACCGAGGCCAGCAGTGAGGAGGATTGTCTGAGTGTGAATGTGAGCGGGCCTCTCACCATTCCGCCGGGCCGTCGGCTCCCTGTGTTCGTCTGGATCCATGGCGGCGCCTTCGTGGGTGGCGGTTCCAATCTCTATCGGCTGGATGCCCTGGCCCGGCAGGGGATGGTGGTGGTGACCATGAACTACCGGGTTGGGGTGCTTGGCTTTATGCCCCACCCGGCCTTTGATCCTGCCACCAATGGCAATATCGGCCTTCTGGATCAGCGGGAAGCCCTGCGCTGGGTGCAGCGCAACATCGCTGCCTTTGGCGGGGATCCCACCAATGTCACTTTGGGTGGGGAATCGGCGGGCGCGGGCTCGATCTGCATGCACCTGGCCGCGCCGGAGTTCAGCCGGGGGCTGTTTCATAAGGCCCTGGTGATGAGCGGCGGCTGCCTGGCGCCCCTGCCGATGGTGCAGGACTACAGCCCGCTCGGCACCAGCATCGCCACTGCGGTCGGCTGCCCGCAGACGACTCCGGCGCAAGCCGCCCAGCTCCTGGCCTGCCTCCGCTCCAAACCGCTCGTCGACCCGCTTCATCCTGAGAAGGGTCTGCTGGAGGCGGGTGCGCGGGCTACCCAGGGACAGACGATGACGTTCGGCCCCTCCATCGGGGCTCCTCTGGCCACCCCCCGGTCCATGGCGGACGCCATCAAGCTGGGCAAGGTGCACAACGTGCCCCTTTTGATGGGGGGCGCCCGGGATGAACTGCGCCTTTATATCGGCTACGACCAACAGTCGCCTCATCCGATCACCCCTGCCAACTATGCCGAGCGGCTGCTCCAGCACTACACCCCCACCCCGGATACCTCGCTGCGCCAGCGCATCCTTGCCCGCTATCCCCTCACCGATCCCCACCGGGCGCCTGAAACCCTCGGCTCGGTGATCTCCCACTACAACCCCCAGGTGGGTATCAACAACTGCCTCTATCTGCACACGGCTTCGAGCTTGCGACGCCGCATCGGCCAGGCGATCTACAGCTTTGAGTTCGCCGATCCCAAGGCTGTGGTGCTGGGGGTGGGGATCGCCGCCACCCCCGATCCGAAGATGGAGTTCGGTGCGGTGCATTCCTCCGGCCTCAACTACTTGTTCCCCCAGCTCTCCAACACCAGCCGCATCGATGCCCCCGATCTCCTGGCCGTGTCCCAGCCTCTGGCCACCCAGATGCAGCAGATGGTGGCCTCGTTTGCTACTCGGGGCGTGCCCAGCGCATCGGGCCTGCCCACCTGGCCGATGTTCAGCAACGGCCCCTCAGTGATGCGCCTGATGCCCGGCCAGACCGCGCTCTACGACGCGGACGCTTACCACGGCTGCAGCTTCTGGCGGGAGCTGTTCCCCGACAAGCTCTCATAAAGGGGGCGTCTCCTGGTTGCCTCAGGCCATCAGGAGATCCCTCGGGAGGGCTGAGCGTAAGAAAGGATCGCCCACGTCAAAGGGGCTCGGGAAGCCTTGGGGGCTGCTGAAGGGATCGCTGGACGCAAATGGGTTGACCCTGGGGTCGGAAGGGCCAAAGGGCTCTTGGGAGGGGGTCTGAACCCCACCGCTCCTGGCGCGCAGGGCGAGCAGGCGGTTGATCACTTTGAACGGCAGCTCATCCGCGTCCAAGGCGAATGTTGGCGCGTCACCGCCCTCGGTGATCAGGTCCCTGCTTCGAGCGATCTCGCTGTGTCTCAGTTGCACGGGCTCTCCAAACTG
>JBEIGX010000224.1:0-3777 GCA_040381675.1 Aphanothece sp.
CCGATGGCGTAATGGCCGCCCCGCCTCGGGTCAACCTTCGCGGGGTGGTCACCACCGCCGATCCCCGCAAGCTCTCCATCTGGGCCGAACGGGAGATCCGCTGGGTGCTGGAGAACCGTTGGAACCAGCTCTCGCGCAACATCGGAGGCAAGGCACCCGACGTGGACTGGGTCGGTGTGCAACGGGAAGTGGAGGTGGGTCTCCAGCGCCGGCTGCGCCGGGAGCTCCAGGTGGATCCCCTGATCATCTGCCTGGTGCAACCCGCTCCAGCCGGAAGTCCCGCTTACAAGGGGCAATCCGAGGCCGAACCAGACAACCGTCCTGTCCCGAGGGGCCGACAAGGCGGTCGTGACCGGGATCGGGATCGCGGTCGGGATGGAGCCCCCGAGGCCCGTCCCCGTCCAGAGCCCGTGGCCGCGGCTGCGGTCAGCAAACCCAATCCCCAGCCCGAGGAGCCTGAACTGGAAGCCGGCCGCACCCGCCGCCGCCGCTCCGCTGCCCTGGCGGGTTGAGGGGCTTAGCCCACCACCACCAGCAGCAGGCCCGTTCGCAGGTCCCCATCCTCCTCGGGCGCCCCATCCACGGGGCTTGGGGCGACTGAGGCGACCTCCTCCTTGATTGGAAGCTCTACCTCCTCCGCCAGGGAGGGGGTGGCTTGGTGGAGTTCGATCAGCTCGGGTTCCTCCACCACCTCGGCCGTCCAGGTTTCGCTGATCTGCTGCTCCACCCAGGGCAACGCCTCCTCCAGAGGCCTCTCTTCGCCAGTGACTTGCCTTGAGCCCGCTGCAGGCTCTGTGAGCCAGGGCATCACGGGGAGGCCCTGGTCTGGCAGAGGCGAAGCACCCTCCCCGCTGGCACCAAAGGGATCGGTAGCCACCCCCAGTTCGCTTGGCGGCTTCCCTTCCTGGCCTGGGGTTGGGGCTGGCGGATCGCCTTGATCAGGCTCGCTTTCAGGGGGGGCATCTGGCGGTGAGGCGTCCTCCGCGTTGGTTTCCGAGCGGGTGGGGGGAAGGGGCTGGAGGGGCATCTGGGAGGCCGGCGAACGGCCCCTGGAGGGTGTGCCGGGGTCTGCGCCGTCCGCTTCGTCTTCGACAGCGGCGCGTTCCGTGTCGGGCAGGAAATGAACGGGAGGTGACGTCTCTTCGCTGCTGTCCTCCCCGTCCTCCTCGATGGACAGGGTCGAGGGGAGGGGTTGATGACAGAGATCCAGTCCGTCCTCAGCCATCTGGCGGAGGGTGGGTTCCGCATCACTGCTGCGCACCACTTCGTAGAGATCTTCGGCCGCATCCCGATCGCCATAGCCATGGAGCAGGGTGTGGGCCATCAGGAGCTGCATGCGATGGCGCAGCGCCTCGACCTCCGGATCCCCACCTGCGTCCAGGAGCTCCCGCAGCAGGACGGTGCCGTTCTCCATCACCGCGGCCCAGCGGCTCTGGCAATAGGCGTTCTCGATCACTTCGTAGCGCTTTTGCCAATCGCTGGTGTCAACCAGGTCTGCCATGGTCCGCGGGGGGGAAGAGAAGCAGGCTGCAGCCCTCCCAGCGGAGGTGCCAACCCTGCGCCAGATCATGCCGTCCTGGGCCCTGATCCAGCGGCAGCCGAGCTAGCAGCCGCTCCAGACTGCGGGCGTCCAGAGGAGTGCCCCAGTGGAGCCGCAGCCACTGTTGCACCAAGAGCCGTTGGTTGGCTGGCCGCAGTGCGGCCAGGGAGCGACGGTTCAACGCCGTGAGAGCTCCCGGCTGTTCTGGTGCCATAGCCAGAGATCTCAGGGCGATCGTGAGCACCTCCTCCGCCTGCCCCTCCTCTTCCGCCAATCGTTCGGCCAGGGCCGCCATGCGGGTGGTGGCTCCCGGGTGGAGCGCCTCCAGCACAGGCAGCACATCGGCCCGCACCCGATTGCGGCTGAATCGGGACTCGGCGTTGCTGGGATCGATCCAGAGGGGCAAGCTCATCTCTTGGCAGATCCTCTCCGTGTCGCTTCGGGTGAAGGGCAGGAGCGGGCGCACCAGTTGGATGCCGTCGCCCAGGGGGCGACGGGCCCGCAGAGCCCCCAACCCCCGCCGATGGCTCCCGCGGGCCAGATTCAGGAGGAGGGTTTCGGCCCGGTCCGTGGCGGTGTGGGCCGTCAGCACGTGGCTGCAACCAAGGGCCTTCGCCTGCTCCTGCAGGCACCGGTAGCGCCACTCCCGGGCCTGCGCTTCGGTGGCGGGAGGAGGGTCTGCCCGTTGGCCCTGGAGGGGGAGCTGTTGGCGCTCTGCCCAGGCCTCGAGGGCCTGGGCCTGGGCTGAGGCTTCGGAGTGCCAGCCATGGTTTCCGTGCCAAAGGCTGAGATGCCAGCCATGGAGCGATTGCAGGTCTCTCAGCAGCCCCAGGAGGGCCATGGAGTCCTGCCCCCCTGAGAGGGCCATGAGCAGGCGGGCCCCCTTGGGCAGCAGGGCAGGCTGGCGCAGCAGGTGCCGGTGGAGCCGGTCCTGGTCCGGCCCCCAGCGCCGCCCTGGAGGCGAGGCATCGGATGGGAGAATCACCTTCATCACAACCTTGCGTGCCTGCAGATGTCGCGTCACTCCAGCCTGCCGGTCTCCCTGCAGGAGGCCCTTGGACAGCGTCGGCTGCTCAAAGTGATCGCTGGCTTGACCAATCGCGATCTTTCCTCCGTGGAGCGGATCGCCCGGGCCGCCGCGGCAGGCGGGGCCGACCTTCTCGATCTGGCCTGTGATCCGGCCCTGGTGCAACACATTCAAGCGCTTGTGCCCGGCCTGCCGCTCTGTGTGTCCGCCGTCGACCCTGAACTGTTCCCCGCCGCCGTGGCTGCTGGGGCCACGATGGTGGAAATTGGCAATTTCGACGCCTTTTACGCCCAGGGCCTGCGCTTTGAGGCGGAGGAGGTTCTGCGGCTCACCGAGCGCACCCGAGCTCTGCTTCCGGAGGTGGTGCTCTCGGTCACCGTTCCCCATGGGCTTCCCCTCGATCAACAGGAGCAGTTGGCCATTGCCCTGGCCCATGCGGGGGCGGACTGGATCCAGACCGAGGGGGGCACCAGCGCCCGCCCTGTGAGTGCCGGCGTTCTGGGGCTGATCGAGAAAGCAGCACCGACCTTGGCCGCGACCTTCGCCATCAGCCGTGCCCTGGCGTCGGCCCAGATGCCCTTGCCCGTTCTCTGTGCTTCGGGCCTCTCGGCCGTCACGGTGCCCATGGCCCTGGCGGCCGGCGCCTCCGGTGTGGGAGTCGGCTCCGCCGTGAATCGCCTCAGCGATGAGCTGGCCATGGTGGCGGTGGTGCGGGCTCTGCGGGAGGCCGCCACCGGTCCCGTTGCTCCCCTTAAGCACCATGCCTATGGTGTCGAAAGTTCCGTTTAAGTTCCATCCATGGTCGGTTCCCTGCTCTGGCTGCTCCAGTGGCCGATTCGAGCCGCCATCCTCCTGCTGATTTCCAGGCTGCCCCTGGGCGTGGAAATGGCCAACTTCCAGGTCGCTCTGCTCTCCGCAGGTGTGATCGGCCTGTTGGGCACCCTTTTGATGTGGCCCTTGAAGTTTGTCCTGTCTCCCCTCCGGCTCATCGCAACCCTGGGGGGTCTCATCCCCGTCGGGTTCCTGTTCGACTGGCTGATTTCCATCGTTCTCTTTGGTCTGACGGCCTGGTTGATTCAGGGCTTCCGCCTGCGCAATGGCTTCACCAGTGCCGTTCTCGGGGCCCTGGTGTACAGCTTGATCAGCTTCTTTTTGCTTCGCGCCCTCGGGCTTGAAGTGCCCCTCACCCGGGCCATGGCCCTGCTGTTCA
>JBEIGX010000225.1:0-3772 GCA_040381675.1 Aphanothece sp.
CGGGATGGGTGGCCTTCACCTGATCGATCACCCGCTTCTGGTAAGGAGCGGCAAACACGTCGTAATCGATGGGGCTCAGCTGGCCGGCCCAGGAATCAAAGAGCTGCACCACCTGGGCGCCGCAATCAATTTGATAGCGCACATAGGTGGCGATGGAATCGGCCAGGTGGCCCAATAGCTGGTGCAGGAGGGCGGGCTCCTGGAAGGCCATGGCCTTGATCACCGCATAGGTTTTGCTGCTTTTGCCTTCCACCGCGTAGGCAGCCAGGGTCCAGGGGGCGCCCACGAAGCCAAGGACGGTGGCCTGGTTGCCCACATCCTGGCGAAGCCGACCCAGCACCTCCCCCACGAAGGGAACGGAGGCTTCCGGCACCAGGGGCCGCAGCGCCTCCACCTGGGCCTGGGTGCGGATCGCCGGCTCGATGATCGGGCCCTTGCTCTCGATGATGTCGAAATCGATCACCATCCCTGGCAGGGGGGTGAGGATGTCGGAAAAAAGGATCACCCCATCCGGCTGGAAGGCGTGAAAGGGCTGCATGGAGATCTCGTAGGAGAGATCGGGGTTTTCCGAACGCTCGCGAAAGCCCGGGTGGCGATCCCGCAGATCGCGGTAGACCTTCATGTAGCGGCCGGCCTGGCGCATCATCCACACCGGAGGCCGCTCGACGGGTTCCCCTCGGGCGGCACGCAGCAGGAGGGGAAGCGTTTCGGCCATGGAGAAGGGGAGCAGGCACTCGGTGGCCGAAACCTAGCGGAGCGGCCCCCGACAACCCTTTTCACACACCAGCGGGCCAGAAACGGCGACGCGTTTCTTCATGCTTGGCCGTCCTCAAGCCGGTTTTCGGGCCACCACATAGAGGGTGTTCGCGGCCGGGGCTGCACCATCCATCTCGGGATCGGGAGAACGCCATTCCGATGGATCAAAACCTGCTTTCTCACAGAGATGGATCACATTCTCCTGATCAAACATGAATTGGGCATTGCCATTGCCGTAGGCCACATAGGTCACCTGGTCGATGCAGCTTCCGGTGTCGTGCCAACCCGGCTTCCATACGGCTTCGTGGTGGGCATTTGCAAAGGAGCGCCCTTCGGCGTAGGCCCTGAGAAAGGGTTCGGCATCGGGGACAGAGAAGAAGAAGGCCCCACCAGGCTTGAGGGTTCGGAAGCACTCCCTGAAGACAAAATCAACTTGTTGACCGGAAAGCTGCTGGAGAGTCCTGTGGGAAAACAACCGGTCGATCGACTCTGCTGGGAAGGGGATTCCATCCCGGTAATCCCAGAAGAAATCACAGGCCAGATTCAGGTCGAGGGTGAGCCAATCCTGGGCCTGGGCATGGCGATGACCCAGCTCCAGGTGGATGGGAATATTTTCATCCAAGACCTCTTCCACTTTGCTGAGCGTTTCCGCTTTCAGTTGCTCGATTCTTTTCCGTTGTTTCCGATCCAGGTAGAGTGCTTTAGCAAACAGAAAAGGGCGAAGGAGAGCTGTCATTCGGACGATTTCCTCGAACTTCAGTGGTGACTTGATCGGAATTCGTGGTGGTTCAAATTCCTTTCCCAGTTACAGTGTATTCAGCACTTTCGTCCTGTCCGTTGTTTCTTCAGCTGGCTTAAGGCTCTTGCGGAAAAGACTTCCCCTGCTGGCCCTGTTCTGCGCAATCCTGCAGGGTTGCGCTCCCCTCCCCCTGATCAATGGGGAGACGCTCTACGTCATGGTGGTGACCCAGCGGCGGATGGATTGGCTGAAGCGCAAGGAAACCCATGATCGGCTGTGGGCCCCTCTGCTGAAGGAATATCAGCGCCTGCATCCGAATGTGCGGGTGAGCTTCTATACCGTCCGCGAGGAAGACCTCCATGACCAGCTCCGTCAGCGCCTTGGCCGAGGCCTGGGTCCGGATCTGCTCCTCACCCGTGGCTCCATGGCCAACACCCTGCTGCGGGAGGGCCTGATCGCACCGGTGCCCCAGACCCCCGGGATGGCGCGCAGCCTTGCCGAGATCCGGCCCGAAGATCTTCGCCGCGTGGGCAACGGCACCGAACTTGCTGGCGTTCCCGTTAGTGATGTGGTGACCCTGGCCTGTTACGACCGCAAGACCCTGCCCACCCCTCCCCGCACGACGGAGGAGCTCATGGCCACGGCCGCCTCTGGCCACATCATCGGCCTGTCGCTGGATGCCTTCGGGATCTGGTGGACTGCGGGAACCCAGGGGGCGGTGGACGATCTTGTGCCGATCTTGCTGGGGGAGGGGACGTCCACCCCTGGCAACGAAGCGCGGGCGCAGAAAACCATCACGGCCTGGCTGGCCTGGCTCCGTCAGCTGGCCGTGTTGAGCCGGGTGGATCTGGCCTCGGGGCCTGAGGAGTTGTCACAGGGACTCCAGAGTGGCAGGGTGGATTGGATCCCCTGTTACAGCCTCACCCTCAGCACCCTTCGGGAGGCGATGGGGGAGCGGCTCGGGGTCACTGCCCTGCCCACCGGACCGGATGGGCGTCCCCCCAGCCCGTTCAATTCGCTCGATGTGTGGGCCTTTGGCCTGGATTCCAGTCCGCGCCAGCGCCAACGGGCGATGGAACTGGTGAAATTGAGCGTGGATCCCTTCCTGCAGAGGCGCATCGTGCTGGAGAACCAGGAGGTCTTGTCGGTGAATCGGCTGGTGCCCACCCCCGTCGCCAGTTCCGGTGTGCTGGCGGCCCTGGCCGAGGCGCAGAAACAATCGGAAGAGGACGCGACTAGCTTCCGCAAGCCTTTCGAGCTGCGCCATCTCAACCTGGTGGTGCCCCAGATGGAGGCGGTGATTCAACAGGTGATGGTGGGGGTGCTCACCCCGGAGGAGGGGGCACGGCAGATCCGTTCGTTCGCCGGGAGCCGGAATCCATGACCGATTCCACCCTCCTTCAGGGGCTGGGCTGGCTGGGATTTCTGGGGCGCCCGTCCGTGCTCGAGCAGTTGCTCCTCACCGGCCTCGTGTTGGCGGCACTGCTGCTGCTCAGACCTCGGCTCCCCGGTTTGCGTCGGGCTCCGAAGACCCTGGTGTTCTTCCTTGGGGTCGCCCTTGCGGCGGCTCTCTCGGCCAGCCTCGGCCGACGGTTCGGTTTGCTGCTGCTACTGGGCCAGATTCTCGCGGCCTATGGGGTGCTGCGGTTGCTGGAGCAATGGCTCCTCAGACCCTTTCTGCAACCAGCGATCTTCCATGCCCTGGTGAGCCGGTTCCTCCGACCGGCCTTCCTGTTGATGGTGGTGATCGTGCTTCTGGATGCGGGGGCTTCCCTGCGGGATCTGGCCATGATTCCCCTGGGCACCTGGTTCGGCAATGAGATCGAACTGGGCACCCTGTTCCAGGTGGTGGTGGTGCTCTATTTCCTGGTGTCGAGTTCCCTGCTTCCTGCCCTGGCCATCGGCTGGATCACCCGGCACGGCCTGGGCATCAGCGAAGGCAGCGAGCGGGCCCTGATCACCCTGGTGCGCTACGGGGTGATCGGCCTCGGGGTGATCTGGTCCATGTCCCAGCTCGGCATTGATCGGGCGGGGGTTCTGGCTGTGGCCGGCGGCCTTTCGGTGGGTCTTGGATTCGGGGTGAAGGAGGTGTTCTCCAACTTCATCAGTGGCCTCTGGTTGCTGATCGAGGGTTCCGTCCGTCCCGGGGAGGTGCTCATCCATGAGGGGGAGGCCTGCGAGGTGCGCCGTCTGGATCTGCGGGCGGCCACCCTGCTCAGGGCCAGCGACAACGCCGAGCTGGTGGTGCCCAACCAGAGTTTTTTCACCTCCACCACC
>JBEIGX010000226.1:0-3720 GCA_040381675.1 Aphanothece sp.
CCGCTCCTGTTGAAAGGTGGGGGGTGAATCCACCAATCGCTGCAATTCAGCCACGGAAAGATCAGGTTCGCCTTCCCGGCGTTTGTACAGGTAACGGGTGGAACCATCGGCGAGGATCTCCTCCTGTGGGCGCCACTGCTGATCAGCATCCTGAAGTTTCGTTAGCAGGTCATCGGTGCTGAATGTCGAGGCAATTCTTGTCTTCGAAGCAACAGTAGGACTGCTTTCCTGCAGCTTTCTGACAATTTTGCGTTCACCTATATCATTACTGTAATGGTTCAGGACGTCGGGAATGGTGAACAAGGCCATCCCAGCAACGGCCAAACCGGCAGCCCATACGTACCCTTTTTTGACCTTGGAAACCCGAACCAGCTCTCGGTTGCACCGAATGCAAATTGGTTTTTTGTTTTCTTTTGCTGTATAGCGAACTGGTAAACAGTCGCACGCAGGACATTTGTAAAGATCCACACTTTAGTCTAGCCAGAAAGAATTTATCACATTTGCTGGCTCGACCAGGCGTGGTGTCGGTCTGGAGAAGACTTGCGAAGATCGATCATCCCCGGTGATCCGTCCCATGCCCCTCTCTGCCCTGGTGCGACAGCTCAAGGAGGCGCCCCTGACTGCAGAGGTTCTGGAGCGTGCCCGCCGTGCCGATCGGCTCCTGCTCAGAGGAGGCGGGCGGGGGGCTCGCTCCCTGGTCACGAGCGCCTTGGCCCGTCGGGCAGAGGCACCCCTGCTGGTGATCGTGCCCACCCTGGAGGAGGCGGGCCGATGGGCTGCCTTGCTGGAGATCATGGGCTGGAACAGCCAGCTCTATCCCACCAGTGAGGGTTCGCCCTACGAGCCTTTTGATCCCACCACGGAAATCATCTGGGGACAGATGCAGGTGCTCAGTGAGCTTCTGCAGGGCTCCCCTCTGGCGGTTGTGGCCACAGAACGGGCTCTGCAGCCTCACCTCCCCCCGCGGGAGGTGCTGGCCGCTCGTTGCTGCACCCTGAAAAGGGGTGAAGCCGTGGGTCTGGAAGCCTTGGCCTACACCCTTACGCGCCTGGGCTATGAACGGGTGTCTGCGATTGAACAGGAGGGCAGCTGGAGCCGCCGCGGTGACATTCTGGATGTGTTTCCCGTCAGCGCCGAACTACCGGTGCGCCTGGAATTCTTTGGTGATGAACTAGAAAAACTTCGCGAATTCGACCCGGCAAGCCAACGCTCCCTGGATGGCATTGAGCAGATGTTGCTGACGCCCACCAGCTTCAGCACCCTGGTGGCCGATGCGCTCCGAGACACCGCCCTGCCAGGGCTGGAGAGCCTCCTGGGGGACCAGAGCTTTGCCACCCTGGTGGAGGGCGGGACGCCGGAAGGCTTGCGACGCCTGCAGGGTGTGGTGTGGAGCCAACCCGCCAGCTTGCTGGATTACCTGGCCCCAAATACGCTCATCGCCGTGGATGAGCGTCGCCAATGTCTGGCCCATGGCCAGCAGTGGTTCGATCACGCTGCCGACCATCAACAGGAGGTCTGGGCGGAGCTCAACACCGCCGCCAGCTCCTCTCCCCCACTCCTGCCCTCTGGTCTTCACCGCCCTCCCACCGAGGCCCTGGCGGAGGTGGAGGCTTTCCTCGGGGTGGATCTCGCGGAACTGCTCCAGCGGGATGGGGCTGCCAACAGTTTTGACCTGGCGGCCCGCCCTGTTCCGGCTCACCCCAATGCGTTCGGCAGGCTGGCTGAATCGGTGCGGGGCTTTCTCAAGGATCAGCAGCAGGTGTGGTTGCTTTCGGCCCAACCCACCCGTGCTGTTGCCCTTCTTGAAGAGCACGACTGCATCTGCCGCTTTGTTCCTAACCCAGGGGATGGTCCGGCCATTGACCGACTTCTGGCCCAGAACACCCCCGTTGCCCTGAAAAGCCGCGGAACCGCTGAGCTTGAGGGCGTTCAGTTGCCCGCCTGGAAGCAGGTGTTAGTGACAGACCGGGAATTCTTTGGCCAGCACAGCTTGGCTGCCACTGGCTTTGTTCGCCGGCGTCGGCGGGCCGCCAGCCGCACGGTGGATCCCAACCGCATGGTCCCTGGGGATTATGTGGTGCACCGAAACCATGGTGTCGGTCGTTTCCTCAAACTTGAAAAGCTGGCGATCGCTGGAGAGGTGCGCGACTACCTGGTGGTGCAGTATGCGGATGGCCTGCTCCGGGTCGCGGCCGATCAACTGGGGAGCCTGGGGCGGTTCCGGGCGACGGGGGAGGGCGTTCCCGAGCTGAATCGCATGGGCGGCACGGCCTGGCAGCGCACCAAGGAACGCGCGGCCAAAGCCATCCGGAAGGTGGCGATGGACTTGGTGAAGCTCTATGCGGAACGCCACCAGATCAAGGGATTCGCCTTTCCCCCCGATGGACCCTGGCAAGGGGAGTTGGAGGACTCCTTCCCGTACGACCCCACTCCTGATCAGCTCAAGGCCATTGCTGATGTCAAGCGGGACATGGAGCGACCGCAGCCCATGGATCGACTGGTGTGCGGGGACGTGGGGTTCGGAAAGACCGAGGTGGCCATTCGGGCCATCTTCAAGGCCGTCACCTCTGGGAAGCAGGTGGCGATGCTGGCTCCCACAACCGTGTTGGCACAGCAGCATTGGCGCACCCTCACGGAGCGCTATGCCCCCTATCCCCTGAAGGTGGCCCTGCTCAACCGTTTTCGCACCAGCAACGAACGCAAAGCCATTCAGGAGGGGCTGGCCTCAGGCCAGGTGGACGTGGTGGTGGGCACCCATCAGTTGCTTGGAAAAAGCACCACCTTCAAGGATCTTGGCCTGCTCGTGGTGGATGAAGAGCAGCGCTTCGGTGTGCAGCAGAAGGAAAAGATCAAGGCCCTTCGCAAGGATGTGGATGTGCTCACTCTGAGTGCCACTCCCATCCCCCGCACGTTGTACATGAGCCTGTCCGGGGTTCGGGAAATGAGCCTGATCACCACGCCTCCTCCCCTCCGCCGCCCTATCCGCACCCATCTGGCGGCCTTTGATGAAGAAGCGGTACGGAGTGCGGTCCGCCAGGAGCTCGACCGAGGCGGCCAGGTGTTCTATGTGGTGCCGAGGGTGGAGGGCATCGAGGAGGGAGCGGAGCGCCTGCGTTCCATGTTGCCTGGCATGCGCTTGATCACGGCCCACGGCCAGATGCCCGAAGGGGAGCTGGAGAGCGCAATGGTGGCCTTCAACAGCGGCGAAGCTGATGTGATGCTCTGCACCACCATTATTGAAAGCGGATTGGATATTCCCAGGGTCAACACAATTTTGGTGGAGGATGCCCAGAAATTTGGTCTAGCCCAGCTCTACCAACTCCGCGGCCGTGTGGGCCGCAGTGGGATTCAGGCCCACGCCTGGCTGTTCTTTCCTGGAGAGGCGTCGCTCAGCGATGGGGCCCGTCAGCGCTTGCGAGCGATTCAGGAGTTTGCCCAACTCGGATCGGGCTATCAGTTGGCCATGCGCGACATGGAAATCCGCGGTGTCGGCAATTTGCTGGGGGTGGAGCAGAGCGGCCAGATGGAAACCGTTGGTTTCGACCTCTACATGGACATGCTCCAGGAGTGTCTGGCTGAGCTGCAGGGCCAGGACATTCCCAGTGTGGATGACACCCAGGTGGATCTCCAGCTGACGGCGTTCATCCCGGCCGAGTGGATCAGTGACAACGATGAAAAAGTGGCGGCCTATCGGGCGGCGGCTCAGTGTGGGAGCAAGGC
>JBEIGX010000227.1:0-3672 GCA_040381675.1 Aphanothece sp.
ACCACATCCTCAATGCTGCGCGCCGAGTGGTATTCAAAGGCCTCAATTCCAGCGTCACGCATCTGACGGCCAAGGCTCTGGCAGAAATGGCTGTCCACAGGATCACGCAACCTGGCCTGAAGTCCGCTGCCGCCATGGGTCTGCAATGTCAGCCCTCTTGCGGTGCACACCTGCACATGGAAAAGGGCCTTGCGCATCGCGGTGCTGCGGGGAAAGGGCTGCTCGGGCCCATTCTGAAACACCAGTTCGTAGTAAGCCCCCTCCAGCAGACAGCCGAATCGGCTGCGGGATCCATAGAACAACCCCCGCTCCCAGCGGGTGGCAAATCGCGATCCGTGGCGCTTCCGATAACGAAACGGAGTGAGCAGCAGGCGATGGCGCACCGCACACTCCTCGGCACTGGGTAGCTCCGGCTTGCTGGCCTCGAGAAAGTCCTCCAGCCAGGCCTGCTCATCCAGGCTGTCCGTCGTCCGGCGGGTGGCCTGAGCGCCTTGTTGTTCCACAAGCCGCAGCACCACCCCATCCAGCTGAGCGAGAGCTTTGAGATCCACCTGGGCTCGCTGGCTCACGGCCGGCCACGCATGGCATCGAGGTAGTGCACCAGCTCCACCAGTTGCTCCGGATCCTGCAGCTGCTCCCTCGGCAGGCCTCCCGTATGGCGGTTGGCTGTGTTGAGCCAGTGCCGCATCAGTCCGATGTCGTCGCCCACCAGGGCCGAGAGGCTGCGATGCAAGCGCAGCATCAGGGCAATCATCCGCTGGGTGTGCAGGTCGATGCGACTGTGCGCCCGTGCCTGCTCGAAAAAGTTGCGACTCTTGCCGATCGCCTGAGCCGTCTCCTGGGCCGACAGCCCCAGTTCATCCCCAGCGCGCTGCAGCGCCTTACGCAGCACCAGGCTCCCGATGATCCCGCTGGGCGCCGCCGTGAGCTCCTGAACCTCCATGACTCTCGCGCCATCTCTGAGTATCTTGCCTCAAAAGTGGCGGTAAACACAGTGTCGCCTCGATCGAGGCACGGCCTGCACGGTGTCGGACTCATTCCGTCGCGGCTTCGCTGCTGATCGCTCGCGTCCTGGCCGACCGCGAGCGGCTGCTGAAGGGGCCCAATGTCTCGGTCTCCCTGGAGGCCAACCCAGTGATGGCCACCTATTCTCGATAGCCAACCTCCCCTACACCGCCCAGTCCCGGCGCTCCTTCCATGACCACCAGCTGCCAGTGGACCACTGAAGCGGAAACCAAGCTCAAGGAAGTGCCCTTCTTCGTGAGGCCTGCGGTGCGCCGTCGCATCGAAGCCCTAGCCCAGGAAGCCGGCCTCAGCACGATCGACCTGCCCTTCTATGAGCAAGCGAAAGCCAAGTTTGGCTGAGGTGGAAATCTGTTCGTGCTGGACAGCAGCCCCGCACGACCAGCTGTCAGAAGGATGGAGCGCATCCATGCCTCTGTCGCGCAACCTTGATGGGTGATCCCAGCGACGTGCCTGATCGCAGCGACTTTGTGGCAGCGCTCGCCCCTGAGGCCCGTCCTGCGGCGGTGTTGCGCTGGCTGCAGCAGGGCCATCAACGCTTTCTGGCGGGACAGTCGCTGCATCCCCACAGCACCCGGGAACGCATGCAGTCGGTGGTGGAAGGCCAGCATCCCCTGGCGGCCGTGCTCGGTTGTGCCGACTCACGCGTGCCGGTGGAGCTGCTGTTCGATGGCGGTTTCGGTGATCTGTTTGTGGTCCGCAATGCCGGCACGATGAGCACCACCGCAGCGATCGCCTCGCTGGAATATGCGGTGGGCCATTTAGACGTTTCGCTGATCGTGGTGCTGGGTCACGAGGGCTGTGGTGCTGTCTCGGCGGCGCTGCACCCCGAGCTGGTGCTCACACCGAGCCTTGCCCAGGTGGTGGGCCAGTTGCGCATGGAACTGCTGCAGTACGGCGACCAGCTCTCCCTGGAGGAGTCGTGCCGGCGGCACACGCTCAGCGCCGCCGGCAACCTGGTGCACTCCAGCGTGCTGCTCACCGATCGGTTGAGGGCGAATCAGCTCACCGTTGTTGCTGGCTACTACGACCTGCATCGCTGCTCGATCGAGTGGATGGGAGAAGTGGAGCCCATCCAGTACCGCGGTGCTTTGGGCACGGATGGTTGACCGCTGCTCAGACCAGCAGGAGGGGGCTGCCATGGCACCACCTCCTCCATCTCAGCCAGGAACTTCTCCCGTTTGGTCTGCTTCTTGGCCGTGGTGAGCTCGTCATCCGAGAAGCCGAGCTGCTTGCCGCCCATCAACCCAATCCAGACCTGCGATCAAAGAGCCATTGTTCCGCGAATGGCGTTGATGTTCAACCATTTAGCCTCCGGCAACTGCTAGTATTAATCAACCAATCTTTTCATGGTGGCATGGGCAAACTCAAATCAATATTCATTTTTTTGGCCCTAATGACTTCTGGGGTCACAGCAGTTGCTTCGCCAGCCTCTGCTGGTGATCAATGCTCTTTAGTAACAATGAAAGGAGCCTATTTGTATGCCCAGGATGGCATTATCTTGGGAAAATCGGCCGATAAAAACCAGCCTTTTGCTCAGGCCGGTCGCGAGTACTTTGACGGCAAGGGCGGCATGTCGGGGATCTATTCTGGAAACTTCAATGGCATCATTACTCGCGGGAACTACAAAGGTACATATACAATGGAAGCAAACTGTTCGGGAACTGTTACTTTCGAAGATGATCGCAAAGTCGTCTCTCGCTACGACATTTACGCAACACAAGGTGGAAGCGAGTTTGTATTTGTGCAAACTGATTCGAGTTCAATTACTGCAGCCTATCAGCGGCGCAGAGTTCCGTAATGGAAGAACCGAATAACTGCAAGAGTTGCTTCCAGCGCGAGGGAGTCCAGCACTCGTTAGGAGTTGAACCACGGCAGTTTCAGGCCAAGGGGTTCGATTGTATCCATGACGAGCTTGTTGAGAGCACGGCCTAGAACGACCTGTGGCTCGTCTGCGCGAATAGGGAGAACGGGATGCGAGTGATCGGCACCGTTGACAATCTTGCGTCTGATCAGTGAGTTCCCTGCCTCCAGCCCGCACACATAGGCTCGTTCCTGACACAGACCCTTGGCTCCATGTTCTTTGTCGCCCATCCGCACCCAGTCGCCAGCGCAGACGATCGACTCCACTGAGGTTTCCAAGGGTGGCCGTTTTCTGAAACTGCCCGGAGAAAAGAGCGACACCGAGCCTGGATAGCGCCGTACCTCGGAATCAACCACCTTGGCACTGGTGAATTCAGGATGGGCCATGGGAAGCAGGTCGCGCATGAGCCGATCGATGATCTCTTGATCACTCATCGCTGCAATCGCCGATGCGTTGTAAAAGTCGCTGGCGACAACCGAGCCCTGGGGCTGCGCATCACCCCAGAGAGCCTGTTGGGCATCCTTGTGCAGCTGATCCAGCATGAAAAACGTGCCGCCAGATCCCTTCAGTGATGCGAAGCGGGAGAACACGTTGACGGGATAAGCCATGGGAATATAACGATCCAGCCATAGACGTGCTGACACGACATCGATGGATCCAAGCGAAGCAGCGCCAACAAGCTCTGGTGCTGCCTTGCTGAGTTCGGGAGATTGAGCCATCAGAGACTTGAGCCCTTTTGCACCAACGGCCAAGACCACAGCATCCACCTCGTCAATCACCTGAAC
>JBEIGX010000228.1:0-3652 GCA_040381675.1 Aphanothece sp.
ATCTCGAACTCGGTTGTGAAACGCAGCAGCGGCAACGATAGTTAGGTGGTAGCGCCTCGCGAAAATAGCACGATGCCAGGATAAATCTTTTTCTTCTTTTCTCACTCCTGCCACCCTTTGGGTGGCTTTTTTGTGGGAATGGAGCATATGGGGACAAAACGAATGGGCCTTGGCCTACGAAGACACATCCGTACTTTTTGGCTGGCCTATAGGCTCTGGCTTCGTTGCGATTGCATTGATCTGAGTGCGGCTTTCGCCTTTCACACTCTTCAATCTTTCTTTCCTGCCTTACTCATCGCCCTGGCCCTGGCATCACGTTTTCTTGGCCAGGACGAAGCCTTGCTTCAACAGGCAAAACAGGTGGTGGGGCAGCTGATTCCCAGCGACTCCATGCCCCTGTTCACCGATGCCTTGTCTCGTTTTCTCCGCCAAGGTTTTGGAGCGGGGCTAGCGGGCATCGTTTTGCTGGTGCTGAATGCAAACAATATCTATCTCACCCTACAAAGGGGGGCTGATCGGCTCTGGTGGAATCGGCCCTACGGGCTTGAATCATTATCCTGGCTACGAATCGTCCAGCGCTTTTTATGGCTGCGACTGAAATCGCTTCTGATCTTGCTGCTGATTGGCCCCATGTTGATCGTCGATCAACTGATGGGGAACTTTCGGGTCTTTGGCTCTACGCTATTGCGTGATTGGCTCTCCAATACACTGCCAGATCGATTTAATTGGCTAGGGCAATTATCCTACGGAGCTGATTTTCTGCTCTCCAGCATCCTTGCTTTTCTATCCGTCTTCGTTCTCCTCTGGCTGTTGCCGTCTCGGCAGGTTCCCTGGCGGCCATTAATTCCTGGCGCTCTACTGATCAGTAGCATCGCAACGCTTCTAACGGTGATTTTGGGAAGACTCCTCTTTGCGATGGGTCTACGCTTCCAAGCCTATGGTGTCGTTGGCGGTGTATTACTCCTCACCCTCTGGCTATGGCTGCTGGGAGTAATTCTTTATTTTGGGCAGTGCCTGAGCGTGACCATTGCCCGCTGGCCCCGTGGAGGGCCATCCGCACCCCCTCCGCTGCGAAATCAAGTGCTCAAGGGATCAGCATGATGGCAGTCCATCCAAGCCCACCCGGTGATTCCCATCCCCCCCTCCCGGCCCATCAAGATTGCTCCTCTCCCGGCGAGTCTTCTCCTCATCGCCACGGCCCTTGGGTCCATTGTTCTGACCGGCATCGCTGTTGTGACCCTGGTGCCCCTGGTGGTGGTTGTGGGAGGCATGGCCGTCGCACTGGTGGCCACATTGCTGCTGGGCTGGGCAGGCATTGAGGCCCTGGCAGCTTTTGAACGCTGGATGGACCACGACCCGCGTTTCCAACGCTGAATGCAACGTTCTTCCTTCCCCTGGTTCTGGGTCGGGCTTGCCGCCCTCCTGTTGCTGCTCCCGGGACCAGCAGGGCGATTCCTCCTGGACGTTCTTGGAGGACTGACCCTGCTGCTTTTTCTCCTCCCCCTCATTGGAGCAGGGGTGGGTCTGCTGGCTTGGCAATGGATTCGACGGCAGCTCCACACCTGTGAGGCCTGCGGCACCATGAGTTTTGGCAGCCAAGTGTGCCCGGCTTGCGGATCCTGGTTTGGGGAGGAGGGCCCCGGTTCAGGACCAAAGGATCTCGCAGCCTTGGATCCCTCTCAGGTGATCATCAATGTCGAGGCTGTCGATGTGGAGCCGTCCACGGATCCAAACAAGCCGCCCCCAACCTGAGGAACGGCGTTTCCTTCCCATAGGCTCATGACAGAACATGTTGCCTATGGCTCCGTTGTTGGCTGCTCAGTGGGATGTGGTGGTGGTGGGCAGCGGAGCAGCGGGGCTGATGACCTGTCTGGAACTTCCCAGGGATCTGCGAGTTCTGCTCCTGAGTAAACAGTTGAATCCTCGCTCGGCCAGCCGCTGGGCCCAAGGAGGGATCGCCGCGGTGACCCGCTCGGAAGACAGTTTTGACAGCCATATCGCTGACACCCTGAGCGCGGGTGCTGGCCTGTGTGACCGGCCGGCTGTGGATCTTCTGGTGCGTCAGGCACCCGCCTGTGTGGAGCGGCTCCTGGCTTTGGGGATGGCCTTCGACCGGGAGAACGGGAACCTCAGCACCACGCTGGAAGCAGCCCATAGCCACCGACGGGTGCTCCACGCCCAGGACCGCACGGGAGGTGCGCTGGTGGATGCCCTGGAACGGGAAGTGCACTCCCGTGCACTGTTGGAGCGCCACGAAGGGGTGCCGGCCCTCCAGCTCTGGGTGGAGAAGGGGCGCTGTGTGGGCCTTCAGGTGCTGGACGGCAACCAACTGCGCTGGCTCCGCGCCAGCGCCGTGGTGTTGGCCTGTGGAGGGGGTGGCCACCTCTTTTCTCACACCACAAACCCCAGCCAGGCTTCGGGGGATGGAGTGGTAATGGCCTGGTCGGCGGGAGCCCAGATCCGGGACCTGGAATTCGTGCAGTTTCACCCCACCGCCCTGATGCTGCCCGGGGCCCCCCATTTCCTGATCAGCGAAGCCGTGCGCGGGGAAGGAGCCCGGTTATGGGATGCCCAGGGGCAGAGTCCCGTGGCCCATCTGCCAGGGGGGGATCTGGCCCCCAGGGATCAGGTGAGTCGGGCCTTGGCCCAGTGCATGCAGCAACAAGGAGTCGACCATCTCTGGCTGGATCTGCGCCCCGTGGGGGAGGAACGGCTGCGGAAACAGTTTCCGACCATTCTTGGTCGCTGCCTGGAACTGGGGCTGCAACCCACCCTCTCTCCCATCCCTGTGGCTCCTGCCGCCCACTACTGGATGGGAGGAGTGCGTACGGATCTCCAGGCCGCCACAACCCTCCCGGGTCTGTACGCCGTGGGAGAAGTGGCCTGCACGGGGGTCCATGGAGCCAATCGTCTGGCCAGCAATTCCTTGATGGAGTGTCTCGTGTTTGCGCGCCAGCTGGCTTCCCTGGAGCTGGCACCGGCCGCCTCCGGGATCTTCCAGCCCATGACTGAAGACCTCCCCCCCCACCCCCGACCAACCCGAACGGAAGAGGGACTGCAACAGCAACTGGAGCAGTTGCGCCAGTTGTGCTGGAGTGTGGCCGGGGTGGAACGATCAGGGGATCGAGTCCGTGGGGCACTGCAGTCCGTTTGCCAGCAGCGCCAAGCGCTCGAACGGGAGGCTCTCTGGCAGATCGTGGAGAATCAGTCTCCTGAGGTTTCCTGGGCTCTGGACCCCAACCAGGTGGCTGGGTTCTTGCTGTTGCACGAGCTGCGTCAGCGGCTGGTGCTGGCCGAGCTCCTGATGGAGGCAGCGCTGTTTCGGGAAGAGAGCCGGGGAGGCCATTTCCGCACCGATGCCCCCGCCCGTCAGCCCTTCTGGGAACGGCACAGTCGCCAACAGGAAGGGAAGGCCATCCAGACCGACGGGGTGGATCTGGGTCAGAACCCGTTGGGGCCGCTGTAATTGCTCATGGCGGCCAGCTTGGCCAGGGGCTTCACGCCTGAATCGACCGTGCCGTTGATTTCCCAGCTGGGAAAGCCCTTGATCTGTTTTTTCTCGCACAAAGCTGCCTGGTTTTTATAGCCATCCGGGGCACACTCCACCACCTTCAATTCCGCGGCACCTTCCTTGCCGAAGAGTTCCTTCTGC
>JBEIGX010000229.1:0-3640 GCA_040381675.1 Aphanothece sp.
GCCGGCCAGGGTGGTGACCGTTGGCACGTCGTAGTCAAGGGCAGCGCGACGGAGGTCCCGATCATCGTGGGCGGCCTGTCGCCCCACAGGAGTGTTGATCACCAGCTGAATTTGCCTGGAGCGAATCGCATCTTCGATGTTCGGCCGGCCCTCATGCACCTTCAGGATGGACTCCACGTCGAGGCCGGCAGCTCTGAGCACCTCGGCGGTGCCGCTGGTGGCCACCAGGGCGAAGCCCTTGGCCGCCAGTTCCCTGGCCACGGGCACCAGGGTGGGCTTGTCGCGATCATGGGTGGACAGGAACACTGTGCCCGTGGTGGGCAGCGCTTCCCCTGCCGCCAGTTCGGCCTTGGCGTAGGCCTGCCCAAAGGTGTCGGCGATGCCCATCACCTCCCCGGTGGAGCGCATCTCCGGGCCCAGGAGGGTGTCGGAGCCGGGGAAGCGCTGAAAGGGCAGCACGGCTTCCTTCACGGTCTGTCTCGGAGGTTTGGGTTCAGCGTGGAGCCCGAGCTCGGCCAGGGTGGCCCCTGCCATCACCTGGCTGGCGATCTTCGCCAGCGGCACCCCGGTGGCCTTCGCCACAAAGGGAACTGTGCGGGAGGCCCGGGGATTGGCCTCCAGGATGTAGACCACACCGTTCTGCACGGCGAACTGGAGATTCATCAGGCCCCGCACCTCCAAGGCCCGGGCCAGGTCTGCACTCCAGCCGCGGATGGTGGCCAGGCACTCGGGCGAGAGGCTCACGGCCGGCAGGCTGCAGGCCGAATCCCCGGAGTGCACCCCGGCTGGCTCGATGTGCTCCATCAGCCCTCCGATCACCACCGTATTGGTGTGATCACAGAGGGCGTCCACATCCACCTCGATGGCGTTTTCGAGAAACTGGTCGATCAGCACCGGGTGATCCGGTTCCACATTCACCGCCTCGGCCATGTAGCGGTTGAGTTCGCTTTCGTCGTACACCACCTCCATGGCTCGGCCCCCGAGCACATAGCTGGGGCGCACCACCACGGGATAGCCCACCCGTTCCGCCACCTGCCGCGCCTCGCTCTCACTTCGGGCCAGGCCATTGCGGGGCTGGCGAATCTGCAGCTGTTCCAGGATCTCCTGAAACTGCTCCCGGTCTTCAGCCCGGTCGATGGAGATCGGCGAGGTGCCCCAGAGTGCGGTGCCGGTGGCCTTCCCCTCCGTGCTCTCGAGCCAGCGCATCAGGGGAATCGCCAGCTTGAGGGGTGTCTGGCCCCCGAACTGAACAATCAGGCCCTCCGGCCGTTCCGCCTCGATCACGTTGAGCACATCCTCCAGGGTGAGGGGCTCGAAGTAGAGCCGGTCGCTGGTGTCGTAGTCGGTCGACACCGTTTCCGGATTGCTGTTGACCATCACCGTGGCGAAGCCCCCAGCCCTGAGGGCAAAGGAGGCGTGGCAGCAGCAGTAATCAAATTCGATTCCCTGGCCGATGCGATTCGGACCCCCGCCCAGGATCATCACCTTCCGCCGATGCTCCGGCTGCACCTCGTCGGCGGCTGGCTGGGGCACCAGGGTGCCGTCCTCCTGGAGCCGCAGCAGAGGCCTTTCGTAGGTGGAGTAGTGGTAGGGGGTGCTGGAGGCGAATTCGGCGGCGCAGGTGTCCACGGTCTTGAACACCGCCCGGATGCCCAGGGCTTGACGGTGGCGCCGCACGCTCAGTTCGTCGCTCCCCGTGGCCCAGGCCAACTGCCGATCGGAGTAGCCCAGTTGCTTCAGTTCCAGCAGGGCGGGTGCCTCCAGCTCAGCCAGGGTGCGCCCCGCCAGCAACCGTTGCTCCGCCTCCAGCAGCCCCCGAAGCTTCGCCAGAAACCACGGGTCGATCCCGCTGAACTGGTGGATGTCCCCATCGCTGCGTCCGGCCCGCATGGCCGCCCGCACGGCCAGGATCCTGTCGGGGGAGGGAATGCGCAGCTGCCGTTCGAGGTCGTCTGCTGGGGGCTGGTCGTCGTTCCTGTCGCAGCCCCACCCCGCCAGTCCCGTTTCCAGGGATCGCAGGGCTTTCTGAAACGACTCCTCAAAACAACGGCCGATGGCCATGGCTTCCCCCACCGATTTCATGGAGGTGGTGAGCACGGGAGGGCTGCCGCGGAATTTTTCAAACGCGAAGCGGGGAATCTTCGTCACCACATAGTCGATGGTGGGTTCAAAACAGGCCGGTGTGGCTCCCGTGATGTCGTTAATGATCTCGTCGAGGGTGTAGCCCACCGCTAGGCGAGCTGCGATCTTGGCGATGGGAAAGCCCGTGGCCTTGCTCGCCAGGGCGGAGGAGCGGGAGACCCGGGGATTCATCTCGATCACCACCACTTCGCCATCGGCGGGGTTGATGGCGAACTGAATGTTGCTGCCCCCCGTATCCACTCCGATCTCCCGGATGATGGCGATGGATTGATCCCGCAGGCGTTGGTATTCCCGGTCGGTGAGGGTCTGGGCAGGGGCCACGGTGATGGAATCCCCGGTGTGCACACCCATGGGATCGAGATTCTCGATCGAGCACACGATCACCACGTTGTCGGCCGTGTCGCGCATCACCTCCAGCTCGAATTCCTTCCAGCCCAGCAGGGATTGTTCGATCAGGATCTGGGAGACGGGGGAAGCCTCCAGCCCGCTTTTGCAGATGGCACGAAATTCCTCCGGGTTGTAAGCGATGCCGCCGCCCGATCCACCAAGGGTGAAGGCTGGCCGGATCACCCTGGGATAGGTGCCAATGGCCTCCCCCACGATCTCCGCTTCCTCCAGGCTGTTGGCAATGCCGGACGGACACACCGAGACGCCGATGCGCTCCATCGCCTCCTTGAAGAGCAACCGGTCTTCCGCCTTGCGGATGGCCTCGAGATTGGCGCCGATCAGTTCCACGCCAAAGCGGGCCAGGGTGCCGTTTTCCGCCAGGGCGACGGCCAGGTTGAGGGCGGTCTGCCCCCCCATGGTGGGCAGGAGGGCGTCGGGACGCTCCCGTTCGATCACCTGGGCCACCACCTCGGGGGTGAGGGGCTCGATGTAAGTCCGGTCCGCCAGATCCGGATCCGTCATGATCGAGGCGGGATTGGAGTTCACCAGTACCACCTCGAAGCCTTCGGCTCTGAGGGCTTTGCAGGCCTGGGTTCCGGAATAATCGAATTCGCAGGCCTGGCCGATCACGATTGGCCCCGAGCCCAGCAGCAGGATGCGACGCAAATCCGTGCGGCGGGGCATGGGGCGTGGGAGGGCAAAACTGCCCCAGCCTCTCATGCGTGCGGCTATCCCGCCCTTTGCCGCCCCCTCCATCCTGGAGGGTGGCTAATCTGATCTGTGAATCAAGACCAACTCCCGACCGTCGATGAGCGAACTCCAGCGCCTGAAGGGGCAGCTTCCCCCGGAAATGCAGAGCTGGGTGTTCGTGGAAGCCGCTGCTTCCGTGGATCCACCGCTGATCACCCTGGAGGAAATCGGCAGGGATGAGGTGGAGATCCAGGTGGATCTCGAGAAGTGGGACGCCCTCGCCCTCGACCACCGCAATCTCCTTTTCTGGCATGAGGTGGGCCGGGTTCAGAACGATGCCATCCCCCGGGATGGCTGGGAGATGGCTGCCCTGGCCATCGGCCTGGGCGGGGCCATCGGAGAGCTCTGGGTGCAGGATGGA
>JBEIGX010000230.1:0-3600 GCA_040381675.1 Aphanothece sp.
CCGAGCCTGAGGAGTACACGGAAAGGACAAGTCCTTCAGCGTGCCAGCGTTGCAGGGCCCCGGGCACGTCCGCAAACAGGGGGGCGATGAGGTCTCCCTGTTGATAGCCCTCATCCCAGATGCGTCCCTGTAGATCTTTCAGGGGCGTGACTTTGCGGTCGGTTTGGATCAGCCAGTTCAGATAGCTGCAGAGGGTGTCTAGCCCATAGCTGCCCTGGCTTTCCGGGGAGGGGGCTTCTTCACGCAGGGCTTCAGCGATGGGCGATGGATCATGCAGGAGTGCAGCCTGCACCTCCTGCAGCAGTTGGCGGATGGGTTCTTCTGATTGGTGACGGGTCAGAAACGGCAGCAGCTTCGCTTGGGCATAAGGAAAGAGCACCTCACTGACGAAATGGACCGGACAGGTGGTGCCTTCGATGTCCAGCACCACATGGCGGATGGGTGACGGGGTTGTCATGACGTGGGAGAGGCGGTTGGACGCAGGGCTTCGAGCAGCAGCTGGCGCCACTGCTGCTCCAGGAGAAACTCCAGGATTTCCAGATGGCGCTGGGCCTGGGCCAGGGAGGTCCCCCAGGCATACAAGCCATGCCCGGCAATCAGTAAGCCGTGGGGAGCTTGCGCCAGAAGGGGGCGGGCCGCCTCGCTGAGCTGCTCCATGTCCTGGCTGTTGGGCAGGACCGGAATGGCGATCTGCCCGGCATGGGAGCGGATGCCCTCCAACCCCTTGAGCATTTCCAGGCCCCCAACCACCACTTGACCGGTTCGCTCCACCTCCAGGCGGGACAACAGGGTGGCTGCCTGGGAATGGGTATGGAGCACGGCGGCTGCGTGGGTGCTGGAGAGGATCGCCAGGTGCAGAAGGGTCTCAGCGGAGGCCTTGCCGCTGCCGCGGATCACTTGTCCCTCCTCATCCACCACGATCAGGTCGGCTGGGGCCACCGTGCCTTTGTCGACCCCACTGGGCGCCATCAGTAGCTCCAGCGGTGCCCGAGACAGCACGACGCTGAAGTTTCCCCCCGTGCCATCGCACCATCCACGCTGGTGGATGGCGGCCATCACCCTGCAGAGGGCGATGGCCTCCGCAAGATGGTGATCTTCTTCGGGTGCCGGAGGGGCTGAAACCATGGCAGAGGGCTGTGCGGCGGAGATGGGGTGATCTCTCAACTCTGGCAGTGTGCACACCAGTGGCTGCTTCGACCCCCCAGGCGTTCCAGCTGGATGGGCGATCCGCAGCGACGGCACGGTTGACCAGCGCGCCGGTACACCCAGGCCTGCCCTCCATAATTGCCATTCAGCCCTGAGAGGTGGCGGAAATCGCTGAAGGTGGTTCCCCCCGCCGCGATGCTGGCCGTCAGGATCTCGAGCAGAGCCTCTCGCAGCCGGGCGAGTCGGCGCACGCCAAGGCGGTGGGAAGGGGTCTGGGGGCGGATCCCGGCGGCGAAGAGGCTCTCGTCGGCGTAGATGTTGCCGACACCGGCCACCAGGGATTGATCAAGAAGGGCCGTTTTGATGGCTCGCCGGCTGGTGGCCAACTTCTGCTTGAGGTAGGTCGCTGAAAAATCGGCAGCAAAGGGTTCCGGGCCCAGACGGGCCAGACCTTGCATCACGGCCTCGGGAGCGTGCCCGGCAGGAATCCACCACATCTGGCCGAAGCTGCGCGTATCCACGAACCGCAATTCCTGCCCAATGGAGTCCCACAGCCGCACCCGGGTGTGTCGGCAGGGCTCGCTTGGGCTCTCGATCCAGAGAAATTGGCCTGTCATCCGCAGATGCACGCCCCAATGGCCCGCCGGGGTGCCATCGCCATGGCGAAGCGCGGCCAGCAAATACTTGCCCCGCCGTTGCCAGCCGGTGATGTGGGTGTCTTGCAGACCCAGGCTGAAAAGCGTTGGATCGGGAGGGCTGGCCACCGCCCTGGCGCGCAACACCTCAACCTTTACCCATTCCAAACCAAGGGTCTGGCATTCCAGCCCCCGACGGACGGTTTCGACCTCGGGGAGTTCAGGCAAGGCGGGTGGGAAGAGGCGGGGTCAGGGCGACTCAGGCTTTCTCGAGCTCGCTCTCAGCGAAATTGTTGGTGTTGATCCCACCTTCTGATCCACTGAAGCCGTTGTAATTCACCTTCTCAAAGCGCACCACGACGGGGTAGCGGATGCCGGAGGTGTCGATGGAGGCAACGGTGCCGAGCTCGTTGTACCAGTAGGACTCGGGACGCTTGATGCGCACTTTGTCACCGCGGGAGATGGCCATTGCTCGTGAGCGGGTCAGAGAAGGGTCGAGATGACGATACCGACCTCCCCTGACCCCTCGGCCACGACGTCACGATTCGTCGTCCGCCGCTGGCCGGCACCGTGGCAGCATCCGCAGGCCCCTGTGCGCTCCTGGTGTCTTCCTCCGCTTCTGCCGACTCCCCATCCTTTGTCCTGGAGTTGCCGGATCCGGAGCAGGACGACATCAGCACCATGGAATTCGAGGCCCGCCTGGAGGAGGCCTGGGCGGTGTGCGACCGGTTTGACCTGCAGACCGAAATCTGGAGGGGGCGCATCCTGCGGGCCGTGCGCGACCGGGAAAAACGCGGGGGCGAGGGCCGGGGACAGGGCTTTCTCCAATGGCTGAGGGAGCACGAGATCAGCAAGACCCGGGCCTATACCCTCATTCAGCTGGCCGAGTCTGCGGACAACCTCCTCGGGGAGGGACTCCTGGATGAGAGCAGTGTCAACCGGTTCTCCAAGCGGGCCTTTCTGGAGACGGCCCAGGCTGGCCCTGAAGTGCAGCAGCTCGTGAGCGAGGCCGCCCTGGCCGGCCAGCAGATCACCCGCCAGCAGGTGCGACGGCTCAGCGATGAGGTGGTGGCGGCCACCAGCCCCCTGCTCCCGGAGGAAATCCGCCAGCGCACCGCGGAGAATCTGCTGCCCCCCCGGGCCGTGGCTCCCCTGGTGCGGGAACTGGCCAAATTGCCCGACGACCAGCAGGAATCGCTGCGGCAGGAGCTGCGGGAGGAGCCCGAACTGGACCGGGTGAAGGAGGTGACCCTCACGGCCCGGTGGCTGCAGAAGGCCGCCGAGGCGGGCCTGGCGGTGCGGGCCCTGCAGCAGGAGGACCTGAACTTTGAAAAGGCCATGTTGGAGGCCCAGCGCCTGGATGCCCTTGGCCTCATGGCGGATGCGGTGGGGCAGGCCCGCCAGCTGGAGCGGGCCGTGCTCCAGCTCCACACCAGCTGGCGCCGGCTGGGCATGCTGCAGGAGCGCCTCTGGCTGGAGAGCGGCAGCAGCACCCCCCACTTGCGCACCCTGCTGCAAGCCCTTCAGACCCTGAGCGGCAGCACCCTGCGGGTGTCGCTCGGGGAGTTGGCGGGGGGCAAACGGGTGCGGCTGCAGCTGGTGGAGGAGGGCGCCGACCAGCTGGAAGCCCCGCCCTTGCCCACCAGTGGGGGAAGCTAAGGTCTGGTGGCACTACGCATGGTGTGAAGTTGCCGGAGGACCCCCTCCTCGCGTCCTTGCAGCGGCACTTCGGGTGGTCGGCCTTTCGCGATGGCCAGAGGCCGGTGGTGGAAGCTTTGCTGGAGGGTCGTGACTGCCTGGCCGTTCTTCCCACGGGGGC
>JBEIGX010000231.1:0-3591 GCA_040381675.1 Aphanothece sp.
ACCCGCTGCTGGCCCTTGGGCGTGCTGGATGCCGGAGCGGCAGGGCGGGCCAGACTGGGTGGCCCATCAAACTCCTGCCAGCCGCCTTTCTTGGCCATCAACCTTCCGTCGGGGCTGGGATCACTCCCACCTGCTGCAGGTGGGCCAACACCTGCGACACACAGTCGTCCAGGCTCAAGCGCCCCGTGTCGATGCGCAGTTCCGGCTGCTCCGGCTCCTCATAGGGGCTGGAGATGCCCGTGAACTCCTGGATCTCCCCGCTGCGGGCCTTCGCATAGAGCCCTTTGGTGTCCCGCTCCTCGCACACGTTCAGATCGGCGGCGCAGTGAATCTCAATGAAATCTCCCGCCTCCACCAGGGACCGAGCACGGTTCCGGTCCGACCGGAAGGGGGACACGAAGGCCGTGAGTACAACCACTCCCGCATCCAGAAACAGCTTGGCCACCTCGCCGATGCGGCGAATGTTTTCCTCCCGATCTCCATCGGAGAAGCCCAGGTCGCTGCAGAGCCCGTGACGCACGTTGTCGCCATCGAGCACGTAACAGGCGAGCCCCTGCTCAAACAGGGCGGAGTTCACCGCATTGGCCAGGGTGCTCTTGCCGGCTCCACTCAGCCCGGTGAACCAGAGAATGGCGCTGCGGTGGCCCCGCTGGTGGGCGCGGGCTGCCCGGGTCACCGTGGAGTGATGCCACACGATGTTTGTGGCGACCGGAGGGGTGGCTGTCATGGGAGGGGGAGGCCGGCCAGGGGAGGAGTGAGGCCCATTCTCCCTGGTGGCCTGGAAGGAGCTGACAGCAACCGCAGCTGCAGAAGCAGGCGGCGCCCTTCCCGCTCGATCAGGAGGCGAAGGGGTTCCCCCTGGGGCTGTTCCCTGACCCGGAGGATCACCTGGCCCGCCCGCTCCACGGGCTTGTCGTTTACGGCCCGCACCCGATCGCCCGGCCGGAGACCCGCGGCTTCGGCCGCCGATCCGGGGGCCACCTGGCGCACCCACACGGCCCCATCGGCACTCTCCAGGTAGGCACCGAGCCGGGTGCCGGGCGGGGGAGGCCCGCATCCCTCCGGAAGCTCAGGCCGCTGCAGGGTGAGAAGCCGATTCAGACCGAGGTGCCGCAGCTGGGCAGGCACGCCTTCGCCCCCCTCCAGATGGCCCAGACCGATCAGGGCCACCACCAGCCGGCCCGGGTCGCGACGATGGGCTGCCGCGATCCGCTCCGCCATGGCCCGATCGCGCAGCAGCTGACTGGTGATGAACCGTTCCAGGTCTTCCGCTTCGGTCTTGGGCAGGGCCTTGCCCTCCTGGAGCCCCATGGTCCTGTGCGCCTGCCAGGCCCTGCGCAGTCGCTGGCGATAGGCCTCCCCGGCTGGAGCGGGCGTGCCGATGCCCTCCCGCTCTGCCGTAGGGATTGCCGCCAGTCCCTCCCGCCGCACCCGCCGCACCACCTCCGGTTCCAGGTTCAGGGCCAGAAGGGGGATGCCCTTCTGCCGGGCCCAGCGCAGTAGGGGGAGATACAACGCGGGGTCGTGACCCCAGACGCCCGCCCAATCCACCTCGGCCAGAAAGGCCTTCTCCTCCAGTTGGCCGGTGGCGTAGCGGCTGAGGATCGGCTGGCGTGGGGCAGGCACCATCTCCAGGGCCAGCACCAGGGGCCGGCCCCCTTGGGCCAGGGTCTCCAGGCTGCGGAGCTGCCAGGCGTGGTCGGCCGCTTCGGTGTGGATTTCCCCGAGCAACACGCTCTCAAGATCGGTGGAGGCCTTCAGGAGCTGGCGCTGCTGCTGCTCCACTGCCGCAACGCCCTCCGTGCAGCGCGGTGGTGGGGGCAGTGCCCTCGCCCCGACGCCGAGAATCGGGCCCATCAGCACCAGCAGTTCGACCGCGAGCCGGCACGGAACACGGGTTCGCAGAAGACTCTTCACGCTTTCTTCCACCCAGGTAGCGCAGCGTGCCACAGCTCTGCTCCAATGGAGCAACGGATGGTCAGCACGCGATGAATTCCGCCGAAGCCTTTGCCGCCATCGCCCTGGTGGCCGTCGCTTGCGACGGGGTGGTGGATCCCTTGGAGGCGCGCCTCCTGAGAGCCCAACTGGACGGACGCCAGCCCTACAGCGAACGGAGTGAGGAAAGCATGGGGCGGCTGTTTGAGGCCCTCCTCGACCAGCTCCACTCCGGGGGTTGGCGGGCCCTGATCTCCCAGGCCATCCCGGTCCTGTCGATGGCTCAGCAGGAAACGGCCTTGGCGATGGCCGCCCATCTTGTGCACGGGGATCAGTCGTTATCCGCTGAGGAAAACGGACTGTTAACGGAAATGGCCTCCCTGATGACCCTTCCCGCCCAGCGATCGGCTCAGATTCTGGATGTGATCGCCGTGTTGCACCGCGACAGCCTGGCGATCTGAGGACCCTTCCCCTTCCCAGCTGCCTAGGGTGAGCTCACCTGTTTTCTGGCCGCGACGTGACCAGCACGCTTTCCTCCCCCAACGCTGCCGGTCAGCCCGACCCTTCCCTTCTGGCTCCCACGGCCCGACCGGACGCCCTCGGCCGGTTCGGTCCCTTCGGCGGGCAGTATGTGCCGGAAACCCTCATGCCGGCCTTGGCGGAACTGGAGGCTGCGGCAGCCAAGGCCTGGGCCGATCCCGCCTTCACCGAGCGCCTCAACCACCTTCTCCGCACCTACGTGGGGCGCCCCTCACCGCTCTATGAGGCGGAGCGGCTCAGCGAGCACTATCGCCGTTCGGACGGAGGCCCCCGCATCTGGTTGAAACGGGAAGACCTCAACCACACCGGTGCCCATAAGATCAACAACGCCCTCGGCCAGGCCCTCCTCGCCCTGCGGATGGGCAAACAGCGGGTCATTGCCGAAACCGGTGCCGGCCAGCACGGCGTGGCCACCGCCACGGTGTGCGCCCGTTTTGGTCTGGAGTGCGTGATCTACATGGGCGCTGAAGACATGCGCCGCCAGGCCCTCAATGTGTTTCGCATGCGTCTGCTCGGCGCCACGGTGCAGCCCGTCACCGCCGGCACGGCCACGCTTAAGGATGCCACCAGCGAAGCGATCCGCGACTGGGTGACGAACGTGGAGACCACCCACTACATCCTCGGTTCGGTGGCTGGGCCCCACCCTTACCCCATGCTGGTGCGCGATTTCCATGCCTGCATCGGCCGGGAGGCCAAACAGCAATGCCAGGAAGCCTTCGGCCGCCTTCCTGATGTGTTGGTGGCCTGTGTGGGCGGGGGGTCCAATGCCATGGGGCTCTTCCATCCCTTCGTGGAGGATGCCACGGTGCGCCTCATCGGTGTGGAGGCCGCCGGTGAAGGGGTGGCGTCCGGCCGCCATGCCGCCACCATCACCGAGGGGCGTGTGGGCGTGCTCCATGGAGCCATGAGCCTGCTGCTCCAGGACCAGGAGGGCCAGGTAAAGGAGGCCCACTCGATCAGCGCCGGCCTCGACTACCCCGGGGTGGGCCCAGAGCACAGCTACCTCAAGGGCATCGGCCGGGCCGAGTATGCCGCCGTCACCGATGCGGAGGCCCTCGATGCCCTGCAGCTTCTTTGCCAACTGGAGGGCATCATCCCGGCCCTCGAGACGGCCCA
>JBEIGX010000232.1:0-3529 GCA_040381675.1 Aphanothece sp.
CCACAGGCGGGGAGAGGCGGCGATCGCTGATGAAACCGCCTTACTCACGGCCTAATCCACCCCAAGCGCGGCGCAGCACCACCCAGGCCCGCAGCACCTCCGCCACCGACCAGGCCTGAGCGATGCAGCCCCGGGGCCCGTGGGGGGCATCGCCATCGAAGATCTCGCTGATGCTGCCCACGCCGGCCGTGCTCAGGTGATGGCCCACCGCCTCCAGTAGCCGCAGAGCTCCCTCCGGGTCGCCATGCACCCGGGCGTGGGCTAGGGCATAGGGGCCCAGCCACCAGCCCCACACCGTGCCCTGGTGGTAGGCCCGATCCCGGGTCAGGGGGCCGCCGCCGTAGTGGCCCTGGTAGGCGGGGTGGCGGGAATCGAGGCTGCGCAAACCCAGCGGAGTGAGCAGCTGCTGGCCGCACACCGCCACCACCTGCCGGGCCTGCGGCCATGAGAGCAACCCATCCGTCAGCGTCACCGCCAGGAGCTGATTGGGCCGCAATGCCTCCTCACGGGTGCCATCGGGGCCATCCAGCACGTCAAAGCAGTAACCCAGGGCACCATTCCAGAAGCGCTGGAAGCCCCGCCTGGCTACTTCCGCCAGGGCCCCATAGCCCTCGCTTCGTTCCCCGCAAAGCTCGGCAAAGCCCGCCATGGTGCGCAGGGCACAACACCAGAGCGCATTCACCTCCACCGGCTTGCCGATGCGGGGAGTGATCACCTCCCCATTCACCTTCGCATCCATCCAGGTGAGCTGAAGGCCCTGCTCCCCGGCCCGCAGCAGGCCATCGGCCGGGTCGCGGCTGATGCCGTGGCGCGTGCCCTGGCAGTGGGCCTCCACGATCTCCTCAAGCTTGGGGAACAGCTCCCGAATCAGAGCGTCATCGCCCGTGGCTTGGTGGTATTGGCGCAGGGCTTCGACATACCAGAGGGTAGCGTCAACCGTGTTGTAGTCGCCCTCCCCCAACGTCTCCCTACCCTCGGGAAAACGGTTGGGCAGCATGCCCTGGCTGACGAACCGGCCATAGGTGCGCAGGATCTGGGCGGCGATGGGGGCACGGCCCGTCTCCAGGGTGAGGCCCGGCAGGCTGATCATGGTGTCGCGCCCCCAGTCGCCGAACCAGGGGTAGCCCGCCAGGATCGTCTGGCCGTCTTGCCGGGCGACCACGAACTGATCGGCGGCCAACACCAGCTGGGTCACCCAGGGGGGCGCCGCCTTCGCCAGCCCTGGCTGGGCCTGCCGCCACCGATCCAGGAGCACGGCGTCGTAGGCGCGGCGTTCCTGCAGGGCCCGCTCCCCATCCAGCAGGGGCTCACACTCCGTGCTGGCCACCACCGTGAGGGTGGGCTGCTCCGCACTGAGGCACACCCGGATCCGGGCGGCCCGCAGATGGTCGTCCCGGCTGGGCAGACCCCGCTCCTCCTCCGCCGGCAGGGCAAAGCCCCCGCACCACTCTCCGGGGCTCGCCAGCGTGGTGGAGCCCCGATCGCTCAGCACCACAAAGGGCGGCGCCCCCGTTCCCTGGGGCACCATGCGCACGCCATGGGGCACGGCCTCCAGGGAGATCTCCGGACGGGGGATGCCCCCGTGGTGGGAGCGGCTGTTCACCAGGGCCGTGAGGCAGAGCTGCAGGGGCTGGCTGGCCTGCAGCAGCCGATAGAACACGGTGGTGGTGTGGGCTCCGCTCTGCATCCAGAGGCGTTTTTCCAGCAGGGCATCGCCCAGGGCATAGCGCCAGGTGGGCACGGTGCCCTCCAGGGCAAAGGACACCATCCAGGGGTGGCCTAGGGAGATGGAGCGCCCACCCACCTCCACCACCTCCTCCAGGGCGGCCACCAGCAGGGTGCGCTCGCATGGATCGGCGGGAGCCCGCAGGGCCGCCATCAGCAGGCCGTGGTAGGCCCGGGTGCGGGTTCCGGCCACGGTGCCGCTGCCGTAGCTGCCCAGCCCATTGGTGATTAACCACTCCCGCTCCTCGGCCCTGGCCAGATCCCCCGTGATCTCACTGCCGAAGCTGATCGCTTGGCTCAGGCCCATCACCATCTCCAACCTTCCCCAGTCGCAGAGCCCCATCTGATCTATACCTGGAAACAGTCCCCTTCCTGATGCCATGACCTCCTCTGCCCCTCCCATCGACATCGGCATCCCCTCCGAGCAGCGGCAGACCATCGCCGAGGGATTGGGGCGCGTGTTGGCCGACAGCACGGTGCTCTACAGCAAAACCCACGGCTTCCACTGGAACGTGACGGGCCCGATGTTCAACACGCTCCACATGATGTTCATGGAGCAATACACCGAGCTGTGGAACGCTCTCGACAGCATCGCCGAGCGGATCCGCTCCCTGGGTTTCCCTGCCCCCTACGGCGCCGGCGCCATCTCCAGCCTGGCCTCCATTGCGGAGACCCAGGGCCAGCCCGCCGCCCTCGCCATGGTGCGGGAGCTGGTGGGGGGCCATGAGGCTGTGGCCCGCACCATCCGCTCGGTGTTTCGCCTGGCGGAGGAGGCCAACGACCAGCCCACGGCCGATCTGCTCACCCAGCGCCTGCAGATTCATGAAAAAACGGCCTGGATGTTGCGCAGCCTGCTGGAGGGCTGAGCCTTTGAGGGCAGTTAGCGCCAGCCGTTGGCCTGCATCAGGGCCACGGCGTCCCGGTTGCGGGCCCCCATGGCCTGAATCGAGACGCCGTCATCGGTGAACGGCCCCCAGCTGTTCAGGATGGCGTTGCCGCCAAAGCCCTTGAGGGGAAACTCGTTGTTGGCGGCGGCATAGCCCTTGCCGCCACTGTCTGAAGCCAGGAACTCGATCAGCTGGGCCGCAGCAGCAGCCTTTTTGGAATTCCGGGTCACCCCGGCTCCGGTGACGTTCACATGGGCCGGGGTGGGGAACACCACCTTCAGGTTGGCCGCCAGGGCCTTGTCCGCCGCACCGCTGTCCCCCGCCAGCATCCGGGCCACGTAGTAGGAGTTCACCAACCCCACGGCGCACTCGCCCTTGGCCACCGCCCGGGCCAGGGGCACATCGGCGGTGAAGAAGGGTTGGCGGGGGTTGCGGTTGGCCACCAGGCCCTGGATCCAATCCCGGGTGGCCCCCTCACCCCGCAGGATCAGCTGGTCGGCCACCAGCGACTGGTTGTAAACGCTGCGGCTATCGCGCAGGCAGAGCTGTCCTTTCAGGGCCGGGTTGGCCAGATCGGCGTAGGTGCGGATCGTGGCGGGATCCACCTGTTTCGGGTTGACGATCACCACCCGCACCCGGCGGGTCAGGGCGGTCCAGCGGTTCTGGGGATCGCGGAGGTTGGCGGGCACATCCCGTTGCAGGGCCGCCGAGCGCACTGGCTGAAAGAGGCCCATCCGGGCCGCCTTCTCGAGCCGGGCCGCATCCACCAGCACCAGCACATCGGCCGGGCTCTGGGCCCCTTCCTGGCGCAGCCGCTCAATCAGGGCGTCATCCTTGCCCTCCAGCAGCTTCACGCGGATGCCGGTGCGGGCGGTGAACTGCTTGTAGAGGGCCTGGTCGCTGTTGTAGTGGCGGCC
>JBEIGX010000233.1:0-3503 GCA_040381675.1 Aphanothece sp.
AGAAACTTCTCCCGTTTGGTCTGCTTTTTTGCCGTGCTCTGCTCGTAATCACCAAAACCCAGCTGCTTGCCGCCCATCACTCCAGCCCTGGCCTGCGATCAGAGGCCTATTCTCGCGTGAATTGGCCTGGTTTTCCAGATTTTCCCTAGACAAAATTTTGCAGCACCATCCAAAAATTTTCGCCAAGGCCTAATCAGCCAAACTAACTTCCCTGACTGCGTTCTGACCGTTTGATTCCTTACAATGGAAAGGTGAAACCCTGACGGATCTTGCGGGGCCTTTCCTTTGACTTCTCCTAAGCAGGCCGCCGCGAAAGCCCAAGATCCCTGCGATCGGCGCCCTGATGAAACCGCAAGCGCTTACGCCCGGTTTCGGCTCTATCAGTCCCTCCCCGCCCATAGCCAAACCCTGTCAGCAGTGGCCCGCGTCTGTGGCGTCACCCGCCAGTCGATCCAACTGGAAGCGTCCCGCCACGAATGGGAGAAGCGGGTGGGACCCCCGAACTACCTGAGAGCTATCACCGCGCTGTCTTTTGGCGGCAAGCATCCCCTGCTGGAGCTACTTGAGGAGCGTGAGAGGGATCTACAGAAACAAGAGGTGACGGACACCGACACGGGTTTTGATTTTGCCTTCCTAGAGGATCTGAAGAAGGAAGACCACTTCGCCGGGCTGGATCTGGAGATAGACCCCTTAGAGGGATTGGATCTTGAAATTGATCCCCTCGCTGATCTAGACCTGACCCCTTAGCCCTTGCCGTAAAGGCCACCGAAACCCAGCCCCTAGCACCGCAGACCGACTGTACCGTCGCCAGCCGCAGGGCCGCGGCCAACATTTCGCGCACGGCATCAAAACTGGCTGGCTCCAGCTGCAGGCCCCGCCGGGTTAGGCGGGAATTGATCGCCCGGGCGCCATCGCTGGCGGCGTCGTGGATGTCGTCACAGTCCCCAAATTGCGATGTAACGATCCAGGGCGGCATCCGCCCCGCCCTCTTCGTGTTTGGCCAGGAAGCGGCCGGACTGACTGGTGCCCACCACGGCCTCAAGGTTGCGCTTATCGGCCCGCTGTTTCACTTCGATTTGGCGGGTCACCCATGGGCGGCGGATTGTGAAGTTGCGTGGCATAGATGCCCGCACCCAGTTGCGGGTTTCAAAAGCCAAAGAATTAAGCGCTTTTGATTCTGCAAAGGGCAGCTGGGCTTCTAATTTGTTGGTGATACGGCCGAGTTTTTTAAGTTCTCGGCTATCAATTTCGAGTCGGATCATGGGGTCAGTTTAAGTAAATGTGCCTGCCTGGGCTGTTTTCTGTGTTGGTGTTCCCCTCCCTTTAAGTAAGGGGGGAAAAGTGGCCACCCCCTCGGATCAGTTCATCGCGCCAGCAGGTGATCAGCGAGCTCCAATCAGCCCCAGAGGGCAGGGGCGGCGTTTCGATTAGGGCCGGCATGGATGTAAAACGGATCACCCCCACAAGATATGGAGCCCCGCAAGGGGGCCTCACGGCAGCTCTTTCGTGCCGGAGCCGCTCGGGGAAGCCCCCAGCCCCTGCTCCTGGAGGGCAACGGGGGCTTTGGGTTGCTGGTGCCCCAGCTGCTGGCCCACGGCCACGGGCGATGACTTTTGACCCATTTGGGTCAAATCCATGCCGATTCGGATTGCATTTGCGCTAAACGGCCGCCGCCCATGGCCTGGCCAAGGCCTTCCCCCTGCTGGATGAGCGCCTGATCGGCGCCCTGCTGCAGCAGGATCCAGTGCTCTTCGGGGAGCGGGCCGGCCAGGTCCGGCTGCTGCACCGCCGCTCGTTCGCCCCCTTCCTGCGCGACAACCCCACCAAGGACCGGGAGCCGGAAGGGGGCCTGGAGGCGTGGCGGGGGGAGCTGGTGAGCCAGCGGCGGGAGGGGTTGGCCCGCTGGCAGTCGCCGGGGCTTACCGAGGCTTCGCGCAGGGTGGTCAGGTGAATCAGAAGTCGTCTTCGAAGCGATGTCGGCGGGGGCCTGCCCCCGATTGGCGGGCCGCCTCCAGGGTTTTGCTCAACTCCTCCCATCATGCTGTTGCATTTCGTACAGCAGCCGTCCGGTTTATCCTTTCAACGTAGGACCGCTATGCATCATGCGTCTTGCTGAACTGAAACATCTGGCACCTGAGCTTCATGCGCTGCTGGGGCTTTTTGGTGCCAGCAATCTCGCCGTATTCGGCTCCGTCGCCAGAGACCAGGCGGGGCCCGATAGCGATGTGGATCTCCTTGTGGACCTGCCCGAAGGGATCACCCTGTTTGATCGGGCGGAATTGAAGTTTGCACTGGAAGATTTGTTGCTGACTCGCGTCGATCTCATTCGGCGTCGGAACTTGAAGCCGAGCATCCAAGCCATGGTGGAAGCCGAATCCGTCAGCCTCTGATGGAACCGCGAGATCGCCAGGCCTTGGAGGATATTGTTTTTGTTCTGGATCGTGCTCAGCAATTTCCGATCCCTAATTTTCAAATTCTGGAGGAAACAACATACCTTCAAGATGCCCTAATCCGCTGTTTGGAGGTTCTCGGTGAAGCCACCAAACGATTGAGCATCGATCTTCGAGCACGGGCGTGCGATGGCAGGGATACGCGATGTCCTGATCCATGCCTACGACCAAATTGATCTGGAGGAGGTCTGGATGGCCCATCAACGTTTTGCAGAGATCAGATCTCAGGTTGAGGAGATTCTCGGCAGCGTCCCTAACAGAAGAGGCGTTGGCAAACCTCAAGACCCGCGCCGCAGCTCCACCACCGTGCCACTGAGCGCCGCGGCGGCGTGGCAGCGGCCGGGGGCTGGTTCGCTCTGGAAGGGGGGATGGCCCAGTCCCACAAACCAGCGGCGGCCATCCCCCGCCAGCGACCAGGCGGGCAGGGGCGCCTCGAAGCTGGGCCCGGGCTCCTGCCGCAGGGATGGCCCCAGGGGCATCACCCGGCTGATCTGGCTGAGCCAGCGCCCGGACGCCAGCGGGCGGCTGCTGAGCAGCCACCACTGGGGGGCCTGCTCCCGCCCGGCGGTGCTGGTGGCGGCCACGAGGTCCATGGCCTGGTTGCCGGGCTCCAGGGGGATGGGCTGCACATCGATGGCTCCCGGGCGGAGCCGTTGGGCCACGAACGCCGAGCGCTGCGCTCGATCCTGGCGCCAGGGGCCGAGGCTGGTGATCCAGGCCACCGCCGGCCCGGAAGGGGTGGCCTGGCCGATCCATCCGTAGCGCTCCCCCGCGCCTGCCACGCCGGGCAGGAGGGCCGCTGGAGTGAGGTCGGCTCGGGGCCGCCAATGGCCCATCTCCTCCCCCTGCTTGCCGCCCTGCCACTCCCGCCCTGCCGTGAAGCCCTGCCAGCGCCCACCGGCCTCCAGCCAACGCCGCAGCGCCGGGCCCGGCAGGGCCTCCACCGCATACAGCCCGCCCTCCACGGGCAGCAGGGCCGTGGCCCGCCAGCCCGTGAGCCGCTCCACCTGCCAGCGGCGCCCCCCATCGGCCGATACGGCCAGCGCCGAGCCG
>JBEIGX010000234.1:0-3498 GCA_040381675.1 Aphanothece sp.
CTCATCCACCCCCGGGGGGATGCGCTCGCTCAGCAGGTGGAGGAGGAAGCTTTCCTCCCCAGCCGGCGGCGCCTGCAGCAGCTCCGTGAGGGCCTGGGCCTGGGGGGCTGTGAGCGGCAGGGGGGGGATCCCCAGGGTCTCGCGTTCGGCCGCGGCAACGCGGTAGGTGGGCAGCAGCTCGGCGGGGGCTAGGGGGGAGGCGCTCATCTCCTTTCCGTTTAGGGCGTGAGGCACCATTCTCCGCGCTGGCGGAACCCCCTTAGGTGGCAACGGCGACTGTTGGAGGCTGAGGTCGGTGAGTTGTTTAGGTCCACAATAAAGTAGTGTAGTTCCACACTAAACGACTATAAAATGAAAAAAGATGATACTGTGCCCCAAAAATGCTGCACCGTAATGCCGTCAATGCACCTTGGTGGCGTGCTCTAATCGCTTCAGTGCTGTCCTTCCAGCTCAGCTGGGGCCTCCGCTTCCTGCCCCCCCGGGGGATCCACCCGGACGAGAATTGGACGCTTCTAGCGATTCGGCAGTCCTATGGCCAATTGGTCGCACATATCCTCACCAAGGATAATCATCCTCCTTTTTATTACCTTTTAATCAGGGTTTGGACCTCTATCGCGGGAGATTCCATCCACTCGCTCCGCGTGCTTTCTTATATCTTTGCACTGCTGACCATCCTTCTATTCACACTGTTTCATTCTCGCTCTCGGCCGATCACTTTTGTTGCCCCCCTGCTACTCATTGCGTCTAATCCCTTATTCACTTATTTTTCGGCCACGGTCCGCCCCTACGCGTTGATGGTTTGCCTTGCTTCGGCTGCCATCCTTGCCAGCATGGCTCTCCGATCTGAGACCCCTCAGCAAGGGTTTGCATTGAAGTTTCTTTTTTACGGTTCATGTTTGCTGCTTGGCCTTACCCACTATTACGGGTTGCTTTACGCCATGATCCTTCTTGTGTGGGATTTCTTTGAGCGCCGTATTAGCTTCTCTCGCTTGCCCACGATTTTTGTTGCTGCTCTATTGTTGGCATGGCCTCTTTTGCAGATCTTCTTCGGCACGGTAGATAAGCAAATTCAGACCAATGCTTGGGTCAAAGTTGTTCCTGTAGTGAGCACGCTCAACAATCTTCTCATGGGAATGTTCCCCGCGGCTCTTGTATCGCGGCAACTTCCCTACATCACGTCTCTGGGGCTACTGCTTTGCCTTGCTCCTGTCTTAGTGGCGCCAAAGTTGAAGACTCGGTTGTTTGCCTGGGGGCGTATTCGTTCATTTTTGAGTGGAGACGTGGGATATCTTCTTTCGGGTATTTTTCTGGTTTTTCTCTTCTCATTAGCGGCCGATCTTTCCACTCCCTTCTCCACTCCATATTATTTTCTTGTCGGCTTACCTGCAGCAGCCTTGTTGTTTGGTTTTTGGGTGCGATGGCTGCGCCAGCGGCTGGGTCTCCTCCCCGCATGTGTTTTCACCGCAACGATTGTGCTTACTCAACTTGTGCTTGCCCGGCAACGCTTGATGGCCCCTTGATTCCCTCGACTGTTCCTCTCATCGGAATGGGGCCTGCCCGAGCCCTTCTGCTACGACCAAGGGCGTCGCCCTGCCTGGCCCAAAAGTCTGTTCGCTGCGGCACCCAGCCATGGCGTGATCCAGTGCCGCCACCGCTAAACCGCTGGCATTGGGTTGACTTCCCTTCATCGCCCCGTACCGAGCTCCGAGTCCAGCCGCATACCCTGCCAACCCGTCTCCGAGGCCGGCTCTGGCCACGTCTCCACAGGCATCCATGAGCTGCCAGCGCCGTCCATCCGCTGCAGCGATGACGCTGCGGGCTCCCTTGAGCAGCACGGTGGCACCGCAGGCTGATGCAGCTTGAGCTGCAGCCTCAAGAGCTGGCAAGGCGACCAGGTCGGGCCAGAGCCGGCTGAACTCTCCCGCATGGGGTGTGATCCAGGTGGGGCCGGCCCGCCTTTTCAGCCAGGTTGGCTGGATCCGGTTAAGACCATCGGCATCCACCACCAGCAGCCCCGGAAATGCCTGCAGGTCTTCCCACCAGGGCTCCCGATCCCCGTTTTTGCCGGCTCCTGCCGCCAGTGGGCCCAGACCTGGCCCCACCAGCACCGCATCCAGCCGCTCTAAACCCCCTTCCGCTAGGGGCCTTTGCTCCAGAACCACGTGGGGCATCACCATCCACAGGTGGTCTGCCACCCGGGGGGGAACGACCGCTCGCAGACTGCCCACCCCCGAGGCTGTGGCGCCTGCCAAGGCCAGGTGGGCGGCGCCGCGGTAGGTGTCGCTACCGGCGATCACCAGCAATCGACCCCGCCCGTATTTACCGGCGGCGGGATCTGGCTTGGGCCTGGGAGCCCTCACCCCGTCTTCCTGTCCCCCACCGGGTCCGCCCAGGCCCAGGGGTTGCTCCAGGGGCAGGCTGGCGAGCAGGGCCCTGGGCAGCCCCAGATCCACCCGCTCCAGCCGGCCCACCCAGCCCAGGGCTGGGTCCTGCACCAGGCCCTGCTTCCAGAGGCCGATGCAGAGGGTGAGATCGGCTCGGGCGGCCTGCCGTCCCAGCACGCGCCCTGTGTCGAAGCAGAGGCCAGTGGGACCATCAATGGCCAGCAAGGCGCCTGCTCCCGCCAGCTCCCGGGCCCCCAGCAGGCTCTCGATCGCCTCTCCCGGTGGCCGGCGCTGGCCATTGCCAAACAGGGCATCGATCCAGAGGCCTCCATCTCTTGGATCGGGGGGCTCCTCCAGAACGGGGATCCCCAGCCAGCGGGCATGGCTCAAGTGGCGCTCCGTCAGTGGCTTGCGCCGCTCAAAGGGGCACCACAGCCGCACGGGAACGCCAGCCAGGTGCAGTTCCCGGGCCACCACCAGTCCATCGCCTCCGTTGTGCCCGGGCCCCACCAACACCACAACCCCTGCCGCCAGCGGGAGCCCAGGGTTGCTCGGGGAGCCCTCCAGCAGCCGCCGACTCACCGCCAGGGCCGCTTTTTCCATTAGGGCTTCCACCGGCAGGCCACTGGCAAAGAGCTCCCCCTCCAGGGCCGCCATCTGGGCGCTGGTCACCAAGAGGTGGTCCGCATCCCGAGAAGGCCAGGCTGTTGTCATCCATCCAGGAGACTGGGAAAAGGGCGGGGAGGCCGACACGGCGGGACGAGTCGCGGGGCTCCATCATGGGAGGAGATGGCGCTCTGCCCATTTCCCTATCCTCCCACCACACTTCCCTAGCGGAAGGCCCCTGCACCCCCGCTGGCGCCGCCACCCTGGAGCGGCTGCGCCGCTGGCCCGGCGACCATCAGGTGGTGGTGGGGCTCTCCGGCGGGGTGGACAGCTCCCTCACGGCGGCCCTTCTGGTGGAGGCGGGCTGGCAGGTGGAGGGGCTCACCCTCTGGCTGATGAGCGGCAAGGGCGCCTGCTGCGCCGAGGGCCTGGTGGATGCGGCGGCCATCTGCGACCAGCTGGCCATCCCCCATCACCTCCTTGATTTCCGCGAGCACTTCCAAAAGGA
>JBEIGX010000235.1:0-3446 GCA_040381675.1 Aphanothece sp.
GCCGATGCCCTGCTGATCGATAACGATCCGCTCACGGGGCTGGGAGGAAGCCTGGGCACCCCGGCCCAGGTGCCCCTGCAGGCCAACCTCTCCCCCTTGGCAGCGCCCACCCCCCTGGCCGCGTCCATGCCGGTACCACCGCTTTCTCAGACCCCGTCCTGGGACGGCGGAACGGTGATGGAGCCCATGCAGGCCGCCTCTCCCCTGGCCATACTTCGAATGGCTGAACCCCACGCATGACGAGCGACCCAGTGGCCCCTCCTCTCTCCTTCGATGGGGTCAGGGAGGAACCGATCCCTGAACTGGTCCGATTGGGGGAACAGCTGCCGCGCGCCCGGGAGGGCGCCGGGTGGTCCCTGGATGCCCTGGCCAAGAGGCTTCGGATGGAACCGCGCCTCCTTGAGGCCCTGGAGCGGGGGGAGCACCACCAGCTCCCGGAAGGGGTGTTCATCGTGGCCCTAGCCCGCCGCATCGCTGGAACCCTGAACGTGGATGTGGAGGAGGGGATCGCCAACGTGCGCCAGAGCCGGCTCATGGACCACAGGCCCACGGTTCCGGCCCCAGCCACCGGGGACCCCAGGCCAACCCCACCCAGGCCCGCAAGACCTCTACGCCAGTCCCCTCGGCAGACGGCGAGCCTTCCGGGGGGCCCGGCCATGCCCCGCTGGGGCTGGCCCCTGGCCGCCCTGCTGACGGCCCTGGGGGCGACAGCCGCTTGGTTCCTCCTGGCCCCATCCCCAAGCCGAGGCCCCTCCACGGCTCCTGAACTGGAGTCGTCCCCGTCTCCGGCCCCGGAACCGGCCGTCCCCCAACCCTCTTCCAACCAGCCGTCCCAGGACACCAAGCCCGGCGGCCTCTCGAGCACCGGTGCCGACACCCTGCGCCTTCAGGCCAGCGAGCCTAGTTGGCTGGAGGTGCGCGACGCCAGCGGCAAAACACTCTTTGAAGGAACCCTGAGTGGGGAGAGGAGCTTCCCCCTGGGCCGCGGCCTGGAGGTGATGGCCGGACGTCCCTATGCGGTGCGCGCCTCCATCGGGGCCAGTCAGGCCACTCCCCTGGGCGGGGTGGATGACATCCGCTGGAAACGGTTCAGCCCAGAGGCCCTGGCGCCGGCAGCGCCTCCTCCTCCAACGCCCTCACCTTGAGCTCCAAACCGGATGCCTCCAGCACCACAGGGGCACAGGAGCGGAGACTCCAGCACTCCAGGCTGAGATCCGGGCAACCCTCTCCATTCCTGGCCGGCTCGGGCATCAGGATCACCTCGAAGGCTGCAGCTCCCAGGCGCCTGACCTGGAGCCCTGCCACCATCTGACCCGGACGACGGTCCAGGGCAGCGGCCAGTCGCAGCAGGAGGGCCATCGTGCTGACCGTGCGGCGATCCTCCCGACTTTCGATCAATTGCCACGACTCGTGCCGTTTTTTGGGCAGGCTCCGGCGGTGATAGCGGGCCATGGCAGCCACCATCAGATGCTCCGCCTCGGAATAGCCCAAAAGCTCCCCATGGCGAATCAGATACCAGGTGTGCTTGTGGTAGGCCGCCACATTGATGTGTTGCCCACAGGTGTGGAGCTGGGCTGCGGCCCAGAGCAGCAGACGGCCCGGCCCCGGGTCCTGATGCAACCATCCCCGGGTCTGGTCGTAGAGGCTGAGGGCAAAGCCCGACACCCGGGCCGCTCGGGCCAGATCCACCCCGTAGGTGCGGGCGAGGTGGAGCACCGTGCGTTCCCTGATGGTGCTCTGAAACGCGAAGCGATCGTCGAGCAATCCCTGGCGAAGCATCCAATCCACGATCAGGCCCTCCCGCAGGGCCCGCTCACACACCACCAGCTCGCGCATCTGCAGCATCACCATGGCGGTATGAAGGATGAGTGCACCGTGCACGATGATCTCGGCCCGACGGTCGTTGATCGGGGCCAGCTGGCGGCGCTGCTCCAGAGGCATCGCCATGAGGCGCTGGAGGAGCCCCTGGACCCGAGAACGGGTGAGGCGATAGCCCTGAAGACGTAGGGGCGGGCGGCCTTCCTCCGCCGCCAGCAGGGATGCCATGGCCATGGCTGTGCCGCTGGTGGCCACCATCAGGGGCTTTTCGCCCGGCTGCAAGGCCTGCTTGACCTGGGCCACGGCAGGGTCCAACGCCCCCTGGACATAGGCCTCCAGAAAGCTCCGCCGGGAGGCAGGAAGAGGATCCTCCTGGCCAAAATCGCGCTGCAGACGCACCGCGCCGATCCGGGTGCTCGTCAGTACCCGGGCATCGGAGCCATCGGCCAGGATCAGCTCCGTGGATCCCCCACCGATATCTAAAATGATGTGGGGTGTTTGGTCGAGGGCCATGCCAGAGAGCACACCCAGGTAGATCAAGCGGGCCTCCTCCGGACCGCTGACCAGATCCACCTTCAGGCCGAGCTGGTCTTCCATGGCCTGCAGCACCTCCCGGCCATTGGGCGCCTCCCGAACCGCACTGGTGGCAGCGGTGAGGATGTGCTCCACCCCATGGCTCAGGGCCAGATCACGGCAGTGGCGCAGGGTGAGGAAGGCCCGCTCGATGGCCTCACCACCCAGATCGCCCGTCACGGGATCCCGTTCCCCCAGGCGCGTGGTGGCTTTCTCCGCCAGGAGAACCCGAAAGCTGTGCAGAGCCGGATCGACAGCGGCAATCAGCAAATGGATGGAGTTGGTACCAATGTCGATGGCGGCCACACGGCGTTCGCCCCCATCGGGGTGCCCCCCCGAAGAGATCGAAGCCGCTGGCTCGGTGTTGCCCATCTGAACCATGCTGGGCGAAGGCGGCGCCACTTTGCCACCGGTGGCCCCCGGCAGACCGTCCGCTGCAGCATTCCGCAGTGCTCCCCTGACCGATAGCCTGCCGCCACTGGGGGGGAAGAGGTTGGGGCAGACATCGCCACTCACCTGGCCCATGGGCCGAAGGGTTGGCAACTGGTTGGAGCTCCTGCGCTGGCACAAACCCAGCGGCCGGCTGATCTTGCTCATCCCGGCCGGATGGGCCCTCTGGCTCCACCCCCTCTCCCCTCCCCCCGCCGCGCTGGTGGGATGGATCGTTCTGGGAGGCCTGGCAGTGAGCGGTGCCGGCTGCGTGGCCAACGACCTCTGGGACCGATCCATCGACCCCTTGGTGGATCGCACCAAGGGCCGCCCCCTGGCCGATGGACGGGTGAAGGTGGGCACCGCCTGGACCCTTCTTTTGTGCTGCCTTCTGGTGGCCCTGATGGTGGTGCTGGCCCTCCCGGCCCCAAGCCGTGGCCCCTGCCTGGCCCTGGCACTGGCCTGCCTCCCACCCGTGTTGCTCTATCCCTCCGCCAAGCGCTGGTTCCCACTCCCCCAGCTGGTATTGGCCCTCTGCTGGGGATTTGCAGTGCTCATTCCCTGGGCCGCCAGCAGCGGCACAGGGGGTTCCACTCCGGGAGTGGGGTGGGGGTCTCTCCTTCTCA
>JBEIGX010000236.1:0-3408 GCA_040381675.1 Aphanothece sp.
ATCCACATACAGCTGGCCCCGCCCCGGCACCCCCTTGCCCGCCTTGATATCGGCCGGGCCCGTGGGTTCAAAGGCAAAGCGCAGACTGTGACGGCCCGCCGGCACCGGCTCCACGGAGCGCACCTCCAGCAAGGCGGCCGAAACCACGTTCTGCACATAGTGCAGATGGCCGTTCTGCAGATAGAAGCTGTAGCCCCCCTCGTTGCCCCCGAAGGAGAGCAGCACCCCCTCGGCCCCCTCCGACGGAATCTCCACTTCAGCGGTGATGCTGTGGGCCCGGTTGATCACGTTCACCGTGGCGGTGCCAGGCACCATCTGGGTGTGGGGATAGAAGGTGTAGCGCTGGCGAGGCGGAGCAGCCTCGGGCCGTTCTTCCAGCAAGCGGGAGGAGCCGCGAGAGTCGATCGGCAACACCTGGTAGCGCTCGGCTTCCCCATACCACCGGGCAACCATCTCCCTCAGCAGCTCCGGTTGCTCTGTCGCCAGGTTGTGGGTTTCGGCCCAATCCTCCGCCACGTGATACAGCTCCCAGCCCTCGCCATCGAGGCGTTGGAGTTCCTCGGCGCTGATGGGCGCACCGAAAAACCGACCGGCTTCCTTGAAGGAGGGCCCCGGCCAAGGACACACGGCTCGCCAACCCTCGTGATACAGCGAGCGGTGACCCATCATCTCGAAATACTGGGTGGGATGCACCTCCGGCCCATCGGGATCGGCGAAGGTGGGCACCAGACTCACCCCCTCCAGCGGCGTCTGAGGCACCCCCCGCAGCGCAGCCGGCGCCGCGATGCCGAGCACCTCCAGCAGGGTGGGCACCACATCGATGGCATGGGCATACTGCCAGCGCACCTGGCCCCCATCGGGGATGCCCTGCGGCCAGTGCACGATCAGGGGATCGGCGATGCCTCCCCGGTAGGTCTCCCGTTTCCAGCGGCGGAACGGGGTGTTGCCCGCAAAGGTCCAGCCCCAGGCGTAGTGGTTGAAATGCTTGGGGCCGCCCAGCTCATCGAGCACCGCCAGCTGCTCCTCCACCGTGCTGGAGAGGTTGTTATGCCACATGTTCACATTCACCATCCCGGTCGGTCCCCCTTCCGAACTCGCCCCGTTGTCCGACACCAGCACCACGATCGTGTTCTCGAAGGCGTCGAGGCGCCGCAGGAAGGCCAGCAGCCGGCCGATCTGATGGTCGGTGTGCTCCAGGAAGCCGGCGAACACCTCCATCATGCGCGCATAAAGCCGCCGCTCCTCCGGGCTGCATTGCGCCCAGGGTTTCACATCCGGATCGTGCCGCGACAGCTCGCAGCCCGCCGGGATCACTCCCAGCTCGTGTTGCCTGGCAAAGGCCCGCTCGCGATACACCTCCCACCCCTCATCAAACGCGCCCGCATACCGATCAGCCCATTCCTTGGGCACGTGGTGGGGCGCGTGCATGGCCCCTGGGGCGAAGTAGAGAAAGAACGGCTTCTCGGGATCCACCTGGCGGGCATCGGCGATGAAACCCATGGCCCGATCCACCAAGTCTTCCGTGAGGTGGTAGCCGTCCTCGGGAGATTGGGGGGGCTCCACCTGGTGGTTGTCGGCCACCAGCTCGGGGTAGTACTGGTGGGTGTCACCCCCGAGAAAGCCGTAGAACCGTTCAAAGCCGCGCCCCAGGGGCCAGCGGTCGTAGGGGCCCGCAGCCGAACTTTCATGGGCGGGGGTGAGGTGCCATTTGCCTACCGCGTAGGTGTTGTAGCCCTGATCCCGCAGGATCTCGGAGAGGAAGCCGTTTTCAAAGGGGATCTGGCCGTTGCTGCCGGGAAAGCCCGTCGCCCCCTCGGTGATGCAGGCCATCCCATTGCTGTGGTGGTTGCGGCCGGTGATCAGGCAGGCCCGTGTGGGGGAGCAGAGGGCGGTGGTGTGGAAATTGGCGAAGCGAAGCCCTCCTGCCGCCAGCCCATCGATGTGGGGAGTGCGGATGGGCGAACCAAAGCACCCCAGCTGGGCAAAGCCCGTGTCATCCAGCACCACCATCACCACATTGGGCGCCCCCGCTGGGGGCCGCACAGGGCGGGGCCAGACGGGCCTGGACACATCGCGCGTGCGACCGATCACGCCGGGAAAAGCTTGGCCGCGGGGGTACTCGTCGAGGGCCATAACACCAGGGGGAGCGACGTCCACTGTGCCCCCCCCTGGAGTCTTTCAGCGGCAGTAGCCCCGACGCACTCCTTCCACAGCCGCCGCCGCCCGGCTCCTCACCCCCAGCCGGCGCAGGATGTCCTGCACATGGTCGCGGGCGGTGGTGGGGGCGATGTGGAGCTCCTCGCCGATCTCCCGGTTGCTGAGGCCATGGGCCACCAGTTGCAGCACGGACACCTCCCGGGGGGTGAGCTGGCGGGGGGGATCCACTGGAATCTCCGGGGGCTCCTGATCCAGGGCCGGATCCACGAAGGTGTGGCCCTTGAGCACCTGCTCCACGGCAAAAACCAGGGCACCGGTGCGCCCCAGGCTTTCCTCCAGCACGATGGCATCGGCCCCGCTCTCCAGGGCGGCCTGCACCAGCACGCGACGGTTGTGGGTGAGCACGAGGAGGCAGCGGTGCTCGGGGGAGAGGGCCTTGGCGGCCCGGATCAGGTCGAGGCCCGGCCCATCGGCCAGGTGTTCGCTCACCAGCAGGTGGAAGGGGCCTGAGGCCTGCTCCAGCTGGGCCAACCCATCGGCCACGGAGGTAGCAAAGGTTAAGGACTTGAGGGGGGAGCCATCGCCAGACTTCGTGCGGAACGCCAGGCTGAGGGCCAGGAACCTGGGGAACACGGCCACCAGCACATGCTGATCCCGTAGCAGGCAGAGCAGCAGATCCCGGCGGGCCTCCAGCACAGCGCGATCGGCAACATCATCCAAGACCCGGACCCCACCGATCGGCCCCCTCACTATGGCAGCGACTTTTGACCCAAATGGGTCAAATCCGCCCCCCGGGGACGGCACAACCCTGCCCCTCCTCGGCCCCATGGGCGCTCTAGCACCCAGCCGCCGGCTGCGGGCCCGATGCCGTGCCGGCAAGGCCATCCTTCGCGGGTGAACTGGCAGGCTGCAGAAGCACCCGCACCGATGGGCCAATGGAGGGATTCGGCCAGGGGGAGGGGGAGCTGATCACGCTCACCTACCCCAAGCCCCTGCCGATGCGGCTGGATCGCTGGCTGGTGGCCCAGCGGCCGGAGCAGAGCCGGGCCCGGATCCAGAAGTTCATCGATGCGGGCTGCGTTCGTGTGAACGGGGTTGCGGGCCGGGCCAAGACCCCCCTGCGCCAGGGCGATCAAGTGGAGCTCTGGATGCCCCCACCCGAGCCCCTCCCCTACCTGATCCCCCAGGAGAGTCCCCTGGATGTGCTCTTTGAAGACAAGCACCTGATCGTGCTCAACAAGCCCGCCGGCC
>JBEIGX010000237.1:0-3381 GCA_040381675.1 Aphanothece sp.
CAGGTTTCCGGCGGCGGCATTAGTGATCAAGGCTGCCGCAGCGGCGCGCCGGGCCGCATCGGTTGTGGCGGCCCGGATGGTGGCATGGGAGCCGTAGGCGGCGATGAAGTTGGTGAGCGATTCCGGGTGCTTGATGTTCAGTCCGAAATCGTTCCAACTGATGTAGGGCGCCAGAGCCGAGTTGCCGGTGTCCGCGAAGAACATTCGGCGGGCGCCGTTCAAGCCCGGTGCGCCCGTGTCCCGGCCCCGGGCCATGTTGAGGGCCCCCAGGTCGAGGGGCAGACCCACCAGGTTGTTGCGCAGCGATTCGGTGAGGAATTCGTCGATTTCGTTCCCCACCTGTTGCACCATGCCGGTGGAGATCGACCCCACGGAGGCCCGGGTGTCCGCCCCGCTCTGCTGGAAGGCCACCGGGTTGAGGAAGGCATCGATCAGGCGCATGGGCACGGTGACACCCGTGCCCGGATCGATCCGATCCACCGTGTCGGTGAGCTGGGAGTGCCCGAAGCGGTAGACGACGTTGGCGAAAAACTCCATGATCGCCGGATCAACGGTGTTGTTGTACCCGCTGAAAATTTCGATCGAGGGCAGCAGTTTGCGGGCGAATTCCTCAAATACGAGGTGCTGATATTGCATCTCATTGGGGAATTTCGCCGCCTGGAAGAGGCGCTCCCCATTCCATTGCAGGGCCGCGATCGCTGCTGGTGTCGTGGGGAGAGCCGCCACTGGCGTGAGCAGCCACTGGTTGAGGAACGCCAGATCAACGCTGTCCAGCACCACTTGTTTGACATGGTCCACCAAGCGGTTGTGCTCCGAGTGGAACACGCTGTGAATGCCGGTGAGGGCAATGTTCTCGTTGCCCCGGCCGTCGCCGGTGATGTAGTGGAGATCCAGCAGCTCGTTGTCGTAGGTGCCGGCCGGCTGCACCGTGGCCGCGGTGCTCACCGTGGTGTCCGCGTCCGGCACCTTTCCTGCACCTGGGCTCGCGTTGTGGGCGATGTCGTCCAGGAAGGCGTGGCCGGTGCGCAGGGCGTTGGCCGTGCTGACAGGCGTGGTCCGGTTGCCCTCCAGGAAGGTGCCGTTGAGCAGCATCAGCTGGGGCAGACCGTTGGGGCCGGGGATGAAGTTGCCGTAGAGATCCGTGAGGATCATCGGCACATTGCCCACATCCGCATCGGTGAGGTTGATGCCCAGCAGGGTGCGCGCCTGGGCCTTCACTTCGGCCCAGTTGGCGATGGATCCAGCGATGGCCCCATCGAGGAGCTTGCCGGTGCTGCGCACCCGGCCTCCCTGCACCGCGTAGTCCCTCAAGAACACCTGGTGGGAGGGATGGGAGGTGTTGGTCTGGTTCTGGTCGATCCAGGGCGTGGTGGTGCTGGGATAAGTCCGGATGTCGTCCGCGGTGCCCAGCACACCGTCCGCTCCAGGATTCAGGCTGGCCACGGTGGCCCGGGTGAGGGCCATGAAGTTGGTGGCGCTGCCCGGCACAAAGAGGGGATCGTCCGGCGCCAGGGGGATGATGACGCTCCCTTGGCCGCCTTTGTTGATCAGGCTGAGCCCGTGATCAAAAAACTGGCCGAAGATCGTGAAGAAAGAGTTGTAAGGGGCCGACAGACCAACGTCCGGAGACACGTTGGGAATGAAGATGCTGCCGTCCGTGGACACGGTGGGGGCGGCACCCCCGGCCGCCACGGCTACTGGGTTGCGCAACGTCTGATCGGACACCAGGTTGCTGGCGGAGCGCACCTGACCGTCGAAGACAACGCCTGAGGTTTGGGTGTAGCTCGAGGGGCTGCCGATACCGAGCGGGCCGGGCCCGTCCGGATCGAAGGTGGCACCTTGGGCCGTACGCCAGCGCTGGGGTGGGCTGCCGGCCATGGGGCGGTCGGCCGCGCCGAAGAATTCCTGACCCGGCACCAGGTTGTTGAAGCTGCCGTCCACCGTGCGAAGGCCATAGGGGAGCAGGGGATTGTTATCCAGCTGGGCGAGTGGATTCGCCCCTGCGGTATGGGCTTCAGCCAGCAGGATCTGCTGGAGGATGAACTCAAGGTCGTGCTTGACGAGTTTCATGTGTGGCGCTTTAGTGCCGGAGGAAAGGGAACGAGGCGATCCAGGGGTCGCTTCAGGGATCGATCAGTCGGGTCGATTCATCAGATGACAGCTCAATCGACCGCTTGATCCGTTAAAAGACGGACGAAAGGGTGAGCCATCCGCAAAAGAGCGGAGCTCAGTAGACGTCATGAGCGCAACAGGGCGCGATGGTATGTGGGGTGGCTAGACCTGGGTTGATCAGTTCAACTTCAACAATATGTAAATTTTGTTGCCTGTGCGCGAAAATCACATTTTTTAATCAACTTTCCGGCCGCTTCGCCGACTGTCTGCCTTCTGTCCCGGCTTTTTTTGTTTGGTAAGCCTTTTTTCTTTGCTTGAGGGTCGAGCTTCGGGTCGCGCTGCTCTGACGCTCAAAACAGGCTCCGCCAGATCTCTTCAACTCCAGTCACTCCTGTCTGATTCAGGGGCTGCCCTTCGCACTCCACCACCAACCGACAGCCGAGGCTGTTGATCAGAAGGGCCCCCTCCCAGCGCTCCCATTCCCCGGGAGGCAAGGGTCTCTCCAGCAGCCAGCCCTGGGTCAGGGCCCGGGCCCGCATCACCCCGGGCAGGCAGCCACTGGCCAGGGGTGGGGTGTGCCAGGAGCCCTTCATCCGCACCAGCAGATTGGCGGCTGCACCGCAGCTGAGGTTGCCGTCGCTGCCCAGGAGCAGGGCCTCCTCCACCCCGGCCAGCCGTGCCTCCCGACGGGCCTGAATCTGGGGGCCGTAGGCAAAGGTTTTGCAACGGCTCAGGCGGCTTCCCCCATTGCGCCGTTCCCAGCGGCTCACCACGACCCGGACCGGATCAAAGCAGGGTTGGCCTTCGGTGAGCTGGAGCCAGAAGCGCTCCCGTGGGCCTTCCTCCGGCGACCGTCGCACCTCCAGGCCCCGCTGCCCTGGCCCGCCGCTGCCCCCACTCCAGTTCAACCGCAACGCTCCCGAGACGATCCCGCTGCGGGCCACCGCTTCCGCCAGCAGCCCCTCCACCCGCTCTCGCCCAGGCGGTGGCGCCAGCCCCAGCAGAGCCGCGCCCTCACGCCAGCGCTCCAGGTGCTCTCCCAGCAAGCAGGGCCGGCCGCCTTCCACCAGCACCGTTTCAAAGAGGCCTTCGCCGAGCAGCAGCCCCCGGTCGTCGAGGGGGATGGCCAGCTCCGCCGGCGCGGCCCAGCAGCCCTCCCCCTGTGGATCATCGATCCAGGCGATCGCCCCAGCGCTCACGCCAGGGCCTCCAGGAGGGGCAGGAGCTTCCAGCTCATCTCCGCCGCTTCCGCGGCGGGGTTGGAATCGG
>JBEIGX010000238.1:0-3374 GCA_040381675.1 Aphanothece sp.
CGGTGTTGCTGCTGGATCCACCGATGGCGGGCCACCGGCCCACTCCATGGAGCCGTGGCGGCCAGCACCCTGCGCAGCCACCCCTGCTGACGGAGGCGGGCCCCAAGGGACGCTTCCCTGGCTTGGAGGCCCTGCATCCAAAGGATTTCATGCAGACGTTCCCCAACGATCCGGGGGAGCTGGGCATCGATGGCCCCCTGCACCCCGTCCGCCCCCGTTGCCGTCTCCACGACGGCGGCCAGCAGCCGGGCGGCCACCAGGGCGTCCCGCAGGGCCATGTTGATCCCCTGGGCCCGCACCGGACTCATGGGATGGGCAGCATCGCCGAGCAGCAGGAGGCCAGGGGCATGCCAGCGCGGCGCCCAGCCCACCCGCACAGGAAACCGCTGGGGGCCATGGATGGCAGCATCGGGCAGCTGGGCCATCAGGGGGGCGGCATCCGCGGGCAGGAGGGTGCTCCAGAGCTCCCGCCAGGCGGCGGGAGCGGCGGGCCGGACCAGCCCTGCTTCCGCCACCCAACCCAGTCGGAGCGCCTCGCCGGCCGCCTCTGCAAACAGGGCGAAACTCATTCCCTGGCCCACCACCGTGAGGAAGCGCCCCCCCAGCCACCGCGCCAGCGGAGCCACCAGCTCGCCGGCCAGCCGAAACCACAGCACCTCCTCCCCCGGGGGCTCCTGCTGGAGAGGGAGGTCCGCCTGTTGGCGCACCAGGGAGTGACGACCATCACAGCCCACCACCAGATCCGCCCGTAAGGAGGTGCCATCGGCCAGCCACACGCCACCCACCCGCCCCAGGGGCTCGGAGCGCAGCAGCCCCCTGACGGTGCAGCCCTCCAGGAGCCTGCTCCCCGGCTGCTGGAGGCATTGGCTGCGCAGGTGATGCAACAGCGACTCCTGATCCACCAGCCAGCAGCCCCGATCCCCCCCCAGGGGTTCGGGGGCGGCAAAGAACGGCTGGCCTTCCAGCACCACGGCCCATCCCTGGAGGGGACGATGCACCACCCCCTCCGGCAGGGGCCAGAGCCCCATGGCCTCTAGGGCCGCCAGGCCGCTGGGCATCAAGCCCTCCCCCCGGTAGGGCCTGGGGGTTCCCGGGTCGGTGGCCTCCACCAGAGTGACGGCCCAGCGCGCACGGGCCAAGGCCAGGGCGAGGAACGCCCCCGTGGGGCCGGCTCCCACAACCACCGCATGGGGGTGGGTGGGTGGGGAAAGGGAAGGGCTCAGGTCAACCTCCCTCAGCCACCCTTGCCCTCCACCGGATGGGAGGGGGCGGGGTGGTGGCCCAGCAGCTCCTGTTTCTTGCTGAGCAGATAGTCCACCAGCTCCTTTTGGAGCACGAGGAGCTCGCCCGTGCAGCCGCGGAAGGCGGCCCGGTGGCGGATCTCGTCGTGGCGCGTGTTGAGGTCGCGCAACATCAGGTTGATGGCATCCAGCTCGGGGGACTGGCTTCGGGCCACGGAAGCCGGATCCATCAGGGTGACGCGGCGGATGAATCCATGCTAATCGGGCCCGGGGGAGCAGGGCTCAACCGGGGAGTCCGGAGGGCGGAAGCGGGCCGTTGCCGCCCGGAGCCGCAGCGCTGCCGACTCCGGGCCAGGCCCCTCTCCAGGCGTCCCGTCACTCCCAGCTCCGCCCCCCGCCAGAGCCGATCCATTTCCCGGGTGAAGTGGGCCGCCACCTGGGGGGAATGGATCAGGAGAAGGGTTTCATCGTTCTGATGGGCCGCCGAGGGGCTCCAGTTGAAGGAGCCGGTGATCACCCGCACGCCATCGAGCACGGCGAACTTGTGATGCAGCTTGTCGCCCCCCACCAGACGGGGCGTGCCCACCCCTTCCAGGGGCCTGGTCCACACCCGGTTATCGGCTTCCAGCAGGCAGTCCCCATCGGCCCTGCTGACGCCGAGCACATCCAGCACCTCGCTGAAGGGACGGCTGGCAAAGCCGGGATCGGCCAGCAGGCGCACGGCCACGCCCCGTTGGGGCAGGGCGGCCAGGGCATCAGCCAGGTTCTGGGCGGAGAAAACAAACAGGCTGAGATCCAAGGTGCGCTGCACGCTGGCCAGCTGGGCGGCCAACCAACCCAGCCCCTGATGGGGATCCTGGCGCGGGTGGGGCGCAAAGAGCACCTCCACCGTGGTGTCGCCCACCTGCACCCGTTGGGCCGCTCCCGAGTCCTTGCCCAGGCCGAAGCGACTGTCGGGCGCCCCGCCTGGGCCATCGCCCCAAAGCCGCCCGAACTCGCCAGCAAACACGGCCGCCAGGGCCGGACTATCGAAGCGCAGCAGATGGTTCACATTGCCCCGGGTGCGCGGATCCTCCGGATCCCCATGCACGCAGGAGGGACTGAAATTCGTGGAGCCGGTCACCACCACCCGCCGATCGATCACCATGAATTTGTGGTGCATCAAGCCACTGCCTGCGCTGCCATCGGCCCGGTCGTCGATCAGGGGCACCCCCGCCTGGAGGAGGAGCTCCACCGCATCCGCCTGGCCCAGGGCCATCAGCTGGGCCTGGCGTTGGCGTTGGTGGGGGGTGAGGTCGACCGGGTGCTGGCGGCTCCAGGGGGTGCTGTAGTTGTTGTCCAGCACCACTTTCACCGCCAGGCCCTGGCGATGGCGGGCCACCAGGGCCTGGGCCACGGCCGGCAGGGAGAGCTCCTGCACAGCCACCAGGATCTCCTGGCGCGCTTCGCTGATCGCTTCCAGCACGAGAGCTTCCAGGTTGTCGCCCGGCCGCCACAGACCGCTCACCGGCGAGCGATAGCGCTCAGCCTCCCGGTGGTTGAACGCCACCCGAATGCCCGCCGGCAGGGGCAGGGCCGGCTGAACAGACCGATCCACTCCCGCCGGGGCCGGTCCACAGCCGGCAAGCAGGGTGAGCCCCAAGGGCACCAGAAGGCCCCGGGCAGGCCGTCGCCAACACACCATCGTTGAAGGGAATGCTGATCAGAGCATTCCCTTCAACGGACAGAGGATCAGTGGTGCCCGGGCATTTCCGAGGTGCGCAGCATGGCCACAAACCACAGGGATCCCGCCACCACGATGGCCAGCACACCCGCCGAGATGCTGACCCGCACCATCAGGAGGGGAACCAGCAGGGGCACCACGAGTGAACCGACCATGGGGGTGGCGGCCACCACGGTCTTGAGGAGAGAAGAGGGGGCCGCTGGGGCAGGGGAAGAGCTCATGGGGTCAGAACCATTCCGAAATGGCTTGATGGGCCGGATTGCTGTGATCTTCCGGCGTGGAGCGGAGGAACTCCAGGGTGATGCTCCGCTTCTGTTCCCCATCCGCCGCCACCGCCTCGATCGGATACACCTGCTGGCCATCCCGGAACGGCACCTGGATCCGGAACGTCCCGTCCGCCGACAGAGGCA
>JBEIGX010000239.1:0-3362 GCA_040381675.1 Aphanothece sp.
CCCCAGGGCTCGGGCCAGGGTGCTCTTGCCGCAGCCCACAGGGCCCACAACCGCCACCAGCTCCCCCGGCTGGATGGAAAACGACAGATTCTCCAGGGCCGGTTGCACCCGTCCGGGGTAATGGACGGTGAGGCCGCGGGCTTCCAGCCCCCCCACCGCCCGGCGTTGCAGCGGCTGAGGCCGGGGGGGGGACACGATCGTGGGTTGGCGTTGCAGGAGCGCTTCGATGCGCTCCAGACTCACCTGACCCGTTTGAAAGGTGTTGAGAGTGAACCCCAGGATGGCCGTGGGGAACACCAGGCGCTCCACATAAAGGATCAGGGCCACCAGATCGCCGATGGTGAGGCGGCCGTTTTCCAGCTGGGTGCTGCCCAGGCCAAGAAGCACCAACAGGCTGATGGAGGCAATGCCTTCGATCAGGGGAAAAAGCACACTGCGGCTGCGGGCCGGTCCGAGAGCCGCATCCCGGTAGGTCCGGTTGGAGGCGGCGAAGGCCTCCTCCTCCACCGTCTCCTGGCCATAGATCTTGATGGCACTGATGCCGGAGAGGTCTTCCTGCAGCAGGTTGGTGAGCTGGGCGAGAGCTTCCTGCTGGCGGCGCTGTTCGCGCATCATGCGGCCGCCGAATTTGCGCACCCCCAGCAGCATCAGGGGATAGAGGGCCACCGCCGCCAGGGTGAGACCCGGATCGATGGCCAGCATGACCGGGAGGGTAAGGCCATAGGCCAGCACCGTGTTGGTGAGGCTCAGCACCGCAAACCCCAGCAGGCGGCGCACATTCTCCACATCACTGGTGGCCCGGCTCAGCACCTCCCCACTGGAGGTGGCCTGCACCCAGGCCGGCTCCTGGAGGAGGAGATGGTCGAAGAGCTTTTGCTTGAGATCCACCTCCACCTGGCGACCCACCCCGAAAACGAGCATCCGGGAGAGGAGCCGCACCAGGGCCATCACGGTGGCCAGGGCGATGATCCACCCGGCTTGCCCCAGCACCTTGCTGTAGCTGAAGCCCTGCTGCAGATCCTCCACCACTCGCCGCACGAGCAGGGGGATGGTGACCCCCAGGCCATTGACCACCAACAGAGCCAGCACACCCAGCAGAAGCTGGCGACGATGGGGCCACAGGTAGCGGCGAAGGAGATCGAGCCGCAGAGCACGCATCAGCGCAGCGGGTGGTCGGGAGGGCTGGCCTAACCTAGGCGTCAGGAGCCTGACAGCCCTTTCGCCATGGCGCAGCAAAAGGACGATCAGGGCCAGAGCCACCCCCTCTACATGCAGGACAGATCTACCGTGGATCGCCTCCTGGCCGCCCAGGCCCCGGAGGATGCCGACCTGGTGGATGCGGCGCGGCTGCTCTCCCGCTACGACGGTTTTCCGGGCGCCTTCGATCTCCAGAACGATCTGGAGCGGGCCATCCGGCTCTGGGGACTCGACCGGGAGGCCCTGCAGGCCAAGACGCGGGCCCTCTGGCAAGGAGGCTATAAACCAGGGGCCAGCGATCCAAAGGCTGAACCGGTGGGCTCTGGCTTTGATGCCAGTGCCGACCCAGCACCTTGAGCGGCACGGGACAGCCCAAAGACTGGTGCCGTTTTTTTTCCCTGGGTCTCGCCAGTTTGGGGGCTTTCGGGTGATAGTAGAAGGGTCCCCATCACCCGGCCCGGTGTGCCCTGCACCCGGGCTTTTTCTTGCCCACTTCTTGCCCACGTGCCAAGCACCCCTCCCCACCCCCCTGTAGGACCAAGCCTCCTGGAGCAGTTGCTTGGAGGCCAGGACCTGTCGCCAGCCCAGGCGGAGGCCCTGATGGTCGGTTGGCTGGAGGCAAGCGTGGATCCCGCTCTCACGGCCGGGTTGCTGGTGGCCCTGCGGGCCAAGGGTGTGGGTGGGGGGGAACTGGGCGCCATGGCCCGGGTGCTGCGTAAGGCGGCCGCCTCCGTGGGGCCCCGTCCCCCCGGGCCGCTGGTGGATACCTGCGGCACCGGCGGCGATGGGGCCAACACCTTCAACATCTCCACCGCAGTGGCCTTCGCCGCCGCGGCCTGTGGCGCTCAGGTGGCCAAGCATGGAAACCGCAGTGCCAGCGGGCGGGTGGGCTCCGCCGATGTGCTCGAGGCCCTGGGGATCGATCTGCAGCGCCCCCTGGATCAGGTGGTGAATGCGCTCCAGAGCACCGGGGTCACCTTCCTGTTCGCCCCAGGCTGGCATCCGGGGCTGGGGCGGATCGGCCCCCTGCGGCGCAGCCTGGGGATCCGCACCGTGTTCAATCTTCTGGGCCCCCTGGTGAATCCCCTCACCCCAGAAGCTCAGGTGTTGGGGGTGGCCCGCAACGACCTTCTCGAACCAATGGCCTCCGCACTCTTGGGGCTCGGAGTAGGGCGAGCGGTGGTGGTGCATGGCCATGGCGGCCTGGATGAAGCCTCCCTCTCCGGTTCCAGTGAGCTGCGCGTGGTGGAAGGGGGAGAGATTCGCTCGGAAACGCTCGATCCTGAAGCCCTGGGATTGACCCTGGCCCCCCTCTCCGACCTCGCCGGTGGCGATCCGCCCACCAACGCCGCCATCCTCGAAGCCGTGCTCCGCGGCCAAGGCACCCTGGCCCAGCAGGAGGTGGTGAGCCTGAACACGGCCCTGGTGCTCTGGGTGGCCGGATTGGCGCCCTCGATTCAGGCGGGATTGGCTGAGGCCCAGGAGGCCCTGGCCACAGGCGCTGCCTGGAGGAAGGTGGAGCAGCTGCGGGCGGTGCTGCCCCAAGAACCGCCGGCGGCAGAATGATTCCGTTCCATCGCACTCCCCCCTCCCCCACCGTGCCCCATCCCCAAGGCGAACCCGCCCTCCTGGTCCTGGCTGATGGCACCGTGCTGGAGGGAATGGGGCTAGGGGCCCGGGGAACAGCCATCGGCGAAGTGGTGTTCAACACCGGCATGACGGGCTATCAGGAAGTGATGACAGACCCGAGCTATGCGGGCCAACTGGTCACCTTCACCTATCCGGAGCTGGGCAACACCGGTGTCAATGAAGAGGATCTGGAAGCTTCCGCCCCCCACGTGCGAGGAGTGATCGCGCGCCAGCTCTCCCCCCTCGCCAGCAGCTGGCGGGCTAAGGAAGAGCTCGAACCCTGGCTGAAGCGCCATGGGGTGGTGGGCATCCGGGGGGTGGACACCCGTGCTCTGGTGCGCCTGCTGCGGGAGGGGGGCGCCATGAACGGGGGCATCTCCAGCGACGGCACCTCGGCCAGAGAACTACTGGAGCAGGTGCGCTCTGCCCCCTCGATGGCGGGCCTGAATCTGGCTGCGGGGGTCAGCACGCCGGAGAGCTACCGCTGGACAGGCCTCTGCAGTGCCACCTTCGATCGCCGGCTCCAATCCTGGCCA
>JBEIGX010000240.1:0-3302 GCA_040381675.1 Aphanothece sp.
ACCACCACGGAGCGACCCCCATCCAGCACCTGCACGCCGGACGCGCCGATGTTGGGGGGCTGCTGACCGGGTTCAGAGGGAAGGGAGAGCGTGGCCAATTGGCGCTGCACGTCCGTCACACTCAGGCCCTGACAGGCTGTGCCGCAGTCGCGTTGAAGTTGGATCTGGGTGCCTCCCGTGAAATCCAGTCCGGGCTTGAGGGGGCTGCGAATCGCAGGATTCAGCCAACAAAGCGCCAACCCGAGCACACTCAGGGCACAGGCCAGGGCCGATCCCCACCAAGCCAGGCGGCGATGACGATTGATGCGAAAGCGGGGTTCGGGATGGGTCAAGGGAACACTCCTCAGGCGACCGCTGCCGGCAGCTTGCGGGCAGGCAGGAAATAGGTGGGCCGGCGCAGGGCCGGGTAGCTCATCAACACCCGCAACAGGGTGCGGGTGCAGGTGAGGGCAGTGAACAGACTCAACAGCAGACCAATGGCCAGGGTGACCGCAAATCCCTTCACAAGGCCAGTGCCGAGAAGGAACAGGGCAACGCAGCTGATGAGGCCCGTGACATGGCCATCAAGGATGGAGGAAAACGCCCTGGAGAAGCCCGAATCGATGGAACGGATCAGGGTGTTGCCGCCGCGCAGCTCCTCCTTCACCCGCTCAAAGATGAGCACGTTGGCATCCACCGCCATGCCCACCGAGAGGATGAAACCCGCGATTCCCGGCAGGGTGAGGGTGACAGGCACGAGGGAGTAGATCGCCAGGTTGAAGAGGGCATAGAGGCTCAAGGCCACCACGGCCACCACACCGGGCAGGCGGTAGACCACAACCATGAACAGCCCCACCAGGGCCAGGCCTGCCAAGCCGGCGAGAAGGCTGCGGCGAATGTTGGCTGCCCCAAGGGAGGGTCCCACGGTTCGCACCTCCACGATCTTCACCGGCAGGGGAAGGGAGCCGCCCCGCAGCTGCACCTCCAGATCCCGGGCTTCTTCGGCGGTGAAGTTACCCGTGATGCTGGCGGCCCCTCCGGTAATACCAGCCACCTTGAACTGCTCACCCACGGTGGCTTCACTGATCGATCGGCCATCCAGCACGATGCCGAGCACCCGATCCGTGCCGGCCAGCCCCTTGGTGAGGGCGGCGAACTTGTCGCCACCTTCCTTGTTGAAATTCAGGGTGACATCCCAGGCCGATCCACTCGGCTGTTGAACCCGCCCTGCCCCGGTCAGGTCTTTACCTGTCAGGGCGGGGGGGCCATACAGGGCCACCATGCGCTTGTTCACCTCCTTCTCCAGAAGTTCCAACTGGTCGAGTTCCGTGGTTCCCTCTGGAACCGACAGGCCGAGGCCGATGAGGGCTTTGCGGAGGTCTTCCGGCGCCAGTTCCGGGGGTGGTGGGGATGAGCCGGCCTCGACGGACGCGTCAGGAGCTCGACGGGTGCGCAGGATGGCTTCCACTTGCCGCTTAAGGGGCAGGAGGGACCGAAACTCCTTCTCGCTGCCGGGCAATTGCGGGCTGAATTCCAGAAGAGCCGTGGTGCCCAGCACCTTGGCCGCCCGGGTGGGGTCTTGCTCTCCAGGGAGCTGCAACACAAGTTGATCATTGCCAACGGTCTGGAGGGTGGATTCGGCCACGCCCAAACCGTTGATGCGGCGCTCCAGCACGTCTTTCACCGCCTCCAGCTGCTCCTGCTCCACCCGCTGGATGGAACCCGCGGGAAGCACCTGCAGGGTGAGCTGGCTGCCACCCCTCAGGTCCAAGCCGAGGCGCAATCCGTAGGTGGCGAGAAGGGCTCCGGCGGCGATGGCCAGGGCCAGGATGAGGGCAAGCCAGCCCTGGGGTCGTGCCATCTCAGATCAGGCCCGACTTGAGTTGACGGGCAGCTTCCACGATCTGATGGGGCTGGATGATCGTGAGGTTCTCAAGATTTCCGTTGTAGGGAGTGGGGATGTCCTGGGAGGAGAGCCGGACAGGCCGGCAGTCCAGATCGTCGAAGCAGTGCTCGGTGACCAGAGCGATCAATTCCGCTCCGATCCCTCCTGTTTTCATGCATTCCTCCACCACGATCACCCGGTGCGTTTTCCGCACGGAGCGACAGATGGTATCGAGATCGAAGGGCTTGAGGCTGATCAGATCAATTAACTCCACATCCACACCATCCTGCTCTAGCTGCTCCACGGCTTTCAGACAATGGTGCCGCATGCGGGAATAGGTGAGGATCGTGACATCCTTTCCTTCCCGCACCACTTCCGCTTGATCCAAGGCACAGATATATTCTCCTTCTGGCAGATCCTCGGAGAGATTATAAAGAAGCACGTGTTCAAAGAACACAACAGGGTTGTTGTCACGAATTGCAGCCTTCAACAGGCCCTTGGCATTGGTAGGGGTGCTGCAGGCAACGATCTTGATCCCTGGGATGGCATGGAAATAGGCCTCCAGGCGCTGGCTGTGCTCTGCCCCGAGCTGCCGTCCCACACCACCGGGTCCGCGCACCACGGTGGGGATGGTGTAGTTGCCGCCACTGGTGTAGCGCAACATGCCCATGTTGTTGGAAATCTGATTGAAGGCCAGAAGGAGGAATCCCATGTTCATCCCCTCCACAATCGGTCTCAGGCCTGTCATCGCTGCACCCACGGCCATGCCCGTAAAGCTGTTTTCCGCAATAGGAGTGTCGAGGACCCTGAGATCCCCATATTTTTTATGCAGATCTTTGGTGACTTTGTAGGAGCCGCCGTAGTGGCCCACATCCTCGCCAATCACGCAGACGTGGGGATCGCGAGCCATCTCTTCATCAATGGCTTCCCGGAGCGCATTAAAAAGCAGGGTTTCGGCCACGGCGCAGGGTGTTGGCACAAGTGGGGCCAACCTATCTCAGCCGCCAGCGGCAAAGGTGCTGAGAATGAGCACCGAGAGGAGCATGCCCGGCAGCAACAGCACCACCAGCAGACCCAGATCGTGAACGGTCATGCCCTTTGGAACAGATCGCCCAGTTTAGGAAGGACCTCCTTGCCCTGCAGAACTCTGCGGTGATCCTCCGGGCCAGAGGCTGCGGAAAAAGGTCAGAAAAAGGCCCAGGCCCACAAAGGCAAAGGTGAAGGTGGCCAGGAAGGTCATGCCCACCACCAGGGTTTTCACGGCCGTGCCGATGCTCTGGGCCACCTGGCTGTTGTAGTGGGGCGGGTGGGCCCCGTAATAACTCACCACCCTCTGGCTGAGCCCAAGGGAAAGCCAGGCCAGCAGGGCGCTGGTGATGGCCCCGCTGAGAAAACTGAGGGGCCCCTTGCGCAAGCCGGTGGAAGGCAGGCTCTCCCC
>JBEIGX010000241.1:0-3291 GCA_040381675.1 Aphanothece sp.
CTCAGATAATCCAGCCCCACATCCAGCAGGAAGCGCAGCCGCAGCCGGATCTCCCGCAACACCAGCTCGCCGATCTGGATCTGGCGGGGGGTGAGCAGGGGCTCGCTGGCCTCGCTGGCGCCCACCCCCATCAGGGCCTCGATGCGCCGCAGGGTTTCATCCACCCCCACGGCCGTGAGCTCATGGATCCGGTAGGGGCCCATGCGCACGGCCAGGGCCTCAGGCCGCAGCCGCAGCCCCTGGCAGGTGGCGCAGGGGACCAACTCCAGAAATTTCTCCAGCTTCTGGCGGATCGCCTCCCCACTCGCATCCCGCAGCTGACGCTCCAGGATCGGCAGCACCCCCTCGAAGGGCCGAAGAATGCCCTTGCTCTTGCGATAGCGGCTGTCGGCCTGAATCGTGATCGGCTCCCGGCTGCCGTTCAGCAGCACATCCCGCTGTTCGTCGCTGAGCTGGTTCCAGGGCGTCTTGAGCTCAAAGCCGAAGGCTTCCCCCACGCTGAAGAGCAGGGAGAAGTAATAGGAGTTGTCCTTATCGCTCCAGGGGGCGATCGCTGCATACACCGGCTGATTCGGATCGGGCACCACCCGCTGCATGGTGAAGCGGCGCAGGTGGCCCAGGCCATGGCAATCGGCGCAGGCGCCATAGGGGCTGTTGAAGGAGAACAGGCGGGGGGAGAGCTCCTCCATCACGGCGCCGTGCTCCGGGCAGGCGAAATGCTCGGAGAACAGCCTCTCCCGCTCCCAGCCCTCGGGCATCTCTTCCCCCTCCCGGGGCACGAGCTCCACCATGGCCAGGCCTTCGCCCCGTTTGAGGGCCGTGCGCAGGGAGTCGGTGAGGCGCTCGGAGAGGCCCTCCCGGGCCACGAGCCGATCCACCACCACCTCGATGGAGTGCGAGTGGTTCTTGTCGAGTTCGATGTTGTCGGCCAGCTCCCGCACCTCCCCGTTGATCCGCACCCGGGCGAATCCCTCCGTCACCAGACCCGCCAGAAGCTTCACGTGGGTGCCCTTCTTGCCCCGCACCACCGGCGCCAGCAGCTGGTAGCGCGTGCCCTCCGGCAGGGTGAGGATCTGATCCACCATCTCGTCGATGGTTTGCGGGCTGATGGGCCGGTTGCATTGGGGGCAATGGGGGGTGCCGGCCCGGCCGTAGAGCAGGCGCAGGTAGTCCTGGATCTCCGTCACCGTGCCCACCGTGGAGCGGGGGTTGTGACTGGTGGATTTCTGATCGATCGAAATAGCTGGCGAGAGCCCCTCGATCGCATCCACATCCGGCTTGTCCACCTGGCCCAGAAACTGCCGGGCGTAGGCGGAGAGCGACTCCACATAGCGCCGTTGCCCCTCGGCAAAGATCGTGTCGAAGGCCAGGGAGCTCTTGCCGCTACCGCTCACCCCCGTGAACACCACCAGACGGTTGCGCGGGATCGTCAGATCCACATTGCGGAGGTTGTGCTGGCGGGCGCCCCGCACCCGGATCACATCCTCCAGCCGGCCGGAGAGGCCATCGGGCCCGGCGGAAAGGGTGGGGGAATCTCCCGCGGTGGCCTTGGAGCCATTGGGGGCGGGAGACGCGCCGCGGGCGCGGGGCATGGAGAAGCCTCAGTAGCCGGACAGTTTAGGGCCCTCGTTTAGGGATAAGGGTTTAAATCGCCACTCCGGTGAGCACTTCGCTCACCTCCCAGAGGCGGCGGCGCTGCTGAGCATCGAGGGCGGCGGGAGCGACCTTCACCGCCTTGGGATAGCCCCGCATGCCGCCCCACTGGTCGGGGCCGTAATGACCCCCGGGGACCGCCTCCGGAGCAGTGGCGGCAAAGAGCTGGGGCAGGGCGCCCATGGCCGCACTCTGGAAGCAGGGATCCATCAGGCGATAGGCCAGGGCCTCCAGCTTCGAGCCGGTCATGGCCACGGAGGCCGGCTGCAGATTGGTGCGCGCCAGGCCGGGATGGGCCGCCAGGGCCAGCACGGACGACCCTTCGGCCTTCAGCCGCTCCTGCAGCTCCAGGGCCATCATCACGTTGGCCAGCTTGCTCTGGCTGTAGGCCTTCCAGCGGTCGTAGGAGCGCTCGCCCTGCAGATCATCGAAGGCGATGCGGCCGAAATACTGGGCCCCGGAGGTGACCAGCACCACCCGGGCACCCTCCTGGGCACGCAACAGGGGCAAAGCCAGGAGAGTGAGGGCGAAATGGCCAAGATGGTTGGTGCCGAACTGCAGCTCGAACCCATCCCGGGTGAGCTGGCGGGGCGGCCCCATCACGCCGGCATTGTTGATCAGCAGATCGAGGCGGCCATAGCGCTCCGCCAGGGTGGCCGCGGCCGCCCGCACGCTGGCCAGGTCGGCCAGATCCAGGGGGAGCAGATCCAGGGCGCCATGGGCCTGGGGACCATGGGACAGCTCCGTGAGGAGCTGCTGCCGGGCCTCCTCCCCCTTGCGGGGGGAGCGGCAGGCCATCACCACCGTGGCCCCCTTGGCCGCCAGAGCTTTCGCGGTTTCCAGACCCAGGCCACTGCTGGCCCCGGTCACCAGGGCCACCCGCCCGGATTGGTCGGGGATAGCGGCGGTGGTCCAGGGGCCGGTGGAGGGTTGGGAGGAACGCACAACCGGCTGGGTTGCCGCGGTGGTGGCCATGGAAAACAGACATCTTTAAGGGTTAACCAATCTTAACAATCCCTTCGATGGGCCTCGCTCAGGCCACCTCGTCCAACAGGCTGGCCGCATAGCTCCGCGCCTCCCCGCTGTCGCCCCCCGCCAACTCCGCCAGCTCCGCCTGCCGGGCCTGAGTGTCCCGCAGTTGGGACACTCGCGTGTGGGTCTGCCCCCCCTCCACCACCTTGGCCACCTTGAAGTGGTGCTCGGCCGCGGCGGCCACTAGGGGCTGGTGGGTCACGCAGAACACCTGGCGGCTGCGGGCCAACTGCTTCAACAGGGCCGCCATGGCCCCACTCACCCGGCCGCTCACGCCCGAATCGATCTCATCGAACAGCAGGCAAACCTCCGGATCTGCGCTCGCCAGACAGGTTTTCAGAGCCAGCAGGAACCGGCTCATCTCTCCCCCGGAAGCCACCTCCGCCAGGGGCGCCAGGGGCTGGCCCGGGTTGGCGGAAAAGAGGTAGCGCACCCCATCGGCCCCCTCCTCACTGAAGGTGCCGGGGGTGATCTCCACCGCAAAGCGCACATGGGCCAGCCCCATGGGCCGGAGCGCCTCCATGAGCTGGGCCTCCAGGGTGGAGGCGGCCTGGCTCCGGGCCTTCGTGAGCCGCCCGCACACCCGCTCCAGCTCCCTGCGGCAGC
>JBEIGX010000242.1:0-3279 GCA_040381675.1 Aphanothece sp.
AATCCGGCCTATTCGGTGAAGTGCCGCATCGGGGCCGCCATGATCTGGCAGGCTGAAAAGGATGGTCTGCTTGGTGCTGGAAAGGAGCTGATTGAACCCACCAGTGGCAATACGGGCATTGCTCTGGCCTTTGTGGCCGCATCCCGGGGGATCCCCCTGACCTTGACGATGCCGGAAACCATGAGCCTGGAACGACGCAAGTTGCTGACGGCCTATGGCGCCCATCTGGTGCTCACGGAAGGACGCCTTGGGATGGGAGGGGCGATCCATGCCGCCCGGGAGATGGCTGAATCGGAGCCTGATCGCTACGTCATGCTGCAGCAGTTTGTCAATCCTGCTAATCCCCAGATTCACCACGACACCACCGGCCCTGAAATCTGGGAAGATACGAAAGGTTGTGTAGATGCTTTTGTTGCAGGAGTTGGAACCGGCGGCACAATCAGCGGCGTCAGCCGTTACATCAAGACCACGCTTGGCAAGCCATTAATCTCTGTTGCTGTCGAACCCGCCTCCAGCCCTGTCATCAGGCAAACCCTGGCGGGAATCCCTCTTCAGCCTGGCCCACACAAGATCCAGGGAATTGGAGCAGGATTCGTTCCTAAAAATCTGGATCTTGCGCTGGTGGATCGAGTTGAACAGGTGAATGATGAAGAGGCCATCTCCATGGCACGCCGACTCATTCGCGAGGAGGGCATCCTGGCGGGCATCTCCTGTGGTGCAGCAACAGCGGTTGCTGTTCGACTAGGGGAATCGGATGAATTTGCCGGCAAGACGATCGTTGTGGTTTTACCGGATACAGGTGAGCGCTATTTGAGTTCCATACTGTTCGAGGGGCTTTTCAGCGAAAGCGGATTGGCTCTCGGTCGTTGAAACAAAAAAAAGAGGAGATGATTCATTATGAATCACCTCCCCTGGAGAAGTTGTTTGAGAAACGTGTTTAGAGCGCTTCTACTCCGCTGTCGCCGGTACGAATGCGAATCGCATTTTCGACAGGGCTGATGAAGATTTTCCCATCACCGATTTCACCGGTCCGAGCAGCGGTGCTGATGGCCGAGATCACAGCATCGAGCTTCTCATCAGGAATGATGAGCATCACTTTCAGCTTTGGCAGAAAATCAACCTTGAACTCCGTACCCCGGTAGCGCTCAACTTGGCCTTTTTGGCGCCCAAAACCCCTGGCATCAGTCACCGTCATGCCAACGACATCGATGGCAACAAGAGCATCTTTAACTGCATCCAACTTTGAGGGTCGGATCATGGCAGTGATCATTTTCATGTGCGTAGGAGCAAGAGATCAATTGATCATTGGATCGTAAGCTTCTTCCCCGTGGGCGACAAAGTCAAGACCACGTTCTTCTTCCTCAGGAGTCACACGCAGAGGCATGAAGGCCTTGAGGACGTAGAGAATAATGGCCGTGGCCAGGGCGACGAAGCCATAGCTGATGAGCACGGCCTTGAACTGGGCAATGAACATGCCGAAGTTGCCGCTCTCTTCAAGAATCTTTGCTGAGAGAGGAAAATAATCTGCGGGTACAAGAGCTTTTTCAGCAAAAACACCCGTCAGCAGCGCACCAAGAGTTCCGCCAACACCATGCACCATGAAGGTGTCTAGAGAATCGTCGAACTGGATGGCCGCCTTGATGCGAACGGCAATGAAGCAGGCCAGAGCAGACAGAGCTCCGATCATGAGAGAAGCAGGCATGTAGACAAAGCCAGCCGCTGGGGTAATCCCCACCAGACCAGCCACCGCACCCGTGGCGGCACCAACAGCTGTGGGCTTGCCATCCTTGAACCATTCCAGAAGGCACCAGGTCAGCAGGGCAGCGGATGCAGACGTGGAAGTGGTGAGGAAGGGATAACCCGCCGTTTTGGAAGCGAACATGCTGGCTCCATTGAAGCCAAACCAACCGAACCAGAGCAAACCAGCACCCAGAAGGATGAAGGGCACATTGTGGGGAGGCCGCTTGTTGTCCGGCCAAGTGCTACGAGCGCCGATGATCCCTGCAGCAACAAGGGCGGCCACCCCTGAAGCGATGTGGACGACCGTGCCACCAGCAAAATCAAGGGCACCGATCAGACCAAAGGGACCAAGAAATCCCCCACCCCAAACCATTTTGGCCATGGGGCTGTAAACAAACAGGCTCCACAGCAGGCAGAACCAGAACCAAGCCTTGAAGCTAATTCGCTCCACTAGGGCCCCGGAAATAAGGGCTGGGGTGATGATGGCGAACATGCCCTGGAACAGGGCAAAGGAACTGGAGGAGATCGCGAAGCCATCGGCCAGAGGTCCGTCCCCAAGGGGCCCTCCCAGGCCGTTGAGCATGAAATGTTCCAGCCCACCGATGAACGGACTCTGGAATCCCGTTCCAAAGGCAAGGCTGTAGCCAATCACTACCCACAGCACCCCGATGAGTCCCATCAGGAAGAAGCTCATCATCATGCAGTTCAGCACGTTCTTGGAGCGGGTGAACCCTCCATAGAAAAACGCCAGACCGGGGGTCATGAGCAGCACCAGGGCTGAGCCGATCAGCATGAGAAGCGTGTCGGCTCCATCCGTGGGCATTTTGCTGAGGGCGGCCTGGGCCGATCCAGCCATCAAGGGGGCTAGACCTGCTCCGGTGGCAAGCAAGGCAAAGGCAAGTCGGCGGAGCTGGGGCTCGCGGAGGCCATCAAGAAAGCGCTCACGCCAACGATCGAAGGTGTCCATAGCGGAGAGTCCGCCCATGGACGAATGGCTTCGTGTCATGGAGAAGGGGAACCGTTCAGTTCGACCCCCATATCTCACAGGAAAGAGGCCCTACTGCTCTGTAACAGCAGAAACATTTTCAGCCGAAAGGTCTGATATCGAGAGGAATCAGGCGCACGGATGGCGGATGGTGCGCCACCCACCGTTGGATGTGCTGACCTCCACCCCGATCTCGACCCTGTGCTGGCCCGTGGGGTCCTGCAGGTTCCACCAACGAAGCGCCTCAGCCCAGGCTGCTTCATGGGTCTCGTAATGGTCGTCCAGGACTGGGTGGGGGTTGCCCTGGGCATCCACCAACCGATACACCCGCGACGTTGGCAGTGGAGACACGAAGCGAACGGATGTTGCAGGAGGACGAGAAAAGATCATCATGAACAAACACCTGGCCAGCCCATCACAATGGCGGCAATGACAGGGATGCAACTGTCACCTTTGCAACACTCAGCGGAGGTAGGCGCGAATGCCCGGGCGACACCAGAACACCAGGCCAGCCGCATTGACCACCCAGGCCAGAGGAGCTGCAATCGCCAGGA
>JBEIGX010000243.1:0-3245 GCA_040381675.1 Aphanothece sp.
CGGCGTCGCTGGGCACAAACCGCTGCAGGATCGTGATGTGCGGGGTGTGATGGCGATCGAGGGGAAAACCTTGGGGATAGTTCCCCAGCAGGCGAGCATTGAGGGCCTTGGCGCGCTCCACGGCGACCGCATCGGGCTCAAGAAGAATGTTGATCGCGATCAACGTCATGGAACGACTATCTCGACTGTGAAGCTCATCACAAGCATAGAAAAGCCAGCAGAATCGGCGCCCACCATGGCGGAGTCACCGGGAAGAGATCGGTGTCACCATCCCCCATCGTCGTCCTCCACCCCATCGCCCTCCTCGTCCGGCGGCCAGGCCAGATTCACCACCACAGGGGCATGATCACTCGGCTGGGGCAGGCCCCGGAGCTGCTGGTGAATGACGCACCCCGTGGCGCAATGGAGGAGCGGATCATCGAGGTAGATGTGATCGATGCGCCAACCCCGACCCGTTTCCCATCCCCCCGTGCGGTAGTCCCACCAGCTCCAATGGCCGCTCTCCGGCTCGAACACCCGGAACACATCCACCAGCCGATCGCCGAGCAGGTTCTGCAACCCATCCCGTTCCGCATCGCTGGCCATGATGCTCCCGGTGAGCCGCGCCGGGTCGTGGATATCGCGCGCTTCCGGGGCGATGTTGAAATCCCCAACCATGCAGAGGGGATCGCCCTGGCCCTCCTGCACCTCCAAGTAGCGCGCCAGGCAGCCCAGCCAGCGCAGCTTGTCGAGGTATTTCTCCGACCCCACGGCAGAACCATTGGGCACGTAGAGGTTGAGCACCCGCACACCCTCGATCAGCGCACTCAACACCCTCTTCTGAGCATCCAGCTCCTGGACCTCCCCATCCCCAGGCAGGAGGGCCCCAAACCCCACCTGCACATCCTCCATGGGCAGGGTGCTGAGAATCGCCACGCCGTTGTAGGCCTTCTGCCCACTGATGGCCGCTTCATAGCCGAGTTCCCGGAAGCGAGCCGCCGGGAAGAGGTCATCGGTCACCTTGGTTTCCTGCAAGCAGACCACCTCAGGCCGCTCCTCCTGGAGCCAGCGGCAGAGGTGCTCCAGCCGTGTGCGGACGGAGTTCACATTCCAGGTGGCAATCCGCATGGCTGGGGAGGGGATGGGCAGGCAAAGCGCCGAAAAGGTCCCTTAGCATGATCCTCGATCTCATCGGCAGGTGCCCGGTTCCATGACCCACACCCCTCGCCACCCCTCAGGGCTGCACGCTGTGGCGCTGGGCCTGCTTTCCGTCTTTCCCCTGATCCTTGGCACCCACCAGCTTCCTGCGGCAGCCCAGCAGGCGGGCTACGGCCAAACCATGGGCACCAGCCCAGCCGAAAGTCAGATCTATAACTACGACCCAGCCAGCGGCAACCGCACCGGCGGCAGCTCTGGGGGATTGAACCCCACCAATCCTCTGGATCTGATCAACAAGATCCGAAAAGGCACGGCCATGGACGATGCCACACCCCCGGGCGATGCCATCGATCAAGCCCTCAAGGACCTTGAGGCCCAGTCCGGTCCCCAGGCGGGAGGGAAGGCGGCGAGCCCTCTGGTGGCATCACCCCGGCCTTCGGGGACTGGCGGTACGCCTTAAGTCGCCAATCTGCCGCCAGCCGATCCAGGGCAGCTCGGGAGGGACCATCCGGCTTGCCTCGATCCCTAGCCTGATCCAGCGCATCTAAGGCGCCCTTGAGGTTTCCCTGCTGTTCCCGCAACAGGGCCAAGCCCAAAGGAGGGCGCTGATCGTTAGGGAAGGCCAGGAGCAACTGGCCGTAGGTGGCCTCAGCGGCCGCGGGCAACTGGCGGCGCTGCTGCACTTCCGCCAGCAGCAACCCCTGGCCGAGAGCATCAGGTTTGACGGGCGGCTTGCTGCTGGCCGTGTAGGCCGCCTTGATGAAGGCTTCCGCCTCCGATCCTTTCCCCTGCTCCAGCAACACCAAGCCCATCAGTTGCAGGGCCTCCATCTGGCCGGGCCGCTGATGCAGGATCTGGCGCAGTTCCCGCTCCGCCCCCCGCCGATCGCCCTGGTCGCGGCGCAGCTCGGCGAGCATCAACCGTAGGCTCCATTGCTGGGGCTCCCGATCGGCCAGCTTCTCCAGCAGGGCGATGGCCTCGGGCCGACGCTCGAGGCCCACCAGGAGCTCCAGCAGCCGCTGATGCTCCTGGGGGGTGGCCTGCATGGCCTCTTCCCTGCTGTCCAACAGGGCTGCTTCGCGGGTCAAGGCCGCCCGGCGAGGATCGACGGGAGGGGACGGAATCGGCTGACGCTGGCCCAACCACCAGCCCGCCCCCACGGAAAGCGCCGCCACTACCAGGGCGGGAAGCACGGTGCCAAGCCAGGCCCGGCGGAGGGAGAGCGTCGGCATGCGAGCACGAAAAAAGGTGGCTGAACGCCTGCTGGGAGACTACCGTTTGCGGCCATACTCTGCCGTTGACCCTGGAGCTTGCTTCAGGCCCTACCCCCACCCCATGCGTCCCCATCCGATCTCACCGGTCAGCGAACCCCAGCAATACCGGGCCATCGGGCTGGTGCGTGGCGTGTTCGAACCCCAGGACAAGGATCAACTCACCCGCGGTCGGCTGATCACCAGTGATGGCAGCAACCTGGAGGCCGTGGTGCTGGGCCGGCTGCTGACCCTGATGCGGCGCCACCTGGACATCAGCCAGCCCCACCTCTGGGTGGTGTACCCCCGCAGCCGCGATGACAAGTCGCTCCACCTCCAGCTGATGGGGGTCTGGGAGCCGAGCACCCTGGGCCAACAGGAGCCGGCCGGTGAAGCGCCCCCGACCGACGCGTTGCCCGAGGGGGATGACTACTTCTCCGTGCGGGGTGAGCTGATCTACACCCGCCCCGAGAGTGGGGATGTCGTGGTGAAGGTGCGCCAACTCCCCAGGGCCGACGGCTCCCGACCCACCCCCTTCAAGTTGCATCTGAGCGGCACCATCCCCCTGGAGCATCTGCGCCATTTCGTGTCCATTGATGGCCGCCGTCAGGAGCAGATGCTCACAGTGGATCGCTACGAGGTGATCGCCGAACTTCCCCAGCGGGGCAACCGGGGCGGAAAGGCCCGCAGGGGCGGTAGCGAAGGTCGAGGCAACCGGTCGGAGACGCGCTCGGGATCCCAGGGGGCCGGCCCAGCGACTCCCCGTGGCCATGGCCGGGCCATCAGCCGCCCCCGTCCCTAGGTCATGGCTTTCCCCGGAGACACTGGAGCCCTCACCGCCGGTCTGGCCGTGTTTGC
>JBEIGX010000244.1:0-3204 GCA_040381675.1 Aphanothece sp.
CGACTGAGGCCGAGCACCACACCAGCGGCCAACACCGCCTGAAGCACCGTCGCCAGGCGAATGGAGCCAATGGGACCATGGTCGGCATGGTGCAGGAAGCCAACGAGCACCAGAGCTCCAAGCAACCCGAAGGCGAGAGCTAGGGGGAGAGTCGCCCCCAGCAAGAAGCCATCGGCATAGAAAACCAGCAACATCGCGCCCATCAGCAGCGCGAGAGGCCAGGACGTGGGGAGCAGCGGCCGTCCGTTCATCCCGGCCTCCCCGGTGTGCGGCCTAGATGGCGCTTGATCATCATGAAGGAGGGCGGAGGCCGGTGGCGACGGGCAATCGCTCTTCTGGCCCTTGGATTCGCGGCCGGGCCCCAGCCAACTGCTTTCACGCTGCTGAGTTGCAACTATGGCGCAACCCCAGCGAATGCGCAAGCTGATGCAGCACATGAGAAGTGTCTAAAGGCAACGGATTACAAAGGTTGCATTGAAAGCCAGGGACTCAGCAAAAAAGATGAGCAGTTGATTACTGGCATTTTGTGGGACAGTGCCGTGTGGAAAAGTGATGGAATTGTAAAAATCAAAGTCAACCGCATGAGAGGAGGGGGCTTATGAGTTTGACGTTGAAAGCGATGGCTACAGGAAGCAGTCAATTCAGGGAGATGCCTCAAGACAGGCTCCTATTATCTACAGCAGGCTGTGCAATCAGAAGGTGAAGTAATGTCCATGGCGTTTCATCAAAGGGGTTATTTCTCATCTGCTTTAGTTTCACGGCTATGCTCACACCATCGCCACGAAGCGAACCATGACAACCCTGACCGCCGAGCCGATCACATCACCTCACTTTCTCGCCTATGGCCAACCGATCACTCCCGTAGCTGATCGGAGCCCCTACGGCGAGCATGATGCTCAGCTTTACTTTGACCAGGGTCCGATCCGGTTCTACATCGAGATGATGGAGCATCCAGGGGAGCTTCTGAAGGTCATGGCGCGCCACACGCATTGCAGCCAATGCCTGGCCTCAGCCGATGCCGAGCCCTGGTGGATTGCGGTAGCCGCTCCGCATCTCGACAGCGACCAGATCGATCTCAGCACGATTCGCCTGTTCCGCGTGGAACCGCGGCAGGCGGTGAAGCTTTCCCCCGGAACCTGGCATGCCGGCCCATACTTCAACCGCTCCACGGCGATGTTTTACAACCTGGAGCTGTCCAACACCAATGAGGCCGACCACACAACGCGTCGGATTGAGCAAACCATCCATCTGCAGCTGAGCTGAGTCGGACCAGCATGCGGATCAAATATCAAAACCTGGCCGAGCAACCACAGCGTCTAGACAGACTGCTGCAGCTGGCCCATCTGGCTGAACGCTGTGACACCACCGTTGAGGACACTTTTCTGCTGGCCAACAGCCTGCGGGACAGCCCGCAGATGCAGCGTTGTGTGGCTCGACTGATGCAGGATTCTCGCTCCAGCGAGCTGATCCGCTCCCGACAACTGCACAGCAGACGCCCGCCAGAGGAGCTGGCGAGCTTCGAGCCGGGCACTCTGGGAAAGATCTACTACGAAGTGATCAAGAATGAGGGACTCTCCTACACATATGGTCCTGATCCAGACTACTTCAATGGCCTGGAGAGCGATGCTGATTACGTGAACTACCGGGTGTTCTGCACCCATGACTTCTATCACATTGTCTCTGGGTTTGCCCTGGATGTGTTCGGCGAAATCGGCGCTCGCTCCTTGCTGGTAGCGCAGTGTGGCTACCCGCCAATGGCCCTCACCGATGTGGTCAATCTTTTGACCAGTTGGCTGGCCAACGACATCTTTCCGGGAGAAGACAACGACCTCGATGGTGAACTCTCACAGGTCTATCTGGTGGAGGTGATGTCGCTCGGCATCTGCATGGCCAAGGCCTGTCAGCCGCTGTTTGGAACCGACTGGGATTCGCTCTTGCCCCTCCACCTCGATCAGGTGCGAGAACTGCTGCAGATCAAGCCCGTGACCGAGGGGCGCTACAGCTGGCACAGCCAGGGCAGGCTGGCGCATCTCGCGTTATAAACGGCGAGGCCCCCAGCTGGAATGCTCAATGAGCACCGCCAGGACCACCAGCAGCAGCGCAAACGCACAGGTGCCGTTCCAGCCCCAACCACTCCAGTTCGCCGAGATCACAGCCGAGCAGGCCGCCGCACCCAGATAGGCCGACAGGAACAGCTGACCGCTCATGCGGCTGCGGGCTCGCGGATCAATGGCAAAGATCCGGGCCTGGTAGGCCACAAAGCCGCCTTGAACCCCCAGGTCCATCGCCATCAAACCCAGCACAATTGCCGGCAGCGCCATCGGCAACGCCCACAGCAGCAGCACTCCAGCTCCGGCGCAGATCACTCCTGCCAGCACGATCCGATCAGGGCCGAGGCGATCGACCAGGCGACCGATCGGAGGTGCCGCCAGGATGCTCGCCAGCCCAACCAGCCCCAAACTGCCGATCAGCCCTGGGCCGAATCGCCAAGGTGGTTCCGCCAGATGCAACGCCACCGCACTCCACAGGGCCATGAAGCTGCCGAACAGCAGCGCCTGGGACAGGCAGGAACGACGCAGCAGTGGGAACCGGCGCCACAACCCCAGCTGAGAGGCCAGTAACTGTCCATAGCTCTGCGCAGTGCTGGCAGGGCAGAGCGGAAGTGCCTTGCGAAGCAACAAGGCCACACCCAGCATCGTGATGGCCGCCAGGCCATAAATGGCCCGCCAGCCCCACAGCTGCGCCACCACACCGCTCACGCTGCGCGAAAGCAAGATGCCGGTGAACTGGCCACTGAGCACAATCCCCAGCATCCGGCCCTGGCTCGCCTCCGGTGTCAACGCTGTGAGCAACGGCGGCAGCAAGGCGGGAATCAGCGCAACCAGACCGAGAGCAAACCAAGCGACGAGCAGCCAGGCAAACGACGGCGCCAGCAGCACCGCAGCGCAGGCCACGGCCATTCCCAAGGCCAGCAGCCAAAGCAAGCGACGGCGTTCGCAGGCATCCCCCAAGGGCAGCAGCGTCAAATACCCCAAGGCCATGCCCAGTTGAATCAGCGTCGGCCCCAGCAACACCATGCCCGGCTGAAGGTGGAAGCCACGTTCCACCGAAGGCAACAGCGACTGCGCATAAAAGGGGTTGGCTACGCTCACCCCAATGGCGAGTGCCATCAAATACAGGGGCGGCAGATCGTTGCTGGAGGAG
>JBEIGX010000245.1:0-3171 GCA_040381675.1 Aphanothece sp.
CTCGAGATCTCCGGTCTGCTGGTGTACGACCCGGCAGCCATCACCCGTCTCTATGCCGGGCACCCCAAAAGGCTGCTGCGCCGCCTCTGGCAAACCCTGGTGCCCATCAGCCTCTTCCTCGTGGGCGTGGTGGTCGATCGCTTCACGGGCCAGCTCAGCAACCCTGATCGAGCCCGGGCCAGGGCCAGGGAATGCGCTGAATTGCTCGCCGCCCTTGGACCCGCCTTCATCAAGGCAGGCCAAGCCCTCTCCACTAGGCCCGACATCGTGCCGCCGGTGCTGCTGGAGGAATTGGCCCAACTGCAGGACCAACTTCCAGGCTTCGACTCCGCCCTGGCCATGGCCTGCATCGAAGACGACCTGGGAGCTCCGGTGGACGAGATCTTCGCCGCCCTGGAGAGGGAACCGATTTCCGCAGCCTCCCTGGGTCAGGTGCACCGGGGGGTGCTGAAGGGCGGCCAGAAAGTGGCCGTGAAAGTGCAACGACCGGGGCTGCGGGAGCAGATCACCCTGGATCTCTACATCGTGCGCAACATCGCCAGCTGGATGAACAGCAATGTGGGCCTAATCCGCAGCGACCTGGTGGGCTTGATTGACGAGCTCGGAACCCGGGTGTTTGAAGAGATGGATTATCTCAATGAAGCAGAAAATGCGGAGAAATTCAAGCAACTGCACAGCCATAATCCAGCCATTGCCGTTCCCAAGATCTACCATGAAGCCACCAGCCGTCGTGTGCTCACGATGGAATGGATTGACGGGGTGAAACTCACCAATCTCGAGGCCGTCAAAGCCATTGGCGTAGACCCCGATGAGATGGTGAACATCGGCGTGAATTGCAGCTTGCAGCAATTGCTGGAGCATGGCTTCTTCCATGCCGATCCCCACCCCGGCAACCTGCTGGCCCTGTCCGATGGACGGTTGGCCTACCTGGATTTCGGCATGATGAGCACGGTGACCCGGGAGGCCCGCACGGGTCTGATCCAGGCCGTGGTGCATCTGGTGAACCGGGATTTCACCGCCCTCTCCAAGGATTTCGTGAGCCTGGGTTTTCTCAGCGAAGAGGTGGATCTTTCACCGATTGTTCCCGCCTTTGAAGGGGTGTTTGGCCAAGCCCTGGAGATGGGCGTCAGCCGCATGGATTTCAAGGCCGTCACGGATGATCTTTCCGGCGTGATGTATCGCTTCCCCTTCCGTGTGCCTCCCTACTACGCCCTCATCATTCGCTCCCTGGTCACCCTGGAAGGGATCGCCCTGAGCGTGGATTCCGATTTCAAGATTCTGGGTGCGGCCTATCCCTATTTCGCCCGCCGCCTGATGGAGGATCCCGATCCGCAGCTGCGCCAGAGCCTGCGGGAAATGCTTTTCGATGGCGACGAATTCCGCTGGCAGCGGCTGGAAGCCCTGGTGAGCAGCGCAGCCCTGCAGGCCCAGCTGGATGTGGAGGGTCTGCTGGATCAGGTGATCACGTTCCTCTTTTCCCCCGGCGGCGGCATGCTGCGGCGCCAACTGGTGGATGCCATGGTGGAACGGATGGATCACCTGGCCTGGCGCATGACCCTGCGCATCGGCCGGCGCCTGCCCGGACGCATGCTGCCCCCGGGCCTGCGGGAGCGTCAGCAGAGCGCGGAGGCCCGGGATGCCCGCCCCCTGCTCGACCTCGAGCTGATGCAGCAACTCACAGCCATCCTTCAGGACCTCCCCGGTTTCGAACCCCGCATGCTCCTCAGCCGCCTGCCCAGGATCCTGGGAGAACCGGATCTGCGCCGGATGGGGGCGGAAGTGGCCAGGGGATTGGCGGAGCGGGGGGTGGTGCGCCTGTTGCGCGACGTGCTGGTGACTCCAGCCTGAGAGCTGGCGGGTCGGAGGACACCCCGCGAAAGGGGGCCTCTACATTTTGAATCAGGAACAAGAACATGCAGGAGCCCATGAAGAAGCCAGCCCAGACCGCCAGGGTGCTGGCCTCCGTCCTAGCCCTCGGCCTCTGGGGAGCTCCTCCCACCGTGCAGGCCGCAGAACGGGTGGTGCTGGTGACCGGCGCTTTCCGCCGCTCCATCCCGATCGCCGAATTTGAAACCCTGGCCAGCACGGGCCAAGGCACGGGCCTGCTGGGCGATCTGCTGCGGCTTGGCAAACAGAATCCCAAGACGGTGGGCAAGCTGATGAATGAGAAGGTGAGCCTGCCTGTCTCCTTGGTGAGCCGCCTGCTCAACACCCGCATCGGGGAGGCCGTGCTCGATCGGGTGGCGGTGATCGTGCACCCCACCCGGTCGCCGGAGGATGGGATTACAGCCCTTCGAGCCGCCGTGGTTCTGGGCATCGCCGAGGGAGATGGCCAGCTCTCCGCCATCGGTTTCCTCAGGGCCTATCCCACCCAGGAGATGGCCGTCAATGTGCCGGCCCTGCTCAGCCTGGCGAAGAAGGCCGACTCCATCAGCGACCTGATGCGCTTTTTCTCGGAATCCCCCCTCGACGGACTGCGGGGAAGCGGCGAAGGCAGCAAAGCCCCCGCAAAAGGGTCGTAACGACAACCAGCCGATTAGATTCGGTTGTCACGCCCTTCTGCCCCGTGCCCCTGCTCCAAGCCTTGCGTCGCCTGGGTCAGCGCCCCACGATGCAGGATTGGCCTGGGCTGATTGAGGCCTACCGATCCTGGTTGCCCGTCACGGCCGCCACGCCAGTGATCACCCTGCGGGAGGGAGCCACCCCCCTGATCCCCGCTCCCAGCCTCGAAAAGCTCATTGGCCGGGGGGTGCGGGTGCTCCTCAAATACGACGGCCTCAACCCCACGGGCTCCTTCAAGGACCGGGGCATGACCATGGCCATCAGCAAGGCCCGGGAAGAGGGCTCCGAGGCCGTGATCTGCGCCAGCACCGGCAACACCTCCGCAGCGGCCGCGGCCTACGCCCGCCGGGGAGGGATGCGGGCCTTCGTGCTCATCCCCGATGGCTACGTGGCCCAGGGCAAGCTGGCCCAGGCCCTGCTCTACGGAGCCGAAGTGCTGGCCGTGAAGGGCAACTTCGATCGGGCCCTGGCCATCGTGCGGGAGGTGGCGGATCAATACCCCGTCACCCTGGTGAATTCCCTCAATCCCTACCGCCTGCAGGGGCAGAAAACCGCTGCCTTCGAGGTGGTGGATGCCCTCGGGGAGGCCCCCGACTGGCTCTGCATTCC
>JBEIGX010000246.1:0-3144 GCA_040381675.1 Aphanothece sp.
CCCTACAACCCCCGCACGGGGAGCTGGGTGGCGGGGGCATTGCTGCGGGGAGCAAAGCGATTGGCATCCGCCTCCCGCTGGGCGTTCAGGCGCTGCCGACGGGCCGCCTCCCGTGCTTCCCGTTCCCTGGCGGCATCCACCTGAGCGGGATAGAGCTCATCGAAGAACTTGCCCAGACCCACCGACACGCTGAGCACCCCATCCATGAATTTGGGATCCCCGGTCAGCTTGCTGACGTCCTTGCCCACGGCCTGCCAGCGGTCGGTGAGCTTGCGGGCATTGGCCAGGGTGGCCTGCAGATCCTGCACGGTCTGAGGGTTATTGAGCCGGGCGGCGGTGGCGCGGACATGGCTGGTGGCGGTCGCCGCTTCGGCGCTGGCCTTGTTGAGATTGGCCAGAATCGGATCGGCCTTCCGCACGGAGCCATTCAGCTCCTGCACCAACTTCTGGGCATCTTTGACAAACACCTGACCATCGCGGGAGAGCTTTTCCGTCTCATCCGCGCTGCGTTCAAAGGCCTTGGTGGCTGTGACCATCTGGGGAACCACCCGCTCCCGCTCGGCCTCGCTCAGCAACCGTTGCACCGTGTCGGTGACCGTCTCCAGGGTCGGGGCGGCCGCCCCGACGACCTTGCCGCCATCACAGACCATGCGGCGATTGTTGCAACCGGGGGTCCGGGGACCAGGCCCGGGGGGGAGGGGAGGGCCCGAGCTGAGAAGCGACACCACCGCATCGCCCCCCAGCAGGGAGCTGGTGGCGATGCGAGCCACCACGGGCCGGGAGAGGCGCAGGTTGGGATCGGTGATCTCCAGCCTGGCCTCCACGGTCTGCCCGGTGACCTTCACACTTCGCACATTGCCCACCTGCACGCCGCGATGGAGAACAGCGGAACGCTCCGCCAGGCCAGCGGCATCAGCAAAGTTGGCCTGGATGCTCCAGTTGTTGCGCTGCAAAGAAATGCCCTTGAGCCAAAGCCAAAGACCGATCCCCCCTGAGATGGCAGCCAGCAGGGAAAATCCAACCAGGGCTTCACGAACACTGCGGCGCATGGATTTCAGAGACGGGTCGTCAGTGCTCGGCAGGCTGCATCGGCCCGTGCAGGCTACCTGTCCTGAACTGCACCACGTAGGGATCGGTGCACTGCCGATACTGTTCTGCGCTGCCCATCCAGCGGAAGCGCCCCTCGTACAGAAGGATCACCCGATCCGCACAACGATCGATGGTGCTGTGCACATGGCTCACCACCACCCCTGAGGCATGGGTCAGGCCCGTGGCCTGAACGATCAGATCTTCGATGCGGGTGCAGGCCACCGGATCCAGACCTGCCGTGGGTTCATCGAAGAGCAGGAGGGGCACGCGATGGCTGGGCTCGGAGGGATCTTCGATGAGGGCACGGGCGAAACTCACCCGTTTCTGCATCCCCCCACTGAGTTCCCCGGGAAGCCGGTCATCCACGCCCTCCAAGCCCACAGCCTGCAGGGCGAGGCGGACCCGTTCCCGGATCTCCCCCTCACTGAGCCGACTGCGACGGTAGAGAAGGAAACCCACGTTTTCCCGAACAGTGAGGGAAGCGAGGAGGGCGGGATTTTGGAACACCAGCCGCACATCGGGAGGGTGGCGTTGGTCGAGTCGGAGATAGGGCTGGGCTTCCCCATGGAGCTTCACCACACCAGAGGTGGGAAGAAGCAGCCCCGCCATCAACCGCAGGATGGTGGACTTTCCCGAACCGGAGGGACCCACCACCATCAAACGCTCACCCGGCTGCACCTGGAGGCTCAGCTGATCAAGGATGAGGCGCTCCCCCCACCCCATGGAAACCTGCGCGAACTCCACCACCGGCGGAAGACGGGATTCGGTGAGCGCAGAAGGGGCAGACTCCAGGGGACGGAGGAGCAGACAACACCCCCATCCTGACGTCCCCCTCCCATCCCTACAGTTCAGACACTCCTTTCAGCGTCCGCGCCCGGATCCCTTGCCCGCCCGAGGCCCAATCGACCGCCCGCCCCGCAAGCGCTCAGGCCAGCGTCCCGAATGGATCGGCAGGGGGGAACGGCGCCAACAAGATCTGGTCAGCAGTTCACGCAGGGCCGTGCGCTGGCTGCAGCCGGGCCTGGTGGTGAAGCGTTGGATGCTCACCTCCGGCCTGGGGTTGTTGATCGCCCTGCTGGGGGCCGCCGTGTGGGCCGATCTGCAACCGATCTACTGGAGCCTGGAAAGCACGCGCTGGCTGCTGGCCCGCGTCACCCAGGTGCTGCCCAGGGGAATCACCGGCCCCTTGGTGCTGTTGCTAGGAGGGGTGCTGATCTGGCTGGGCCTCAACCGCAGCTTCGGCTCCATCCAGCAGGCCCTCGCCCCTGAGAAAGACACCCACCTGGTGGATGCCCTGCTGGCCCAGCGACGGCTGAACCGGGGACCCAACGTGGTGGCCATCGGCGGGGGAACGGGGCTGGCGACCCTGCTCAGCGGCCTGAAGCGCTACAGCAGCAACATCACGGCGGTGGTGACCGTCGCCGACGATGGGGGAAGCAGCGGCGTGCTGCGACGGGAGCTTGGGGTGCAGCCTCCGGGAGATATCCGCAACTGCCTGGTGGCCCTAGCCCGTGAGGAACCGCTGCTGACCAGGCTGTTCCAATACCGCTTCAAAGCCGGCAGCGGACTGGAGGGTCACAGCTTCGGCAACCTGTTCCTCACGGCCCTGATGGCGATCACCGGCAGCCTGGAATCGGCGATTGCCGCCAGCAGCCGGGTGTTGGCGGTGCAGGGACAGGTGGTCCCATCCACCACGGCGGATGTGCGTCTCTGGGCCGAGCTGGAAAACGGCGAACGCCTGGAGGGGGAGTCCACCATCGGGATGGCCACCAGCCCGATCGTGCGTCTCGGGTGCACCCCGGAGCGCCCGCCAGCCCTGCCCCGGGCTCTGGAGGCCATTGCCCATGCGGATTTGATCGTGCTCGGGCCCGGGAGTCTCTACACCTCCCTGCTTCCCAATCTGCTCGTTCCTGAGTTGGTGGAGGCCATCCGCGGCAGTCGGGCCCTCCGTCTTTACATCTGCAATCTGATGACCCAACCCGGGGAGACGGATGGCATGGATGTGGGCGGCCATCTGCGGGCCATCGAAGCCCAGCTGTCCACCCTGGGGGTGGA
>JBEIGX010000247.1:0-3138 GCA_040381675.1 Aphanothece sp.
GCGGAGGTGAGGCCAGCCACCTCAACGGCCGTGAGCAGGGTGGAGAAGCAGCCGGCCGCCTTGGCCGTTTCAAGGATGGTGGCCATCAGCGGTAGTCCTGGGATTGGATATCTCCGAGCCGGGCTTCCGGCCGCAGGAAGCGATCCATCTGGGCTTCGAAGAAGCGCCGATTCGCCATGAGGTGCTCAGGATCGGGATCATCCAGTGGGTAGAGGAGGGCACAGCGCAGGGCCTGGATCACCGCCGAGGTGACGTTGTACATGGAGCGCTGGAAGGTGATGCCGAGTTGGATCAGCTGGTCTTCCTCGCCGCGCCGATGCTGTTTGTACATCTCCTCGAGATAGGGCGGGAGAAAGTGGAGCATGTCCTGCATCAGGAGGGTGGGGGGGATCCCGGCCGAACCCACGGGATACACATCGGCGTAGAGGATGCCGTAGTGGAAATCGGCCTGATTAGCTGGCACCTGGTTGGCCTGGGCGTTGTAGCTCTTGGTGCCCCGGAAAGGGGAGGTGCGGTAGAACACGGCCTCCACATAGGGCAGTGCCGCCTCATATAGCCAGGTGAACCCCTCCGATTTGGGGATCACCTCGATGCATTCCTCTCCCACATAAACGTGGTGGTAAATCGGGCGGCCCGCAACAGCGAAGATGCCATTCACCAGAAAATCCATGGCATCAGGCACGCCCTTGAAGCCCCCTTCGTCGTAAATGTCGCTCATCTCAAAGAACACGGGAGCCATCACCTCCCAGAAAAGCCCGAGGTTGGCGTAGTAGCTCATCTGCTTCACCTGCTCCATGAACATCTCAGGGAACAGGGCATGCAACCCGAGCATGGCGGGGTTGCCGCGGAAATAGGCCTTGATCGCCCGATCCGCATTAGCCCGGTAGGCCTCGGTCTCGAGATAGTCGTAAAAACGTCCACCCATGCCCTGGTGCCAGAGCATGGCCTGCATGCAGGCTTCGGCGAATTCCATATTGATGCGATCGTGCCAGAGGTGATGCAACACCTTGGGCATGTTTCCGGTTTCCCCCTTGGCCATGAATTCCAGGAGTTCGGGGTGGGCCTTCTCCCCCCCCCGCCAGATGCGCAGCTTTGATTGATCGCCAGAATAGGAATTGGGGAGATCCAGATAGGCCTGGCTCGGGAAATACTTGAACGCCGGCAGGGGGTTGAGGAACACCCGTTCAGCGATGTACAGCAGATCCCTCCAGTAAAAATCCATCGGCACGGCATAGGCCTTGTAGATGCCGATGATCTGCTGAAGGTTCTCCGGGGTGTCCGGCAGCATGGATCCCCCGGCTTCCAGCCGATGGATCACCTCGGCCCAGTGGTGCTGGGAAGGGGGGATGCGGGAGGCCTGGCGGGTGTCCTCCACCGTGGCGGTTGGGGGGGTCATGAGGGCAGCAGCTGAGGGGTGGAGGCCACGGCGGATGCCAGGCCTGGGGAGGAGGCCACCTGGGTGGGGAAGGTGGAGGAGCGCAGGGCCAGCGCCGATGTGGCGGCTTCGCTCCAGCCGGTGATGGCCTTAGGCCAGAGGCCACAAACCACCACAAGTACGGTGAGTACGAGGGCGGGGGCCCGTTCCGGCCAGCGGGTGGACGACCAGTTGGCCTTGGCGTTATCAAGCCGGCCGAAGCCGACCCGGTTGAAGAGCCTGACGGCGTACACCGCTGTGAAGCCAGAGGCGATCAGACAGATGAGGGTGGCCCGGGGGAAAGCCACCCAGCTGCCCTCAAACACGATCAGTTCCGCTGGAAAACCCACCAGCCCAGGAATACCGGCGGCGGCCATCAGAGCCAGAAGCATCATCCCCATGGTGAAAGGCAATCCCCGCAGGGGATTGAGGAGCCCGGAGAGTTCGGGGATGGAGCTGGTGCCGGTCTTGCGCTCAATCAAACCAACGCAGGCGAAGAGCAGGGCAACGATCATGCCGTGGGCAAGGATCTGGGCCATGGCACCCTGCAGGCTCAGGGGGGTGGCTGCCGCCACCGCCAGCACCAGCAAACCCATGTGGCCCAGGGAGCTGTAGGCCATCAGCCGGCGGATGTCGGTTTGGGCAATGGCGTTCAGGGCGCCGTAGACCGCACTCACCGCACCGGCCGCGGCGATCCATGGCGACCAGACGGCCCAGATGTCGGGCAGAAAGCCCACCCCGAAGCGCAGGAGCCCATAGGCCCCAAGCTTGGACACCGCACCGCCCAGCAGCATCACGGCGGGGATGGGGGCCTGGGCATAAGTGAGGGGCTGCCAGCCATGGAGGGGCACAATCGGCAGCTTCAGGCCAAAGCCCAGCAGCAGCAGGGCCAAAATCCAGGCCTGGGCTGCGGGGCTGAGGCTGGCGTGGGCCAGATCCTCGTAGGCAAAGCTCACCCCATTGGCATTGAACCAACCCAGGGCGAGCACACCGGCCAGCAGGCTCAAGCCAGACACGGATCCATACACCAGGTAGCGGATGGCGGCACCGGCTTTGCGAGGACCTCCCCAGGTGGCCACCAGCAGGGTGGCGGGAATCAGCACCACTTCAAAGGCCAGCACGAAGAGGAGAGCATTGCGAGCCAGGAAGGCCCCCACCACGCCCACATTGGTGGCCAGCAACAGCGAGTAGAAGAGGCGCGGCCTGGATTGATCCTCCGGCGCCGAGAGAATCGCCAGGGTGCTCAGCAGAGCCGTCAGCACCACCAGGGGGAGGGAGAGTCCATCCAACCCCAGGTCGAGGGCAAGTTTGAGCTTGGGGAGCCAGGCCAGATGAAGATCGGCAGGGGGCATCCGCCAACAGGCCAGGGCTACCACAAGCTGGGCTCCACAGGCCAGGGCAGCCAGAGTCCGGAGCCGCACGGAGTGATCTCCCGAAAGCACGGGAAGAATCAAGGTGGCGGCGATGGGGAGCGCCAACAGCAGCGGCAGGATGAAAGACGGCATCAGCGGAGCGGGCGGAGGAGCTCGGTGGACACGGGATTGGCCAGCAACCAAGCGGCCATCAGCAGGATCCCCAGCAGCAGGGTGAGGGCATAGGCCTGGGACCGGCCGGAGGTGGTGAGGCTGAGCCGTTTGGCCCCTTGCAGCGCCACCTCGCCCGTGGTGCCGCTGAAGCCATCCACGATCTGCTGATCCGACCAGGCGCTGAGTTTGGCCATAGCC
>JBEIGX010000248.1:0-3138 GCA_040381675.1 Aphanothece sp.
GCCCTGGCGGCCCTGGCCACCGGCTCCTGCTCTGCACCGTCCCAGGCCCAGGGGATGGGACCCGGCAGCGCGGGCACCAAGGCGGCGGCCCCGGCCTCCAACAGCTCGGCGGCGGTGGAACAGCGGGCCCGGCTGGCGGCCGAGCGGGTGCTCAAGGCCCTGAGGGATGGTGATGCCCAGGCTCGCTATTCCCAGTTCGCCCCAGAACTGCAGCGCATGACCAGCCCCTATCTGGTGGCGATGAACATGCGGCGCCAACCGAAGGTGCTCAGCTGGGTGATCACCTCCGTCGTCCCTGGGATGGATTCCAGCACCGTGGAGGCCAAATTGCAGACCAGTGCAGGGGAGCGCCTAGTCCTGATGGTGATCGATGAGAAGGGTCTGCTGGCGGGTTACCACATCAACGTGGCGGATCAGCCGGCAGAGAAGGTGGTGTCGGAGTTCATGACTGCCCTGACGGACGGCCGTTTCGTGGCCGCCACCAGCTTCCTCTCCCCGGAGCTGCAGGAGGAGATTCCCCCGGCCACCCTGCAGCGCAAGTGGCAGCAGCTGCAGCGCAACACGGGCAATTTCGTCAAGGTGAAGCGGGTTGCCCGCTCCGAGAGCACCGCGGAGCTGAAGCTGGTGCTGGTGAACACCCAGTTCACGCGCACCACCGACAATCTTTTTGTGATTCTCGACAGCACCAACCAAATTATTGGTGTCGATTTCCCCACCGATCCCCAGCTCGCCACCCCTCCCGCCCAGCCTTGAGAGAAGGGTCCGGGAGGTGGGTTGGGGGGGAGGAAGGCAAGCCGCCGTAAGCTCCCGTCGCGCCCTTTCAACACCCTCCCGCCCATGACCCGCCTCGACTGGATGGTCGACGATGCCAACCGGCTTGCGGAATGCCGGCACGATCATCCCCTGGCCGTGCTGGGGCCCCAGACCGTCGAAGGCGATCGCTGGGTGGTGCGGTGCTGGATGCCCGAGGCGGAATCGGTGGAACTGCTGCCGGAGGGGGCAGAACCGATCCCCATGGGCACGCCCAACCACCCCTGGATGTTTGAAGCCGAGCTCGGCCACAACCCCGGAGCCACCTACCGCTACAGGGTGCGGCGAGCGGGCATCGAGCACCTGCAGCACGATCCCTGGGCGTTCCGCCACGAGTGGATGGGCGAGCTCGACCGGCACCTGTTCGCCGAGGGCAACCACCATCACATCTGGAAATTCATGGGAGCCCACCCGGGCGAACGGGATGGGGTGGCGGGCGTGCAGTTCTGCCTCTGGGCTCCCAATGCCCGCAGCGCCTCGGTGCTGGGCGACTTCAACGGCTGGGACGGTCGCCATCACCCGATGCAACTGCGGCTGGGGGGCATCTGGGAATTGTTCATCCCAGGGCTACACCCCGGCGCGATCTACAAATACGAAGTGCGAGCCCAGAACGGGCACTGCTATCAGAAGTCTGATCCCTATGGCTTCCGCCATGAGGTGCGCCCCAACCACGGCTCGATCGTGGCCAACCTCGGCCGCCATCACTGGAATGATGGCCACTGGATGGATCAGCGGGACAGCCGCAACCCCCTGGATCAGCCCATCTCCGTGTATGAGATGCACCTGGGCAGCTGGATCCATGCCGCCGCCGATGCCCCCTTCATCGAAGCGGACGGCACGCCCCGCCCACCGGTGCCTGCGGCTGATCTCAAGCCCGGTGCCCGCCTGCTCACCTATCAGGAACTGGCCGATCGGCTGATCCCCTATGTGAAGGAGCGGGGATTCACCCACATCGAGATGATGCCCATCTCCGAGCATCCCTTTGATGGCTCCTGGGGCTATCAGGTGACGGGCTGGTACGCCCCCACCAGCCGGCACGGCACCCCGGATGAGTTCCGGGCCTTTGTCGACCGATGCCACGCAGAAGGAATCGGCGTGATCCTCGACTGGGTGCCGGGCCACTTCCCGAAAGATGCCCATGGCCTGGCCTTCTTTGATGGCACCCACCTCTATGAGCACGGAGATCCGCGCATCGGGGAGCACAAGGAATGGGGCACCCTGATCTTCAACTACAGCCGCAATGAGGTGCGCAACTTCCTTGTGGCCAACCTGGTGTATTGGTTCGAGGAATTCCACATCGATGGCATCCGGGTGGACGCGGTGGCCTCCATGCTCTACCGCGATTATCTGCGCCCCGATGGGGAGTGGATTCCCAATGAACATGGCGGCAGGGAAAACACGGAGGCCGTGCGCTTCCTGCAACAGGCCAACCATGTGCTCTTCCAGCACTTCCCTGGCGCCCTCTCCATTGCCGAGGAATCCACCACCTGGCCCCTGGTCACCCAACCCACCGACATCGGGGGCCTGGGCTTCAACCTGAAATGGAACATGGGCTGGATGCACGACATGCTCGATTACTTCGAGATGGATCCCTGGTTCCGCCAGTTCCACCAGAACAACGTCACCTTCTCCATCTGGTACGCCTTCACGGAAAACTTCATGCTGGCCCTGAGCCACGATGAAGTGGTGCATGGCAAGAGCCATCTGCTCCACAAGATGCCGGGCGATGATTGGCAGAAATTTGCCAATGTGCGTGCCCTTCTTGCCTACATGTGGACCCATCCAGGCAAGAAGACCATCTTCATGGGGATGGAGTTTGGCCAGCGGGCTGAATGGAACGTCTGGGGAGATCTGCAGTGGGAGCTGTTGCAACACGAACCCCATCAGGGGCTGCAGCGCATGGTCGACGACCTGAATGTGTTCTACAAGGACGAACCCGCCCTCTGGCGAGATGATTTCAGCCAATACGGATTCCAATGGATCGACTGCAATGACAGCTCCAACTCCGTGATCAGCTTCATGCGGCGAGAGAGCATCACTGGCCGCTGGCTGGTGGTGGTGGCCAACTTCACCCCCCAGACCCATTCGAATTACAGAGTTGGGGTGCCTCTCCCCGGCTACTACGCCGAGGCGTTCAACAGCGACAGCGCCCGCTATGGCGGCAGCAATCTCGGCAACCTTGGTGGCAAATTCACGGATGATTGGGCGATCCACAGTTATGAACAATCCCTGGATCTCTGCCTGCCACCGCTGTCGGTGCTGGTCTTCCGTCGCGATGAGGTGAAGAGCCTGGAGCGGGAAGCGAGCCTCGCGATGGCGAGCTGACAC
>JBEIGX010000249.1:0-3133 GCA_040381675.1 Aphanothece sp.
GACCTGCAATGTGGTCAAGCCGCCAAAAGATCCACCCCCAACACAGCACGAAAAACAGCACATAGGTGATCACCTGACCCAGCAAAAGTTTCGGATCAGTCATCCCTGTGAGCATCAAGAGGTTGATTTTCACAAAATGAACCAAAAGGATGTTCACAGCCCAGATTCCTAGGGCGTCGAGCACTCCGGCTGGAATTCTCTTGCCACGGAGCAGTTGTCCGTAAAGCAACACCATCACAACTGCGTAGATCAGGAGCGACGGAGTGCGCATCATCACGCCAAAATGGTTCGCGAGGTGTGCAAAGCCTTCGCCAGGTCCGTTTTTCAGGGAATCGAGGGCATCCGCGAACCAAAACATCGCGATGCGAACGGCACCCAGCAGAGCAAAGATATGGAGCTCATAGGTCTGCTCTCTCAGGCTCTGGCTGGCGCGTCTTAACTGGGGCATGGGAACCTCTCCCTTCTGCTCCACCCGTTTTACCCCTACGGTGGGGATTGATCGACACCGTCCTATCCCCTCCCTCCCCCCACCCCCTTCCCCTGGTCGCACCAGATCCACCAGGTCGCGCAGCAGCGGTTCTGCGATCCAGAACCCTGCGCCATCACCGGCTCTGCCGGAATCCGCAGTAGCCGCCGGAGGGGCAAGAGAGGATCTGGTGCCAGAGTTTCGTGTGCTGGGCCTGTCCCAACCCCTGTTGCAGGCTGTGGAGGAGCGGGGTTATCGACGTCCGTCCCCGATTCAGCAGCAGTGCATTCCCGCAGTGTTGGAAGGGAGGGATGTGCTGGCCGCCGCCCAGACCGGCACCGGCAAGACCGCCGGCTTTACTTTGCCTTTGCTGGAGCGACTGCGCCATGGGCCCCGGGCCCGGGCGGGTGTGGTGCGGGCCCTGGTGCTCACCCCCACCCGTGAACTGGCCGCCCAGGTGAGCGAATGCGTGAGGGCTTACGGTCGTCACTTGGATTTGCGCTCCGACGTGGTGTTTGGAGGCGTGAGCGCCAACCCCCAGATCGATCGTCTCCGGCGCGGCACCGATGTGCTGGTGGCCACCCCCGGGCGGCTGATGGATCTGCACCAGCAGGGCGCCCTCCGGCTCGACCAGGTGGAGATCCTGGTGCTGGATGAGGCCGACCGGATGTTGGATATGGGGTTTCTCCGGGACATCCGCCGCATCCTTTCCTTGTTGCCGCAGCGGCGTCAAACCCTTCTCTTCTCAGCTACTTTTTCTTCGGACATCCGTTCCCTGGCCACGGGTCTGCTGCATCAGCCGGTTCAGCTGCAGGCGAGTCCGGAGAATCAGGCCGCACCCAGTGTGGAGGCGGTGCTCCACCCTTGCGATAAAGCCCGCAAACCGGAACTCCTCAGCCATTTGATTCGCACCAACGGTTGGCAGCAGGTGCTGGTGTTTTCCCGCACCAAGCACGGGGCCAATAAGGTGGCGGAGCATCTCTGTCGCGATGGCCTGCAGGCGGCCGCCATCCACGGCAACAAGAGCCAGGGCGCCCGCACCCGGGCCCTCAGCGGGTTCAAGAGCGGGGAGGTGCGGGTGCTGGTGGCCACCGACATCGCCGCCCGCGGCATTGATATTCAACAGTTGCCCCATGTGGTGAATCTGGATCTCCCCAACCTGGCGGAGGATTATGTGCATCGCATCGGCCGTACCGGCAGGGCTGGCTGCAATGGCCACGCCATTTCCCTGGTGGCTGCAGAAGAGCATGAGCTGCTCCGTGCGATCGAGCGGTTGTTGGGGGAGGCGTTGCCGCGAAAGCAAGTGCCGGGCTTTGAACCCACGGTTCTTTCTGCCCCGCCCCTGGATCTGAGTGGCGGACGGGGCCGAACCGGACGCGGATCTACCAGGCCGCCGAGACGACGCTGAACATCCGTCCAATCGTGTAAATATCCTCACATTTGTCTCCAGTCACTTGCACTTGATGGAGACCTGCGTGACGCTTGTGCGCGTAACTCTGTGTTCTGCCCTGGTGTCCCCCTGGTCTCCCGCCCTCGGCGTTTCCCTCATCCCTGTCGCCTTGGCTGCTGCCCTGCCAGCGGGGCTCGCTACAGCCGCTCCTTCTGGCTCCCTGGAGGCCACTCCCGCCTCCTACAGCATCGACCAGGTGACATCGATCAACCAGTTTTCCGATGTTCGACCCACGGATTGGGCTTATCAGGCTCTGAGCAATCTGATCGAGCGCTACGGCTGCGTGGCCGGTTACCCGGATGGCACCTATCGGGGCCAGCGGGCCATGACCCGTTATGAGGCTGCTGCCCTGCTCAATGCCTGCCTGGATCGCATCACCGAGATCACCGATGAGCTCAAGAAGCTCATGAAGGAGTTCGAAAAGGAGCTGGCCGTGGTGCGGGGCCGGGTGGATGGCCTGGAGGTGAAGGTGGGTGAGCTGGAAGCCTCCCAGTTTTCCACCACCACCAAGCTGACCGGCCTTGCCACCTTTGTGGTGGGCGCCAACACCTTTTCCGGATCCGCCATCAACGTCGGGACCAATTCGGTGAATCGGGCTCCGAATTCCCTCACCGGTGCTCCCCGCACGCCGGTGAATCTCCCCAACGCCACAAGCTTCAACTACGACCTCCAGTTGACCCTGGACACCAGCTTCACGGGCAAGGATCTGCTGCGCACCAACCTCAGGGCCGGGAACTTCGGCAGCAGTGTGTTTGGCGGCGAGCCCCATGCCCTGGCTCTGGCCGAGCTGGAGGTGGCTTTCGAAGAAGACTGTGGCGATGGTGCGGATTGCGGCGATGTGGTGGCCATCGACAAGCTGTATTACCAGTTCCCCATCGGCAGCCAGTTCACCGCCACGATCGGTGCCCGGGTGGGACAGGAGGACATGCTGGCGGTGTGGCCCAGCGTGTATCCCTCCGACACCATCCTCAACGTGATGACGGTGAATGGGGCACCCGCCGCTTACAGCAAAAACCTGGGCGCTGGCGCAGGCCTGTGGTGGCAGAGCAATGGGGTGAGTCTGAGCGCCAACTATGTGGCCGCCAATGGCAACTCCGGCAATCCCAGTGCGAGTCCGGAAGACGGAGGCGGCGGGATTGGTAACGAAAATTCCGGTGCCACTGGCAGTGTCCAGCTGGCTTACCAACAAGAGCAGTGGGGGTTAGCCGCCATCTGGA
>JBEIGX010000250.1:0-3132 GCA_040381675.1 Aphanothece sp.
AGCACGGCCCGCTGCTGGATCGACTCCTCGGCGATCGTCAGATCAATGGCGATGCACCCCTCGGCATCGGGCTCGGTGGTTTCCACCGCGAGCTCCAGGGCATTGAGCAGGCTGCGGGCATCGCCATTGGCCACATCCAGCCAGTGGGCTTCGGCCTCCGGTGTCAGCGAGATGGAGCGTCCGCCATAGCCCTGCTCCGGATCCCGGAGGGCGCGCTGCAGCAGACGGCGCAGGGCGGCCGGCTCAAGGGGTTCCAGGCGGAACAGGCGCGAGCGGCTCACCAGCGCCTTGTTGACTTCGAAATAGGGATTTTCCGTGGTGGCACCGATGAGGGTGAGGGTGCCGTTCTCTACCCAGGGGAGGAGGGCATCCTGCTGGGCGCTGTTGAAACGGTGCACCTCATCGATGAAGAGAATCGTGCGCAGGCCATGGTGGGCGAGGCGGTCTTTCGCCGCCTCCACCTCGAAGCGCAGGTCTTTCACCCCGGCCAGCACGGCGTTGAGGCTGCTGAAGTGGGCGCGGGTGCAGCCGGCGATGATGCGGGCCAGGGTGGTTTTGCCCGTGCCCGGGGGGCCATGCAGGATCAGGTTGCCCACCCGATCGGCGCTAATGGCCCGGCGCAGGAGCCGCCCTGGTCCGAGGATGGCTTCCTGACCCACGAAGTCGTCGAGGGTGCGGGGGCGCAGCCGTTCCGCCAGGGGGGCCAGCCGGGCCAGGGTCTGGTCGCGGTGGTGGCTGAAGAGATCAGCCACCTTTGCAACCGATGGCTCCAGCCATCACCTGGGGACTTCTACGAGAGGGACGAACCGGACGTGGGAGATCCGGGCGAGATGGCGGTGGGGTTATGGAGACGGGCACTGAAACCAAGCAGATCAAAGCCACTGAAGAGGAAGCTGATGCCCACGAGCATCCCAAGCACCGACAGCAGGCCAGCAGGGCTCATGGTGAGGATCAGCAGGCCAAGCACCAGGGTGACCAAGCCGTTGAGCAGGCCCCACCCCCAGCCCAAGGCCCGGCGGTGGGCGAGGGCCACGATGGACATCACGATGCCCTCAAAGAGAAACACCAGACCCACTGCGGTGGCCAGGGCCTTGATCTGGGAGGCGGCGGGCACCACGCCGCCTTTGAACTGCAGCAGCATCCAGAGGCCGGCATACAGAAACAGGCTGGCCACGATCAGGCGCAGCAGGCCATGCCAGCGGGTGAGACGTCGTCCCCGGCTGAAGGTGTCGATCCAGCCCATCAGGCCCGCCACGAGGAACGCCACGGCCACCATCACCGTGATGCCAGCGGAGGCGATCACGGGGAAGAGCAGGGCAAGGAGGCCCAGCACGATCATCACGACTCCCTCCGCCTGGGTGATGCCCTTCAGCCGTCCCGCCTGGAGGGCCTGGCGGGAGAGGGCGGTTTCGGCGGGGAGGAACTCCTGATCCTCAGGGGTGTTGAAGGTGGCTCCGGAAGGCATGAAGAAAACGCTGTCTCTTTTTTGAGAGTAGGCATGGTGAACCGTTTCGGCACGCTGATCAGTGGGCTTCGTTGAAACGGAAACGCCTCCACGCATGGGAGGGACGCTCGCCGTAGAGGGCGAGATAGTCGCGGCTGAAGGAGGCCGGGGAGAGATAGCCACAGGCCATGGCCACCTGGGCGAGGTTGTGGCCACCGGGCTGCTCCAACAGAGCACGGGCCTTGGCGAGCCGCTGACGGCGAAGCCACTGCATGGGGCCACAGCCAAAGTGCCGCTTGAAGGCCATTTGCAGGGAGCGACGGCTGTAGCTGGTGCGCTGCTCCATGTCGGACAGGCTGATCGGCTCATCGAGATGGGCCAGCAGCCATTCCACCAGGTCGGCGTGCACAAAAGGCTTCTCCGTCAGCTGGTGGGGCTGGGAGAAATGGAGCAAATCGGGCACCAGCAGCAACACAAGCAGCCGGCGGATCAGATCGTCGAGGCAGAGCATGGACTGCACCCCACCGCTAAGCACCATCGAACGCTCCGTGAACACCATGGCCTCCATGAGCAAGCGGTGCACGTGTTCGCGGCGGGGATCGATCTGGCGATCGAGAATGGCGGGCTGCTCGAGGGCTTGGCGGAGAGCCAGCCCGTCGAAACCCGGACCGGCGATGGAATGGGCCACGGGAAGCAGGGACTCGGGCACAAAACTGAGAATGATCCCGGAACAAGCTGTGCAGTGGAGGCGGAAGCGGGTGCGGACCGCCGGGATGAACAGGCAGGAGTCGCGGAAGGAAAAGGTATGACGTTGGATGTGGAAATGGTTGGTGCCTGCGATGTAAGGAAGCACCAACTGGGCCTCGCTTTTCTGCTCCACCTCCCCATCAATGGCTGACCCCCAAGTCGCGAGCAGTGTGAGATCACCGAGGCGGATGCAACTGGAGTGGTTTCGGAAAGTCTTTCCCTGGAGGGGCTGCTCCCAGGAGTGCACAACCAGGGGGAGAAATTGACCCACCACCGAACCAAATGCCACTGTGCTCGTTGAGACGAGCGAAACATCGGGAAGCTTGATGAAAGGAATAACTGCCGCAGGCTCCAAGAAAAGTCCCAAGGGCGCTAAGAAGACGCTACGCGAGCCAATCAGAACTAATCGGTCCTGATCTTGAACCTGAGTCCAATCCCAACAGGAAGGGGAGACCCAGAACCTGAAACCAATCAGGCCAGATCGTAGCAACCGATACTTTATGCCCCCTTGGCCCGGGTCCCCAGCGAAGGAAGTGGTCAAAAACGAAGGATCTCGGCACCTTTCGGGCAGCTTCTTTCGGACTGGGTAATTTGCCAAAAGGAGTCACCCAGCCCTTTTCATGCCCCCCCTCAACGAATACAAGCCCGGCGCGGCGTTCCCTGGCGTCATCGGCCGCACGGTGGAGGTGTCCACACCTGCCTGGCCTGAGCCAAGGAGGGCGAAGGAGGGGGCGCCCAACGTGATCTTTGTCGTGCTCGACGACACAGGCTTCGGCCAGCTCGGCTGCTATGGAAGCCCCATCGCCACCCCCCACCTGGATGCCCTGGCGGCGGATGGTCTGCGGTTCAACAACATGCACACCACGGCGCTCTGCTCACCCTCGCGCTCCTGCATGCTCACCGGCCGCAACCACCACTCCAACGGCCTGGCCTGCATCACG
>JBEIGX010000251.1:0-3094 GCA_040381675.1 Aphanothece sp.
GGCACCGACACCGTCAACAGCGCCGTCAACATCACGTTGGGTGCCGAGCTGGAAAACCTGGTGCTCACAGGCACCGCCCTCACCGGCACCGGCAACGCCCTGGCCAATGCCCTCACCGGCAATGCCAGCAACAACACCCTCGATGGTGGTGCTGGGGTTGATGTCCTCACCGGTCGACTGGGAGCGGACACCTTCCGCTTCGATTCCAACGGCCCTGCCAACAGCGATCAGATCACCGACTTCAACATCGCGGAAGGCGATCGCATCGCCCTCACCGCGGCCGTGTTCACCGGGATCGGAAACGCAGGGGCGACCCTCACCGCAGCCCAGTTCCTCGCTGGACCAGGTGTGGTGAGCGCCACCGACAGGGCCCAACGCATCCTCTTCAACACCACCACCGGTGCTCTGTTCTGGGATGTGGACGGCAGCCGCAACAACAACGCGCCGATTCAGTTCGCCACCGTCAATCCGCTGGCTGCTCTCACCGCTGCCCAGTTCACCCTGGTGTGATGGGACAGGGGGCACCCGTTGGGTGCCCCCTTTCAGGGGCTCAGGCAGGGATCAACGACACCCCTGCACGGAAACCCGGTAGGTGAATCCAGTGGCCGCCATGTTGCTGCTGGCTCCCACCTTGATGTTCACCTGACTCACCTCCTTGCCAGGCACCACGGGCACCACAATGCCCCCTCCGGTGCCTGGCTTGGGGGTGATGTTGTCGTTGAAGACCCGCAGACTGGAGCCATCGGTGAATTTCAGATAGGCCTGAATCGGATAGGTGGCAGAAACGGAGGAATCCGCCGTGAAGAAGAGTTTGTAGGAGGAGTAGGGACGGGTGACGAAGAAATCCGTGTTCCAGTTGGGACGGCCCAGGGGATTTCCTGGACTGATGGTTTTGGTGACAATGGGCGTGACGCCATTGCCCCCCACCGGTGCCAGGAATTGGCAGGTTTGGGCCCAAACGATCCCCGGCTGGACCAGGGTGCTGGCCGCCAGGGAGGCGCAGGCCAGCGGAAGCAAGGCAGAAAAGCGGACCATGGAACAAAAACGAACCAAGCCAGCTCTAGCAACGGCTAGACGCTGAGGAAGCGATCGATCACTTCCTTGCTCAATTCCCCAGTGGGGCCGCTGGCCACCACACCGCCCTTTTGCATGGCGTAATACCAGTCGGCCTGCCGCACGAAGTGCAGATGTTGCTCCACCAGCAACACGCTGATGCCCGTGGTGGCAATGATGCGGCGCACGGCCCGCTCAATGTCCAGCACCACCGAGGGCTGGATTCCTTCGGTGGGCTCATCGAGGAGCAGCAGCCTGGGCTTGCCCAACAGAGCCCGGGCGATGGCCAACTGCTGCTGCTGGCCCCCGGAAAGATCGCCTCCCGAGCGGTTCAGGAAGGTTTCAAGGATGGGGAACAGCTCAAACACCACCGGATCGATGTGGCGGTGGCGGGCCAGCCCCCCGGGCAGGGATTCATGGCCCAACAGCAGGTTTTCCCGCACCGTGAGCTGGGGAATGATCTCCCGCCCCTGGGGCACATAGCCGATGCCCGCCCGGGCGCGGCGGTAAGGAGGCAGGTTCCTCACGTCCTCGCCGCCCAGCGCCACCGTGCCCGAACGCTGTTGCAACAACCCCACCACGGTTTTCAGGAGGGTGGTTTTCCCCACGCCATTTCGCCCGATCAGGCACACCATCTGGCCGGCGCCCACCGTGAGATCCACGTTGCGCAGGATGTGGCTTTCTCCGTAGTACACGTTCAGATCGCGCACCTCGAGCACATCGGTGGCGCTCGCCTGGGGCGATCCAGGAGCGGTGGCAAGGGGAGTGCGGGTCATTGCAGAGGGGGTGTGGGCGAATCAGCAGTGGGGAGCGCGGGGGGCGGAACCGGGGGGTGGGCCGGGGATCACTCCTCGTCCCGGCCCAGGTACACCTCGATCACCTTCGGATCGTTCTGCACCGTTTCCATCGAGCCCTCGCAGAGCACATGGCCTTCATGCAGCACGGTCACCGGAGCCTGGAGATCTCGGATGAAGTCCATGTCGTGCTCAATCACGAGCACGGTGTGGCGACCGCTCAGATCCTTGAGCAGGGCGGCAGTGAGCTCCGTCTCCTCATCGGTGAGACCGGCCACCGGTTCATCAACCAGGAGAAGTTCCGGGCTCTGGGCCACCAGCATGGCGATCTCCAGCCATTGCTTCTGCCCATGGGAGAGGCCTCCGGACGGAACACCCGCCTGGGCTTCCAGGCCCACCACCTCCAGGAGGTGCTGCACCCGATCCCGGCTCTCCTGGTCGAGGGGGTTGAAGAGCAGGGCAAAGGGGGAGGCGTTGCGGCTCACCGCCAGCTCCAGGTTGCGGCGGGTGGTGAGGTTCTGATACACCCGGGGGGTCTGGAACTTGCGGCCGATCCCCAGCCGGGCGATGCGATGCTCCGTGATCCCCAGCAGGGGGCGACCGCGGAACCACACACTGCCCTTCGTGGGTTGCACCTTCCCAGTGATCACATCCAGGAAGGTGGTTTTGCCGGCCCCGTTGGGGCCAATCACGGCCCGCAGCTCCCCGGGCTGCAGCACCAAGTTGAGATCGTTGAGGGCGAGAAACCCATCGAAGCTGACGGTAACGCCGCGCAACTCAAGCAGGGGCTCGGTGGTAGCCCCGGGGGCAAGGGTGGTGGATGTCATGGCTCACCTCCCCGATCGCGGGGGGATTGGAGGCTGGTGCGCTCGGCCTGAACAGCCGGATCAAGGTCGAGGGAGGGATAGGTGGAGGACGGCGGCGGCCAGCCCACCATGGTCTGGAGCTGACGCGGTCCCCCCTTCCGCCACCAGCCCACGATGCCGTCCGGCAGCACGGTGACCACCAGCAGGAAGAGGGCCCCCTGAATGAAGAGCCAGGTTTCCGGAAGCGCCTCGCTGATCAGGCTCTTGGCGTAGTTGATCAGCACCGCACCGAAAATGGCCCCGAGCAGGGTTCCCCGACCCCCCACAGCCACCCAGATCACCATCTCAATGGAGAAGGCCACCGACATGAACTGGGGCGAGATGATGCCGGACTGCACGGTGTAGAGGGCGCCGCTGATGCCTGCCAAAGCACCGGCCACC
>JBEIGX010000252.1:0-3062 GCA_040381675.1 Aphanothece sp.
CCCGCCCAGCGAGCCCAGCTGGCCCAGGGTCTGGCGGAGGCGGGGGATGGGTCTGGAGCCCTGCGCTGCCTGGGCGAGAAGGGTCCGGAAGCGGCCACCGTTGGGGCCCTGAGCGATTCGGGGCGGCTGACCTTGGCCCGCACCTTTCTGAAAGGCCCTCCGGACACCCAGCGTCTGGCCGCTCCCCTGCTGATCGAGATGGTCCAGAAACGGCCGGACACCCCCGCAGCGGAAGAGGCTGTGCGCCTGCTCAGCGAGCAGGACGACTCCCCCACCCCGGCCCAGCTGAAGCAGCTGCCGTCGCGCTGGCAGAACAGCGCCCCCGTCCAGGCCCGACTCGCCCTCAGCGACAGCAGCGGGAGGGCAGCCCTGGCCGTGCTGCAGCGCTGGCCGCAGGATCCCGCCAGCTGGGACCTGCAGTGGGAGGTGGCCCGACAGTATCTGCTGAAAGGCAACTGGGATGGTGTGGCGGCCATTTTGAACGCCATCCCCGCAGACCAGCTCCCCCCGGCGCTTGCAGCCCGCCACCGCTTCTGGCTGGGCTACGCCCAGCAACAACGGGGCCAGGAGGAGGAGGCCACCCTCACCTGGAAACAACTGCTGGTGCACCACCCTGGCGGGTACTACGGCTGGCGGGCCGCTGCACGCCTCGGCAAGGAAGACCTGACCCTGCAACCCTCCCCCGCCGTCAGTGCAGGAGAAGCAACCAGAAGCCCCTGGCAGCCCCTGGCGAGTGGCGATGCGGCTCTGGATCAGTTGTGGCGCCTCGGCCAATCCACGGAAGCCTGGGAAACCTGGAGGCTGCGCCGGGGCGGCCAACCCCCCAAGGACAGCGGGGACCTGCTGGTGGAAGGAAGGCTGCGCCAAGGGGTGGGGGACGACTGGACAGGGCTGGGCCAGCTGGAGAAGGCCGCCTTCCTGCTCAAGCCAGAGCAGTGCTCCCTCCTGCCCCAACTGGAGCAGGCCCTGCACCCCAGGCGCTTTGCGGAGGCCTTCGCTCCAGCGGCGGAGCAACAGCAGCTGCCCCTCGCCCTTTTGCTTGGGGTGGCCAAGCAGGAATCCCGCTTCACTCCGGCCGTGCAATCGTCGGCGGGGGCGGTGGGACTCCTTCAGTTGATGCCCGCCACAGCGGCGGAGCTGGCAGGTAGCCCCCTCACCACCGGGGAGCTGCAGGAGCCCAAGCGGAACGCAGGGCTGGGGGCCCGGTATCTGAGGGCCATGTTGGATCAGTGGAAGGGGGATCCCCTGGCGACGGTGGCCAGTTACAACGCGGGGCCCGGGGCTGTGCAGGGTTGGCAGACCCCGGACCGCAGCCGCTTTCCCGAAGTCTGGGTGGAAGCCATTCCCTACCCGGAAACCCGGATCTACGTGAAAAAGGTGCTGGGCAATGCCTGGAGCTACCAGCAGGAGAGGCGCCCCGCCTGTTAAACCCTCGCGCCAGGGGGCAGGAACATGGGGCCCAGGCCCCCCGAGCCGGCCAACCGGCCCAGGGAGGCCCCCCCAATCACCAGAAGCGCCAGCAGACACACGGTGACGAGGGGAGGAGGCACCACACGGGCCCTCACCATGTCCAGCCGGGCCAGCAGAACGGTGCAGCCCAGCACAAGCACGTCGGCCAGCATCTCGAGGTGAAGCATGTAAATCCCCACCAGGGTCACGATGAGCAGGGTGGCCACCAAGCTCACCACCCGGCTCGTGGCCATCAGGGAGGACACCTGACGGAGCAAGAGGTCGGGGATGGTGCACAGCACCACCACCACCCCGGCCTGTAGACACTCCATGGCCCAGGACAGGCCATCGATCGTCTCCTGGCCCGGCAGGGCACTCCGGCTCAGACTCCAGTCGAGGCCCACATAGGCACTCACCAGCAGCAGGATGAGCAAGGTCGGGGCCCGGAAGGGGAGCAGCATGTAGCGCAGAAAGGTGTTCATGCAGGCTCCAGCACCAAGCTGATGGCCCCGAATGGACAACTCGGCAGGCATTGTTCGCAGACCAGGCAGCGGGCCGCGTCGAACCGCAGACGGCGCTCAAGGATCGGGAACGACAGGGCCCCGCTGGGGCAAACCCCGGAGCAGAGACCGCAATCCACGCACTGGTCAGGATCCACTCGGATCTCGCTGCGGGCCCGGCTCAGCCGCAGGCCCTGGCGTTCCAGCCAGACCTCTGCTGAATCCAACGCATCAATGTCTCCGGAGAGCTCCACCACCATGGTGCCGCTCTGGCTGGGAGCGATCTGGGCCCGAAGGATTTTGGCTGCCACATCAAAATCCACTGCCAATCGGTAGGTGATCGGCTGATGAACAGCGTCGCGAGGGAAGTAGAGGGTAAGGCGCCTCTTCACGGCCCATCGGCGTTGATCCGACGCTAGCAAGGCCCCCCTTGGCCGAACCGCCTTAGTTCTGAAACCATTAAGGTCACTCCAATGCGATGAGCGAACAGTGGCCATGGGCGAGCCTGCCCCCCCAGCGTCCTTTGGTCGGGTGGAGCGCATGGTGCTCGCCGCTGTGGCCGCCGTACTGGCCTTGGCGCTCTTCTGGTTGCGGGGGGGCCTCCATCCGGAAGCGGCCCTCGAGAGGCTGGCGCGGCAGTCTCCTGAGCTGAATGTGGCCTTGGCGGACGGCCGCCCGACCCTGGTGGAGTTCTACGCCGACTGGTGCGAGGCGTGCCGCGCCATGGCCCCGGCGATGGAGTCCATGGAGCGGCGTCATCAAGGGGAGCTGGATGTGGTGTTGCTGAACGTGGACAACCCCCGCTGGCAACCCCAGGTCGACACCTACGAGGTGAACGGCATTCCCCATCTGGAACTGTTCGACCGGGGGGGGCAACGGCTGGGCCAGGTGATTGGGGCCCGCACCGGCGATGAGCTCGAGTCGCTTAGCTCTGCCCTGGTGGCCGGCACCCCCCTCCCCCCCTTAGCCGGATCCGCTCCCACCAGCGCCCTGGAAGAGGGGGAGTCGTCTGCGCCCCAGGCCATCCCCATCGCCCCCCGCAGCCATGGCTGACACCCTGTTTGATCCCCGCTTCCGGGTGGAGACGATCGCCGCCACACCGAATCCCCAGCA
>JBEIGX010000253.1:0-2943 GCA_040381675.1 Aphanothece sp.
GCCCGCGGCCTCACCGTCCATTACCCCGGACGGGTGCAACCGGCCCTGGAGAATCTGTCGTTTTCCATCCAGCCGGGGGAGCTGGTGGCGGTTGTGGGCCCTGTGGGCTGCGGCAAGAGCACCCTGGCCCGAGCCCTGGGGAGGATGGTGGAGGTGCCGGAGCACCAGTTGTTTCTCGATGGGATCGATCTCACCGCCCTCTCCCTTGACGACCTCCGCCACCAGGTAGCTCTGGTGCCCCAGGAGGGGTTTCTCTTCACCGCCACCCTGGCCGACAACTTGCGCTACGGCGAGCCGGAGGCATCGCTGGAGCGGGTGGAGGCGGCCGCCGAGCTCGCCCAGCTGGCTCCCGACATCCGGGGCTTCCCCGATGGGTACCAGACCCTGGTGGGGGAGCGGGGCATCACCCTTAGCGGCGGCCAACGGCAGCGCACGGCCTTGGGGCGAGCCCTGCTGGTGGATCGGCCGATCCTGGTGCTGGATGATGCCCTGGCCAGCGTGGACAACCGCACGGCGGGCGCCATCCTCCGGGCCGTGCGCGACCAGCAACAGCGCACGGTGGTGCTCATCAGCCACCAACTTTCGGCCGCGGCGGCTTGCGATCGCATCCTGGTGATGGAGGAGGGGCGCCTGGTGCAGGAGGGCCGCCATTCGGAGCTTCTGGACGTGCCGGGCACCTACCGGCGGTTGTGGGAGCGGGAGCTGGCCGAACAGCTCCAGTCCGCCTGAAGCGGCCCTGCCTTAGCTCACTGGTTCTGGCCTCAATTGTTGTTGAGAGACCAGCCAGGAGAAAGGATGGCCCGCTTAGCTGAATGGCAGATTTCACATCGTTGAAGGGCGCCCCTTTCTTCCGCCATGGCTTCCACCCCCACTTCCCCTTCCGCCTCGGCCCTCGCCCAGGCCTATGACGTGCGTTGCACGCTCACTTTCGGAGACATCTACGGGCAGATTCTGATCTGGATGCTTGTGATCTTTGTCAGCCTGGCTGCAGGGCTGGCCCTGATGGGCGCCAGCAAACCCATTTTTGCCCTGGTGGGTGTGGGTCTGATCCTCGTGCTTTCTCTGCCCTTCCTTCTGTTTGCGTTCACCACCACCCTGCTCAACCACATTGCCTTCGTGCCGAAGCCGTGAACGGTGTTCTCCCCCTAGGCTCAGCCCACCCTGACCCTCTGGTATCAAAGGTGTTCGACCTTTTTTCCCCTTCCCTCACCCCGACCAAGCAGGCCGCTGAGTTGAAGCATGCGGTGCTCGGCACCCCCATTGCGGCGGCTGTGCAACCCGGACAGGGGGAGGTGATCTTTGGCTGTGGCTGCTTCTGGGGGGCGGAGAAGGGGTTCTGGCGGTTGCCAGGGGTGATCACCACGGCCGTGGGCTACGCGGGCGGATCGGTGATCGATCCCTCCTACCAGCAAGTGTGCTCAGGCCGAACGGGCCACACCGAGGTGGTTCGGGTGGTGTGGGACCAGGCCCAGGTGGGGTTCAGCGATCTGCTCAAGCTGTTCTGGGAGTGCCACGACCCCACCCAGGGGGATGGGCAGGGGAACGATCGGGGAAGCCAATATCGCTCAGCGATCTACGTGAGCAGCCCGGCCGATCTGGCCCAGGCCCAGGCGAGCGGCCAGGCCTATGGCGCCCTCCTCGAGCAGGCCGGCTACGGGCCGATCACTACGGAGATCGCCAGTGGACAACCCTTTTACTTTGCGGAGCCGTATCACCAGCAATACCTGGCCAAGCCCGGCAGCCGCCCCTATTGCTCCGCCCAGCCGTCCGGCGTCCGTCTGGGAGCCTTTGAGGGCGTGGCCTACCAGTTGCCGGCGGATGTCTGGCAGTCTTACGACTGGTCCCTTCCCCACTGCGTCCTGCGCGGGGACAATGCCCCCATCCGTTTGTCCTGAGTGCGGCCATGGCGCTCCTCCCCATGCTTCTGGGTCTGGTGGCCATGAGCTCACCCTGGTGGGAGGACTACGACATCAAGGAGCGGTATCTGTGTTCTGAGAAGGGAGGTGTGGTGGTGGAGCGCAACGCTTCCCAGGCCACCCTCATCAGTGGAGGCTCCCACACCACCTTTTTTCGGGAAACCCACAGCGATCCCGCTCTGATCTATCGCAACGACGATATGCGCCTGATTCTCCGGGGGGATGAGCTCACGCTGGAGCGGCTCCCGATGAAGATCACCTGTCTGCGCAGTGAGCAGGTATGAGAGGCGAGGACGACGTCCTGGACGAGCAGGAGGAGGGATCCCGCCGGCTCCATCCCCTCCCCAGGGGGCTGGTGGAGCTCTATGGCCTCCTGGCGGTGCTGTTTGTGTTGGTGCCGGAATGGATGGCCGGCAGTGCCCTCTTCGGCTTCCGGGAGAGCCGGGAGGGTTCCGACCTCCCCGTGACCACCCAGGCCTGGCAGCGGCTGCCAGAGCTGCGGCTGGCGTCGCTCAATCTGGCCGGCCTGCGCCAGCTGGCCCGCCAGGAGCGGATCCAGGGCTATGCCGCCATGGGACGCGACCGGCTCACGCAACGGCTGCTGAAACGGCTGGCCCGCCAGCGCCAACCCCCCAGGGCGCTGTGATACTTTCGTTGTGCCGGGGCGTAGCGCAGCTTGGTAGCGCACCACTTTGGGGTAGTGGGGGTCGTGGGTTCGAATCCCGCCGCTCCGATTTCGTTCATACCTGAAATCCCCTTCATCACCCGCTCCTTCTGGGGCGGGTTTTTTGTTGGGCCAGGGACGTGGCCCGGATGGCGCCCTGTGACACTGCCGGCGCGCTGGGGCACCAGCCTGCGTTGCAGCTGGTTCAGGGGCCAACCGCCTTTGCCTGCCAGGATGCCCCTTCCCTTTGGATCGCCTGATGGCTCTCAGCTGGGCTGATCTGGAAGACCGCGCCCCCGCAGGGCCCGACCGGGTGCACGGGCCCACCAATGCCCAGGCCACCCTGCGGCTGTTTGGCCAGGA
>JBEIGX010000254.1:0-2859 GCA_040381675.1 Aphanothece sp.
AGATGAACAGGTTGATGTAGGTGAGATACATCCCCAATGCACCAGCCAGGTATTGGTCGTCCCGGTAGGTGCGGGGCATGGTGTAGAAGTCGACGAAGGCGGCGCCGATGAAGAGAACCGTGCCGAAGCCGGCGATCATCAGTTGGAAGGTGCCCATCCCGAACCCGGGGATGAAGAGACCGCCCACGAGCTGCACCACGACGGCGATCAGCAGACCGATGATTCCCAGGCCCACAACGCCCGAGAGGGCCTGCCCCACGTCGTCGCTCATCCGGCGGCCAAAGATGGAGGCCGCCACGAAAGTGAGGCCGGTGGCGAGAGCGGCGGTGCCGATGGCACCGATCCCGGCTGTACCGATCGCCAGCGACACGATGCCGCTCAGGGTGAAGCCTGTGAGAAGGCTGTAGGAGGCGAGCAGGGGCAGAGCCGTGCTGTTGTTGGCCTTGAGGGCCACATTTTGGGCGACAAAGAACAGCACCAACTGGGCGATCATCGCCACCACAAACAGGGGCATGAACAGGGGGGGATTGCTGGCCATGAGGGCCATTCCTCCCATCACCCCACCGGCCGTGAGCACCATGCCGCCCCCCACATAGGGGAGAGCCTTGCGAAGCACGTTGGGGCCCACGAGGGGGCTGCGCTGGGCGGCCTGGATGGCCTGCTGAAAATCGCTGTTAGCGGGCATTTCCGGAGGGAAAAGCAGATATGAATGCAGTGTGACAGCACCAGGCTGGACTGTGTGGGTTCTGGCGTGCGGATCTCCGGATGGGAACCCCCATCTCCTGCTCTGCTCTTTGTTGTCTACCCTCGAGGCACATGGGCCATGGCAGGCACCTGTGAGCCCTTGGCCACCATTGGGGGTTTCCTTGTCTTCCTTTCTTCGCCTGAAAGCCGCCCTTTTTTCCCGTCACCTCGGCCAGTCCACCATCGCCTGTCTGACGGCCATGACCCAGGGGAATTTTGCCTCCCTCACGGCCGCCCATTGGCAAGTGGCCCTGTTCACAGGAGCACTTGCCGGATTGTTTGGGGTGGCCGTGAGCTTCACCCGCCTCTTTCGCGTGTACCGGCCCTGGTTCTCATTTGCCCTGATCACATTTTTTTCTACTTTCTTTGCCGACCGCCTCAGCCATCCGACCCACTACGGATCGCCCTGGACCGAAGCGCTCCTCACCGCTGCTGGAGCCACCCTGGTGAGCCTGTTGATTTCGTTCGGTCCCTTGGGGATCGCCGTTGAGCGGCTGGAAAAGCCTGATTTCCGCTCGTAGAGCCTTTCCATCGGTCAGAGTGAGCCCTGTTTCAGGGTGACGCCTTGGCCGGTGTGATGGCCCAGCAGGGTCGCGATCTGCGCGGCTTCCTCCAGCTCCTGGAGAGGCGGGGCCAGTTGCGTCGCATCTCGGCACCGGTGGATCCGGATCTGGAATTGGCGGCCATCGCCGATCGGGTGCTGGCCCTCGGGGGGCCCGCCCTGCTGTTTGAAAACGTCAGGGGCTCCACCATTCCGGTGGCCGTGAACCTCCTCGGCACGGTGCAGCGGGTGGTGTGGAGCATGGGCATGGAGCGCCCCGAGGAGCTGGAGGGACTCGGGGAGAAGCTTGCCCTGCTGCAACAGCCCCGGCCGCCCAAGGGCTTCGAGGAGCTCAAGCGCTATGGCGGCCTGGCCTGGAGCCTGATGCGTGCCATGCCGGACCGGGACCTCACGCCCCCCTGCCACCAGGTGGTGCTCAAAGGCGAGGAGGTGAACCTGGACGCCCTGCCCTTGCTGCGCCCCTGGCCGGGGGATGCGGGCGGGGTGATCACCCTGGGGCTGGTGATCACCAAGGATCCGGAAACCGGCACGCCCAACGTGGGGGTGTACCGGCTGCAGCGCCAGTCGATCAACACCATGACGGTGCACTGGCTCAGCGTGCGGGGTGGTGCCCGGCACCTGCGCAAGGCGGCGGCGATGGGAAAGAAATTGGAGATCGCCATCGCCATCGGCGTGCACCCTCTGCTGGTGATGGCCGCGGCCACACCCATTCCGGTGCAGCTGAGCGAGTGGCTCTTTGCCGGCCTCTACGGCGGCGAGGGCGTGCGGCTGGCCCGTTGCAAAACCCTGGATCTCTCCGTGCCCTCCCACAGCGAACTGGTGTTGGAGGGCACGATCACCCCTGGTGAGGAGTTACCCGATGGGCCCTTCGGCGACCACATGGGGTTTTACGGGGGCATCGAGGCCTCGCCGCTGGTGCGTTTTCACTGCATCACCCACCGGCGGGACCCCATCTTTCTCACCACCTTCAGCGGCCGCCCCCCCAAGGAGGAGGCCATGCTCGCCATCGCCCTCAACCGCATCTACACGCCGATCCTGCGCCAGCAGATCCCGGAGATCGTGGATTTCTTCCTGCCGATGGAGGCCCTCAGCTACAAGCTGGCGGTGATCGCCATCGACAAGGCTTATCCCGGCCAGGCCCGGCGGGCGGCCATGGCCTTCTGGAGCGCCCTGCCCCAGTTCACTTACACGAAGTTCGTGGTGGTGGTGGACCAGAGCATCAACATCCGCGACCCTCGCCAGGTGGTGTGGGCCATCAGCGCCCAGGTGGATCCCCAGAGGGATCTCTTCGTGTTGGACAACACGCCGTTCGACACCCTGGATTTCGCCAGCGAGCGCCTGGGGCTCGGGGGCCGGCTGGCCATCGATGCCACCACAAAGATCGGCCCCGAGCGGCGCCATCCCTGGGGTGAACCCCTGGGCCGTGATGGGGAGCTGGAGGCCCGGGTGCAGGCCCGCTGGCAGGAGCTGGGTCTGGCCGATCTGCCGGAGGGTGATCCGGATCCCGCCCTGTTTGGCTACACCCTGGAGCACGTGCTGGAGCGGCTGAGCCA
>JBEIGX010000255.1:0-2859 GCA_040381675.1 Aphanothece sp.
ACGCACATCCGCTTTGACCGCCTCGCTGTAAGGACGCATTGAACAACTCCATCAGGCCCCCTGGTTGTTGGAATGGTCGTTTTGGAGAGGCGTCAACTTTGCTGGCAGAGGGGGCCCCTCGCCACGGTGTCGAAGGAAAGCGACTCAGGTGTTGACGTGTAGCTTCACAGCAGGGTCACCACACCGGTGCCGATGTCGACAAAGGCGCTGCGGATAGTGAGCTGGCCATGAGCGCTGGCATCGTTCAGCACCTGGCTCCGAAGGGTGAGCTGGCCGGCGGCATACCTGGCGTTCCCCTGCACCGCTTGGGTGAGGGTGTCCCCGCTCTTGAGGCTGGCGCGAATGGGAGTCACCAGGTGCTCCAACAGGGGGGTGAGCGGCGCATCCGCCATGGCGGCCTGCACCGCACCGCAGCCGCTGTGACCCATCACCAGAATCAGGGATGTATCCAGCGCGGAAACGGCATATTCCAGCGAGGCGATGGCGTCATCAAAGGCGGTGTTGCCCGCGCAGCGCACTTCAAACAGCTCTCCTGAACCACAGGCGAACAGCCAACTCGGATCCACCCGGGAATCGGCGCAGGACAGGGTGGCCGCAAAGGGCTTCTGCCCCTGGGTCAGAGCCACCGGATCGATCTGACATTCGTTGTCCCAGATCCGATTGAGCGTCTGCATGCGCGATTGCGGCGAGGTTTGTGCACGGCTATCGGCCCAGGCTTCTGCAAAGCGGGCATTTCCGTCCATGAGGCGTGTCAGCACATCCGTGGGTGTGCAGGCACCCAGGCGTTTCAGCAGTTGCGGATCCATCCCGATATCTGCCGCCACGCTCTGGACTCGCCCCAGGGGCAGGACAACGGAGGCCATGCCCAGGGCGGATCTCTTCAGGAGGTCACGACGGTGCATGGCTGGAGAACAACTCCTCCATTGATATCAGCACTTCCTGTTTTGTTGTCCTCCTGGCCGCCAACTGCCCCCCCAGCGCAACACGATGAAGAATGACGTTGTGGTCTGCCCCCCGTGCACCTGAGCATCGGCTGTCAGTTGGAGCTGGATTGCGAGCGAGCCACACCCCTGCTGGCCCTGGTGCATGTCCACACCAGCCTCGTGCCGGATTTGGCCGAGCCGGAAGATCTCCGGGTGTGGCCTGAGCGCCCCTACGAGGTGCTGACCGACCAGACGGGGAACCGCTGGTGCCGTCTGCTGGCTCGGCCCGGTCATACCTCCCTGGGGTACGCCACCCATATCAAAGTGCCAGACCACACCGATCCGGTGTTGCCCCATGTGCGCCAGTGCCCGATCGAAGCCCTGCCGATCGAGACCTACCGCTTCCTGAACGCCAGCACCTACTGCGACACGCCGGCCCTGATGGACCTGGCCTGGACCACCTTCGCAGGAATTTCTCCTGGATGGCCCCAGGTGCAGGCCATCTGCGACTGGGTTCATGAAAAGATCCGCTTCGACTACGGGGCGTCATGCCCCCATCAGACCGCCAGCGGATCGGTTGCCTCCGGTGCGGGTGTCTGCCGCGACTACGCCCATCTGGCGATCACCCTCTGCCGCTGCCTGAACCTTCCCGCCCGCTACTGCACCGGCTATCTGGGCTACACCGGGATTCCGATGGGCGAGGCTCCCGTGGATTTTTCCGCCTGGTTTGAGGTGTTCCTTGAGGATCGCTGGTATGTGTTTGACGCCCGCCACAACATCCCTCGCTGCGGCCGTGTGCTGATTGGCCGGGGGCGGGATGCGGCCGATGTTCCCTTCCTGCGCTCCTTCGGGGCCCACCAGCTCAGTGCCTTCCAGGTGATCACGGAGGCCATTCCTTCCGACACGCCGTGCACCCGCACACCTGAGCTCATGGATTGGGGCGGGGAGCCGGAGGTGCGGGAGCCGGTGCTGGAGTGCCATCCCGCACCGTGAGGGGGAGCCCCTCCACACCCGCGTAAACCACCACGATGACCGCCGGCTGCGGGCCCAGGCTTTCGCCGTGGTGAATCCGGTTCACCACTTCCACCAGGGCATCGCCGCTCTCGAGCACCATGGTCGGACCTTTCTCCATCACCACCTTCAGCCGCCCCTGCAGCAGCACCCCGGCGTTGATCACTGGGTGATGGTGGGGGTCAAGGCGGACGCCGGGCGGAACGGTGATCCGCAGCACGGTGACCTGCGGTTGGCCAACGGGGTAGGGAGGCAGACGGGTCCCAGTCCAGTCCTGGGTGCTGCGGGCGAGCGTTTCGACAACCACCCCTCGGTGTGTACCGCCATGGCCTTCATCGAAAGCCAAGGCGGGCGCCAGCAGGGTCGTGCTGAGAGCCAGGCCCATCAGCGCGGGAAGGGAAATGAGGCGATGGGCCATGGATAGTTGTTTGGGAGGAATGCCCCAACGCCGGTTCAGCCCCTATCTTCGCTCCGACACAGTCAGCCCAACAAAAAACCCCCTCCAATGGAGGGGGTTCGTTGATCCAGCAGAAGCTGGAGAGCTAACTTCAGCCGATGGAAGGAGCCACCAGAGCCACAGGGGTGGCTTCTGCAGAGGCCAGATCCAGGGGGAAGTTGTGAGCATTGCGCTCGTGCATCACTTCCATGCCCAGACCAGCGCGGTTCAGCACATCAGCCCAGGTGTTGATCACGCGGCCTTGGCCATCGAGGATCGACTGGTTGAAGTTGAAACCGTTCAGGTTGAAGGACATCGTGCTCACGCCCAGGGCGGTGAACCAGATGCCACCCACAGGCCAGGCAGCGAGGAAGAAGTGCAGGCTGCGGCTGTTGTTGAAGGACGCGTATTGGAAGATTAGGCGACCGAAGTAACCGTGGGCAGCCACGATGTTGTAGGTCTCTTCCTCTTGGCCGAACTTGTAGCCGT
>JBEIGX010000256.1:0-2794 GCA_040381675.1 Aphanothece sp.
GCGGCGGAGCGGGGTGCCAGAGGAGACGACCAGGCCCTGGCCCGGGCCCTGGCCTCCAGCGGCTTTGCCGACACCACCCGGGTCGGGGGAGGGAACCCGGAGCTGGGCACCTTGATGTGTCGTTGGAACCGGGAAGCCGTTCTCTCGGCCCTGATGCACTATCAAACGGAGCTGGACACCCTCATCGAGGCGGTGCGACAGGAAGACTGGCCCGCCCTGCAGGCGCGCCTTCAGCACAGCCAGGCGATCCGGCCCGCCTTCCTCTGAACGGCCCCCTGTCCTCCGCTTCGGTGTCAGGGATGGGGATTCGAGCGGGATCCATCGAGGGCGTCCGCCTCCGCGACCGTCGCCCGCCGGGTCCGTTGCTCGAACAAACACAGGTCTCGGCCCTTGCGGCCCCCCATGTGCGCTTGGGGATAGGTCCCCTCCAGCAGGAGGGCAGAAATCAGCAGGGTGTTGCCAGAGGGAGTGCCATCAGCCACCGGCACATCGATGCGCCCCCCCAACACCCTGGGCTGGGCCAACCGGCTGGCTTTCAGGCAAGCCGATCGCACCTCCTGGTCGTAGGCCCTCCAAGCAGCCGGGCTGGAGGCACCGACCGGCGCAACCATCACGCCCAGAAGCGCCATCCCGAGCACCACCTTTGCCGAACCACCAACGGAGGGAAGAGAAGCAGCAGCAGACACGTGTCGTACAGACGCAACACCCTCCCTCCTAGGACAGCTGATCAGCAAGACTGCCCACCATCGACCCTTTGAACCCAACCGCCACCCGCCCCATGGTTGTCAGCGGACTGTCGAGCGCCCCAGCCAACTGGGCCGCCAGCCGTGCCTTTCCCCTGACGGCCATCACGGGCCATGGCACCTTGAAGCTCGCCCTGCTCCTGGCAGCTGTGGATCCGGGGCTCGGGGGAGTTGTGATCGCGGGGGGAAGGGGGACCGGGAAATCCGTGCTGGCCCGTGGACTCCATGCCCTGCTCCCCCCGATCGATGTGCTCGATCTCGGGCCGGCCGCCACCCTGCCGAACATCGATCCCCGCCAGCCCGACGACTGGGATGCCCTGACCCGCGATCGCATCACGGCCCTGGGAGGTGATCCGCTTGGAGCGGATCCTTCCGCCATCCTGCCCACCAAGGTGATCCCGGCGCCCTTTGTGCAGGTGCCCCTGGGGATCACGGAAGACCGGCTGCTGGGTTCGGTGGACGTGGCGGCCTCCCTGGGGGCGGGACGGTCGGTGTTCCAGCCGGGACTGCTGGCGGAAGCCCACCGAGGCGTGCTCTACATCGATGAGCTGAACCTGCTGGATGCGGGGGTCACCAACCTGCTGTTAGCCGCAGTGGGCAGTGGGGATAACCGTTTGGAGCGAGAAGGCCTCAGCCTCAGCCATCCCTGCCGCTGCCTTCTGATCGCCACCTACAACCCGGAGGAGGGGGCCGTGCGCGACCACCTGCTGGATCGCTTCGCCATGGCCCTCTCCGCCCACCAGCTGTTGGATCTGGAGCAGCGGGTGGCGATTGCCCGCTCCGCCATGGACCATGGCGAATCGGTGGACGCCTTCGCAGCTCGCCACCAAGAAGACACCGATGCCCTGGCCACCCAGTTGCTCCTGGCCCGCCAGTGGCTCCCGGACGTGACCATCGACCGGGAGCAGATCGCCTATCTGGTGAACGAGGCCCTGCGGGGTGGGGTGGAGGGGCACCGATCGGAGCTCTATGCGGTGCGGGTGGCCCGGGCCCATGCGGCCCTGAGTGGTCGCGACCGGGTGGAAGCAGAGGACCTGCAGGTGGCCGTTCGGCTTGTGATTGCCCCCCGGGCCCGCCAGCAGCCCCCGGCCGATCCGGAGCAACCTCTCCAGCCCCCACCCCCACCCCCGCCCCAGGGGGAGCAGGAGCCCAACCCGCCCGAGGAGCCGGAGTCTCCAGAGACGGAGCAGGACGCCGACGACACACCCCCCGATGAGGAGAGCCCACAGGATGAGGCGCCCCCCTCCATTCCCGAGGAATTTCTGCTGGATCCGGAGGCCACCGCCATCGATCCCGACCTGCTGCTGTTCGCCGCGGCCAAATCCCGCAGCGGCAGCAGCGGCAGCCGCTCCCAGGTGTTGAGCGAGAGCCGGGGGCGCTATGTGCGGCCGATCCTGCCGCGGGGACCGGTGAAGCGGATCGCCGTGGATGCCACCCTGCGGGCGGCGGCGCCCCACCAGAAGGCGCGGAGGGAGCGGGAGCCCCATCGCCGCCTGATCGTCAGCGACGACGACCTGCGGGCCAAGCAACTGCAACGAAAAGCCGGGGCGTTGGTGGTGTTTTTGGTGGATGCCAGCGGTTCGATGGCACTCAACCGGATGCAAAGCGCCAAGGGAGCCGTGCTGCGGCTGCTCACGGAGGCCTACGAAAACCGGGATGAGGTGGCATTGATTCCCTTCCGGGGGGAACAGGCGGAGGTGCTCCTGCCCCCCACCCGCTCGATCACCGCCGCCCGCCGCCGGCTGGAGGCCATGCCCTGCGGCGGCGGCTCGCCATTGGCCCATGGGCTGGCTCTGGCAGCCCGGGTGGGAGCCAACGCCCTGGCCACCGGCGACCTGAGCCAGGTGGTGGTGGTGGCCATCACCGATGGCCGGGGCAATGTGCCCCTGGCTCGCTCCCTGGGCCAGCCAGAGCTGGACGGGGAAGAACCGGTCGACCTGAAGGCGGACGTGAAGCAGGTGGCCTCCCGCTACCGGGCCCTCGGGCTGCGGCTTCTGGTGATCGACACCGAGCGCAAGTTCATCGGCAGCGGCATGGGCAAGGAGCTCGCC
>JBEIGX010000257.1:0-2723 GCA_040381675.1 Aphanothece sp.
AAATCAAAGAGGCCCGTGAAGCTCACGCCCACGATCGGATCCCATGCCCGGCTCTGGCGGTAGCGCTCCACCTCGAAGCGGTGATTGAGCAGGCAGGCCACGGCGAGACCACCGGCCCGGAAGGCCTCCTCCTGGCCAACGTGATCCTTGGGGTCGATGCGGTTGAGGTGGATTTCTGCCAGGTTGCAGTGGAAATCAGCCCCAAGGATCTCACCGCAGGGGTTGAGCCCGTAGCGCCCCAGGCGATGTTCCAACTCGGCGTCGCCGATCTCCGGGTGGTGGAGCTGGAGCCAGCGGCCCGCCTCCTGGCGGCCCTGATCGCAGTAGATGCCCACGAATTCCTCCCGCAACTCGGGGGTGGGGAGCAGGTCGGCGTTGGAGCGGGCGATCGCCTCAGGGGCGAACTGGATGGCGCCCTCGCCGGAGTGGAACTGCTTGGTGACAGCCTCCAGCACGGTCTGGCGATCGGGACGGGTGTGGAACACCCGCGTGTGGTTGGCCATGCGGAGGGCATCCCGCTCGGGATCGATGCGCCAGTTGCCCTCGCTGTCCTGCTGCCAGAGGTTGTCCTTGGCCTGGGAGGCGGCGGTATCGTCTGCAGAAAACTGACGCATGCCGGCGCTGCGGCGGATGTTGCCCGCCACGATCGTCACCGCGGCCTCATCGATCAGCAGGCAGCACTCCACCGAGGTGAGCTGGCGACCCTGGGCCTTGTTGAGGATCTGGGCCACCCGGCCATACAGATCCTTGAGCTTCACAGGGTTGGCCATGCCACCGAAGCCCTTGAGCCGCTCGCCCACGGGACGCACATCGGAGAGATCCACCGAAATGTGAATCGGTTCACCCGCCCCGAAACGCTCGTCGCTGCTGAGTTGCAACAGGAGCCTGTAACTCTCCACCCAGCCCTGGCGAGTATCGCCCACCCGAATGGCCACGGTCTGGCCTTCGATCGTGTGGGTGGTGAAGTCCTGCCGCTGATCAGGGGGAGTGGCACCGATGTCGGTGACGGAATCGATCGCCAGCGCATTGCGCACCAGCGGCAGGCGGCTGATCAGGTGGGGCTCAATGATGGCGCCAGTGCCGCAACCCATCATCGCCAGATCCATCATCAGGGCGAAGGCTTCCCAATCCACCAGGTTGGTGGAGGTGCAGTTGTAGGCGCCACTGAAGTTTTCCTGCTGGGCAATCCAATCGGTTCCCCCGATCCAAAGCCAGCGCCCCGAGGGGAGGGCCTTCTGCTCCAGTTGCATGCGGCGAACCAGCTCCACCTCCTCTGCGTTGAGATTTCCGAGCTGCCGAAGCCCCTCCAGGTTGCGCTCTACCACCTGGCGCCAGCTCTCCCGTCCACCAGGGCCCTTGCGGCTGTAGGTGCGGTAAAAAACGGGGTTGGCCGCCGGGGCGGTGGCAGGAAAATCCTGTGCGAACTCCGACATCCGTGAAGGGCTGAACGCAGAGGGAACTTCGTCCTCCGAAGGGCGGGATGAGCTGGCCTGGATGGGAGGTATGGAAAGGGTCACGACGTCGTTAGGCCAGTGCGTGTGAGGCACCATAAACGCCACGGATGGTGCGTGCAATCCCAAAGCGCCACCACAGGCGGTGTAATGCCCCAAGACTCAAGAGCAGCACTTGCATCCCAGAGATTTGACCCCCGAAGCTGGTCTGCAACGATCGGCTCCAGGAAGCCAGGGCAAGGGATGGACCGGATCTGCGAGCCCGAACTCATGGACGACCCCCTTCAGGCCGAGGCCTACGCCGCAGCCGACTTCGGTCGGACTGATCAGGCTTTCACGGAGCGCATCCTGGCCCTGCTTTCCTCCCGCTCCCATCCAGGAGTGAACGGGCAGAAGATCCTGGATCTGGGCTGTGGGCCGGGCAACATCAGCTTTCGCTTGGCGGACGCCTTGCCGGAGGCCAAGGTGCTTGGGATCGATGGTGCCGCCGCCATGCTGGCTCTGGCCGAAGAGCGACGCAACAGCCAACCGGCCCGCTGGCCACTCCTCCACTTTCACCAAGCCCGGCTGCCCCTATCGGCCGAAGGGCTGGCGGCCCTATCGGCCGGATTTGGTCCGCCCTACGGCGTGATCGTGAGCAACAGCCTTCTGCACCACCTTCATGATCCAGCCGTGCTCTGGCAAGCCGTGGTGCAGTGGGCCGGCCCCGGGACCCTGGTGATGGTGCGCGACCTGCGCCGTCCACCCAGCACAGAGGCGCTGCAGGAGCTGGTGGAGCGTCATGCCGCAGACGCTCCCGACGTTCTCCGGCGCGACTTTGCCAACTCCCTGGCGGCGGCCTTCCTGCCGGAGGAGGTGGAGGCCCAGCTGGAGCCGGCAGGGCTGAGCTGCTTAAAAGTAGAGACCATTGAAGACCGCTACTTGGAGGTGCGGGGCCAGCTTCCTTGATCCCACTTGCTGAACGGATCAGAGGCAACCTGGATCAGCATGATCACGGCGGGTTCCGAGCCCACAGCACCAGAAAGATGGCCTTGACGGCCGTCAATCGGTTGGCAGTTCTGATCAGCACCAAAGGAGATCTCACCAGGCCCCATCTCGACCCGCATGCCGTCCATGGTGGTCATAAACCAACGACCCACGATGGTAACAATCCACTGCGGCACAGGATTTTCATGCCAGCCATACTCCACACCAGGCATCAGGGTGAGGAAAACAACGCTGGTTGCATCATTGCGAGGCCCCGACTGCCAAACACTTGGGATCCCCTCAATA
>JBEIGX010000258.1:0-2692 GCA_040381675.1 Aphanothece sp.
GCAGGCGGATGGGAAATGGAGCGATGTTCGGGAGCCGGGATGGGCCGGGCTTCAGGACTATCGGTGGTCCGGGGCTCCGCAGCCAGCACCGGCAGGCTGGCCGCGGGACGGGGGGAGGCTGGGGAGCTGGGGAGGGTTGTTTGTTCTGCGGTGTGGGCGGGTGAGGGGCTGGCCAGAGCAACAGCCCCCCGAAGGGGAGCACTAACGGCGGTGGACATCCCTTCCACCCCACTGGCCTGTCCAGCGGAGGCGCTGCGGATACCCGGCTGGATGGCCGTGGAGATCTTGTTGGCCACATAAGGCGCAAACAGGCTCAGACCCGAGAGGAGGAAGGTGGTGACAGCTGGCATGGAAGCGGGCAGCTGGCAGGTGAGGCCAAAGCTGTAGAGGGCGAAGATGCCGAAGCCCATGTAGAGCATCAGGATCGCCAGACCGCCGAGGGTGGCGATCATGCGGCTACTGCTGGCCTCCAGCAGGGTGAGGGCCACAGGGGTGCCATCGGCGCTCCGCAGCACCTTGCTGGCACTGGTCGTGCCCGCCCCCATGGCCAACCGATCACCTCCCGAATCGGTCCAGCGCATTTCCGCCGGAATCGTGAGCCGGGTGGGTTCGGATAGGGCATTAGCCAGCGACCAGCCTTCCTTGGTAAGGCGCCGCTTCACCAGATAGAGGCCCAGAAACGTTCCCAGGCCCACCAGGAGCGTGATCACGTACACGAGCGGCACGACCATGGTGCGGCAGGCGTCGCTGTTCACCCCCGGGGTGTTCACTCCCATGGTGCCAAGGGTCTGGCCCAGGGCTGCCGGCCCGCTCAGGCCCATCAGGGCCAGGGGCAGCAATTGCCAGCGCCGGAGAGGGAAACCCATGGGGAGATGGAAGGCTTCTTTCAGAGTGCCCATTTTCAGGAGTTGTGAACAGGTTCGATGTCGTTCTCGACATTCCCAAGCAACCCTTGATGGGCATCAGGGGCTATGCGGCGGCAGCGGGACCTCCGTGGCCGCTTTGCCGTTTCCTTGCGCTGGTTCGCCATCTCCCTTGAGAAGGTGGCTCCAGGTTTGCTCGGCCATGGAGCCATCGAGTTCCATGCGGGGATCCGCCATGGCCAACCGCTTTGTGTCGATGGCTGTGATCAGCTGGGCCACGGCCAGGGGTGTGGAGAGAGGTTGGGCGGGCAGGGAGGATCTACTGATCCCGTTCTCAATGCGCTGATTGGCCAGGCTGCTGGTGAAGCGCTGTAGCAGGGCGTAGTGGCCGCGATAAATCTGTTGGGATCGCGCGCTGTTTTGCGACAGCTGGCCCAGTTGCAGAAAGTTCACCGACACCCCCAGGATGACCCCAGCGGAGAACACCACCGTGCGTATGCCACGGCTGATGTTCTGGAGGCCCTCGGGAGCCAGCAGCACCAGGCAAATCATCAACAGCGTGGCGCTGCAGGTGGCCAGGGTGAGAAGGGACAACTCCTGGCTGTAATAGAAGATTTTCAGAACGCAAATGCTGTCGATATCCCTCACCAGACCATTGAGTTGCTCCTTCATGCGGAGGCGTTGCGCATCCGAGGCCGCCGGCAATTCATGGATCAGCTTCTTTCCGAGCTCGTACTGCCTGAGCAACTGGTTCTCCCGCACCAATCCGCCTTGATGGGCGAGATCTGGTGTAAGGGGCAGCCTCAGGCAGAATTCACCCCGACTGGTAATGCGATGGCCAATGGCCCAGGTCCCGTAATACACCGTCAGGCCCGCCGTCAGGAGGGCCATGGCGAGCAGAGCTTCCCCCCAGTGCGTCAGCCGTCTGTTGGGGCCGGACTCGATGAGGGACGGCCACACAAAAGGAGCACGAGTGAGGTTTCCGTGGGGCGAAAGGGAGGAAGAACGCTGGAGCCGGTGAGTGCGGTGTCCGGTACCGGAGGTGCGCTCGCCACCTTGGTCGCCTGCTGAATTCTGCTGCTGACCAGGTGCAGACCTGCTGAAGAAGTGGAAGAGGCCACTCATCAGCAGCAGAGATGAGGAGGAAGGGGTATTGACAAACGTTAACGGCCCGTTTCAGCCCCAGCAAGGGCCATCGGGGCTTCAGAGGGGCCGCACACCCTCTGCCAGGCCAGAAGCCTCCAGCCAGCGGGTGATGGGGGCAGGGAGAGGGCAGCGCCTGCGATCCTCTGGGCTGATGGCCCGATGGCGGGTGAGGCCGCGGGCCACCGCTTCCCCAGAACGGGTGAAGGTGTAGTGCACGTCGAAGCAGCCGGGATCCACCAGCTCCGGGCGCAGGGCGATCGCCAGGGGATCGCCAACGCAAAGGGGGCGAAGGAAATCGGCACTGCCGTGCACGATCGGCAGGGCCGGCGCCCCACTCGCCATGGAGGGGGAAGGAAAAATCTGGCCTGGAGCGATACCAAAACGCTCCAGGCTCTCCTCATAGGCCTCGTGGCACCAGCGCAGCAGGTGATGAAAGTGCATCACCCCGGCGGCATCGGTTTCACCAAACCGAACGGTGCGGCAGAGGAACAACCAGCTGGAGGGATCCATGGGCAGGGGCTCGTTGCGGCTGGGGGGCCGATGCTGACAGGCTGCGCTAGATCAGCCGCAGGGCCAGACGGCCGGCCCAGTAAGCCAGCAGTGCCAGCGTCAGGGCGGCCACCAGAGCGGGATGGCGCCTTGGCGATGGCCAGGCCCAGGGCCAGCGGGGAAGCAGGCGCCGC
>JBEIGX010000259.1:0-2685 GCA_040381675.1 Aphanothece sp.
AAGGAACATCGCCGGGAGGGGCACGATCAAGGGAACGAGGAAAGCCAGAACGGCCACCACGAGTTCATCGGCCAGGATGTTGCCAAACAGACGGAAGGACAGAGAGAGGGGCTTGGTGAAATCCTCCACGATCTTGAAGGGGAGCATGATCGGGGTGGGTTCCACGTAGTACTCGAAATAGCGGAAACCCTTACGGCTCAAGCCGGCATAGAAGTAGGCGAGAGACACCAGCAAGGCCAAGGCAATGGTGGTATTGATATCGGCCGTCGGAGCACCCAGCTCGCCACTAGGCAAGTGGATCAACTTCCAGGGAATGAGGGCCCCTCCCCAATTGCTGACGAAGATGAAGAGGAAGAGGGTGCCGATGAACGGCAACCAGTCGCGATAAGCCTTTTCCCCGATCTGCTCACGGGAGAGGTCGCGGATGTAATCCCAGAGAAATTCCAGGAGGTTCTGCACACCGGCAGGCTCCCTCTGCATGCGTTGGGTGCCAACCACAATCAGGGCCAGAAGGGCACCGATCACCACCCAGGAGCTAAGGAACACCTGGCCATGGATCTTTAGATTGCCCAGAATCCAGTAAAAGTGCTGACCCACCTCAAGTGCGGCAAGGGGGAGCAGGGGCATCGCGAAGGGCATTGGAACCATCGGATTGGACAATTCCGGATGAACATCCGGATCGGGGATCACCTTGTCGATGAACCATCAACAAGGTGGAGTTCAGGCGTCGAGAAGGGCCTGAACCAGAAGGGCGGGTTTGTAGAGCAGGAAACCCATCAGGGCAGGCAACAGATGGAGCTGGGGCAGCTTGGCAGCTGCAAGCACCAGCACAATCGGAACCAGGAGCTGGACCTTGCTCACGGATTTGCTGCTCACACCCAGGCGGGAAACGCTTCGGGACAGCAGAACCAGGTAGAGGAGGCCGCTGAGGGCACCCACCAGGGCGCTGAGGGCAGCCGACAAACCAAAGACGAATCCCACTAGGGGGACGGCCAGGGAGGCTGCCACCGTGGTGGCGACCAGCAGGCGTCGTCGAAGGCGGTGATAGTCATCCATCCCATCCGCGCCAACCGGAGAGACCGGTGAGGGTGGGATGGAGGGGTCGACAGGGAGAGAGATGTCCAGCCGTTCTTCCGCCGCCGAGGGTGTGTCGGCGTCGGAAGGAGTGGCAAGGACAACCGCCAACCTGAAGAAGACCTTATGGAGCGGTGGGAATTTATCACGCGGGCCCACGCCAGCGGATCAGGCGGCGACCGGAAGCAGCACCCTTTGCTGGATCAGGCGTCGGGCCCGCACAAGCCGTTCCCCCTCCTCCATGGCCAGGGGCAGGGCAGCCAGTGCGGTCCCGGCCGGGGCGGCCTGCCAGGCCTCCATCAAGGCCAGATCGGCAGGCTCAATCTCCAGGGGGCGGAGATCGGCATCCAGCAGATCCGTCCCGGGCCAGCCCCAGAGACAGCGGTTCGTCTCGCCTGCGGCGGCCAGCAGGGCGCCATCGTCGCTCCAGTCGCGACGGGTGATGGGCTCCCGGCTGACGAAGAACTCAAAGTGGCTGATGGATGGATCCAGCGCCTCCACCAGCGCCCATTGCTGGCGGGGGCTCATGACACGAGCCCGATCGAGCAGCTCCCCGGACAGCAAACGGGCCGGATCCCAGACCTCTGGATTGGAAAAGCCCGCAAAGTGGAGATCAGCCTGGGCCAGAAAGCCCAGCAGACCCTCCAGGTTGTAGCTGGTCTCCTGGGGATGCAAATACATGTCGGCAAAATTGGCATCGGCCGCCGTATCCAGGGCCCAGCGCTCCTCATGGTGGCGGCGCAACCTGTTGTCCAGCGGCAGATCGGCCAGCAGGCGGCGGCCCAGCCGGAGCCCCTCAGCCCCGGTACCGACACCCAGCAGGCCGAGGGCCCTCTGGGTGTGGTGGATCTCCCAGCGCCCCGCGTCTGCGTAGAGGAAGAGATGCAGAAGGCCCCCGGGGGCCAGCCGCTCCGCCAGGGCCCGAAGTCCAGCCTCCGGCCTGGCCAGATGGTGGAGCACCCCCACCGAGTTGATGGCATCGAAGGGGCCCTCACTGCCGAGGTCGAGCAGGCTGCGCTGCTCGATGCGCAACTCGTTCACCTTTCCTGCGCCGCCTGAGCGATGCAGGCGCTCCCGGGCCACCTCCAGGGCTCCCGGGCTGATGTCCACGGCCAGCACCGAGGCACCTGGATTGAGGTGGCAGAGATAGTCGGTGCTCACCCCCGTGCCGCAGCCCGCATCCAGCACCCGCCAGGATCTGGGCCCCCCGCCCTGAGAGCGGGGGGGCAACGCCCCCCGGACGGACGCCACCACGCTGTCGATGCACCAACGCCAGTTGTACCCAGGGGGGGGACCATCCTGAAGAGGGTCGCCGGGGTAGGGGAAACGATCGTAAAAGGCGCTCACCACCGGCGTGGCGGCATCCGTCGCGGAATCCTGCATGGGGTACCCCTGGGCCATTCCAGATTCCTTCAGGCTGATCAGAACGCGCCGGCGGCTGCAAACATTTGTTCATGAGCTCCCTGAGGGCCCACGGGGCAGCCGTAACGTGCCGAGGCCCGGCACGCTCCCGTTCATGACTGTGACCGCCAGCAGCGGCAGCACGAGGGTCAATCCCCAGCTCTACGACACCCTGCCCCTCTCCAGCGTCCGTCAGGCGGAGCAGCAGGA
>JBEIGX010000260.1:0-2666 GCA_040381675.1 Aphanothece sp.
GGCCTGGTGGTCGTACCCCGGCCTGGTGCTGGCGTTCTTCCTGCTCCTGGATCGCTCAGGCGCTACGACGCCCCCTTGGCCGATGGCGGTGCTTGGGCTCAGTGTGGGTTGTGCGGGGAGCCTCCTGCTGTTCTGGCTGCTCCACCGCGCCGGGGTATCGCTTCATCGCACCCGCCTGTTGGCCACCACCAGTGCCATCTGGATCGTGTTCTGGTTTTCTGATCCCACCCTCGGGCTATGGGGAGGCTGGCCCTACCACCTGCTCCAACTGCTGGTGGCGGTGGTGAGCCTGCGATGGCTCCTCTGGGGTTGGAGCCGGGAGGTGTCCAACTGAGATTCTTACGTTTATTTCATGGCGCAATGGCCCGTTCTGCCCTTTGATGGGGGCTTGAGTGCTTTCTTCCATGGGCGTCCCCCTTTTCGATTTCGCAGCCAACATCGGTAAAAAAGTGTTCAAGCGTGGCGAGCCCGACGCTTCCAAGAAGCTCAAGGAGCACATCGAGAAGAACAACCCCGGCATCAGCGACCTGCAGGTGGAAGTGCACGATGATGTGGCCACCATCACTGGCAGTGCCGCCGACCAGGCCGCCTACGAAAAAGCCGTGCTGATGGCTGGCAACGTGGAAGGCGTGAGCAAGGTGGAGGCCGCTGGCGTCAGCCATCCCGCCACCGCTGAAGCGGAATTCATCCTGGTGAAGGAAGGCGACACCCTCTGGGCCATCAGCGAGCAGGCCTACGGCAACGGCGCCCGCTACACCGAAATCTTTGCCGCCAACCGGGAAGTGATCGAAGATCCCGATCTGATCTTCCCCGGCCAGAAGATCCGCATCCCCCGCTGAGCCTCCCCAGCAGGGTTGATGCACTTTCAAGACATCATTGCCACGCTCAACCGGTTCTGGGCGGATCAGGGCTGCCTGATCCTCCAGCCCTACGACACGGAAAAGGGGGCTGGCACCATGAGCCCCCACACCGTGCTGAGGGCGATTGGGCCGGAACCCTGGGCTGTGGCCTATCCCGAGCCCTGCCGCCGGCCCACCGACGGCCGCTACGGCGACAACCCCAACCGGGCCCAGCACTATTTCCAATATCAGGTGCTGATCAAGCCCTCCCCTGATGGCATCCAGGAGGCCTACCTGGCCTCCCTGGAGGCCCTCGGCATTCGCCAGGCCGACCACGACATCCGGTTCGTGGAGGACAACTGGGAATCCCCCACCCTCGGGGCCTGGGGGGTGGGTTGGGAGGTGTGGCTCGATGGCATGGAGGTGACCCAGTTCACCTATTTCCAGCAGTGCGGCGGCATCGATTGCCGGCCGGTGTCGATCGAGATCACCTATGGCCTCGAGCGGCTGGCCATGTATCTGCAGGATGTGGAGAGCATCTGGGATCTGAGCTGGAACGGCCAGCGCAGCTATGGCGACATCTGGCTGCCCTTTGAGAAGGGGCAGTGCACCTACAACTTCGAGGCCTCCAATCCGGAGCGCCTTCAGCAGCTCTTTGCCCTCTATGAAGCGGAAGCCACCGATCTGGTGGCCGCCGGGCTCCCCGCCCCCGCCCTCGACTTCGTTCTCAAGTGCAGCCACACCTTCAACCTGCTGGAGGCCCGCGGCGTGATCTCGGTGACGGAGCGCACGGCCACCATCGCCCGCATCCGCCACCTGGCCAAACAGGTGGCCGAAGTCTGGCTGGCGGAGCGCCGCGCCCTGGAATTCCCCCTGCTCAGCCCCGAGGCCCGGGAGGCCTGGCTGGCCGCCAACACCGCTGCGGCGGCGGCTGGGGGCTGAGGTCGGCGCCTCACAGACCGGCCTCATCCCGCAGCTGGTGCCGAACGGAAAATGGATCGAAGAGCGGCACATCGAAACGCCTGAAGTCATTCAGGTTTCGTGTCACCACCGTGAGTTGATGCACCCTGGCGATGGCAGCGATCATCGCGTCTTCATAGAGGGTGTCGGACTGGCGATGCATCAACCGGGCCCAGCAGCGGAAGGCGGGGCCATCCATGGGGAGGACGCTGAAGGTGTCGCACACCCGATTCAGCCACTGCTCGAGTTCAGCGGCCTTGCTGGCGTCCTGCTCCCGACTGAGCTCGATGCCGGCCTGGATTTCGCCGATGGTCACACTGGCGAGGTGAAGATCGGCGGCGTCAACGCTCTGGAGCCAGGCCAGCACGCCGCCGTGGGGGCGTGGCCTGCGTAGTTCAGACACCACGTTGGTGTCGAGCAGAAAGGCCATGGGCTACTGCGCCTCGATGCGCCGCCGCCGTGCCCTGCCCCTTGGAGGCACCAGCCCCTCCGTGCGGGCCTCGGGCGCCAGCAACAGCTCTTTGAGGCTGGGTCGGGCGGCGGCCTGCAGGTGCCGCCATTGCGCGATCGGCACCAGCACCGCCGTCTCCGTCCCCCGACGCGAGACCACCTGCGGCCCCTCGCGCTGACAGGCGTCAAGCAGCTCGCTGAAACGCGCCTTGGCGTCTTGGACAGGCCAGGTTGCCATGCAGGGATATGACTGGTTATCTGACTAGTCTAAGGGTCGCCGGTGAAACCATTGTGCTGGCCAAGGCTGGCAAGCCCTGGGCACGGCTGATGCCCCTGGCTCCTCCCGCTCCCCAGCGCATCCCGGGGCGCTTGCGCAGTCGGGGGCCCCTCGCTCAGCCCGATGGCCTGTTGCAACCC
>JBEIGX010000261.1:0-2606 GCA_040381675.1 Aphanothece sp.
AAGCCATCCCCTTCCTCTCCCAGAAGCAGGTGCACCGAGAGGGTTGGGCCGCCCTCGGGCTGCAGCAGCTGCGGCTCCACCGGGCTTGATTGGGGGCTGTTGTCCACCACGATCCAATGGGCCGGAGCCAGCTGCTGATGGGCGAGATCCCTGGCCAGAGCTGGCAACACGCCACCACTGTGGTGGGCCACCGTCACGATGGCTAACAGAGGCCTCGGGTCGGGGGCTGGGGGTGGGGGGACAGGGGCGCGGGTCACGGTGGGTTGGGGATAGGCTCCGGCCAGTGAAGGGTGGACCGATGCGATTCGTGGTGGCGGTGCCGGCTCGCCTCGACTCTGCCCGGTTGCCCGGCAAGGTGATGGCCGACATCGGAGGCCGGCCGATGCTGCAGAGGGTGTTGGAGCGCTGTGCCCTGGCCCAAAGGCCCCAAGCTGTGGTGCTTTGTGCGGATAGCCCTTCCCTGGTGGAGGCCGCGGAGCGCTGGGGTTTTCCGGCCCTGCTCACCTCTCCCGAGTGCAGCTCCGGCAGCGAGCGTCTGGCTTCCGCCCTGGACGCGCTCCTCTCCTTCGCCGGGGGGGAGGTGGGATCGGCTCTCGCGGAAACGGTGATCGTGAATGTGCAGGGCGACCAGCCCTTCATCGATCCGGCGGTGATTGATGCGATGGTGGCTGAATTCGAGCGCTCCCGCCCCGTGCCGGAGGTGCTGACCCCCATCTATCCCATGGGGGCGGAGAAGCTCCACAACCCCAATGTGGTGAAGACCCTGGTGAGCGCCGACGGGCGGGCCCTCTACTTTTCCCGCTCCGCCCTTCCCCACGTGCGGGGGGTGGAGCCGGACCAGTGGCACGCCCATGCTCCTTTCTGGGGCCATGTGGGGCTCTATGGCTACCGGGCGGATGTGCTGGCCCGCTGGACATCCCTGCCCCATTCCCCCCTGGAGCACATCGAGAAATTGGAGCAGCTGCGGCTCCTGGAGGCGGGGATTGGGATCGGCACCTTCGAGGTGGCGGGCGACTTTCTTTCCGTGGATACGCCCGAGCAACTGGAGCAGGCCCGGGCCATGGCGGCGGCAGAGGATGGGCTTTCTATCCCCTGAGCTGGAGTGCCTCGGGGCACTTGGGTTGGTGTGTGCTGATACGTTGCCTGCCAGGTCGTGGATGGGGAATGGCACCAAGGGCGCTGGTCAGCAGGATCGATTCCCTCGTGATCTGTGCGTCGCCCAAGGCGTCCTGCCGCAGCGTGGCGGATTTCGCGTGGGAGGTGAGCCAGCAGCAGCGGTTGCGGCTGGGAACGCGGATGCAGCTGATCGTGTTTCGCAATCCCTTGCGGCGCCTGATCAGTGCCTACCTCAATAAATACATCGAGCACACCCGCTACCGGGAGGCCTCCCTGGCCCTGCGTCCCCAGGCCCAGCTCGATACCTTCGCAGACTTTGTGGAGGAACTCGACCGCCATGGCTTCCGCTGCATTGACAAGGTGCATTTCAAGCCCCAGCGGGCGCGCTACCGCTGGCGTTCCTTTGAACGGGTTTTCGATGCGGATGATCTCGAGCCCTTCCGGATGTTTGTGAACACGTTGTTCGGCACCCACCAGGAGATGCCCTTCCGTGTGGCCACTAATCGGCCGGCTGCCGCCCGCGACACCTTTGCAGCGGAGGGGAACCCAACCCTTGAGGAGCAGGCCCCCCCCTGGCTTCTCCCCAGGGACACCCTGAGGCCGCAGATGGAAGACGGGAGAGCCCCCAGCTATGCCAGCTTCTACAACCCTGCTCTGGAGGCGGCGGCACGCCGCATCTACCGGCTGGATTTCGACTTCCTCAAACGTTCTCTGGAGAGGGGCCGGATGGATGCCACCCTCTTTGATTCCCTCACCCGCATCTGAGGCCTGGACCCTCAGCTGGTGGTCAGCCCCGCCTGCACCAGATCGTGGAGCCGCAGTAGCCCCACCATGCGGGCCCCCTCCTCCACCACGGGCAACACGCCGATGGCCTTGCGCCGGTTGCGTTCCATGCGCTCCAGGGCGTGGATGGCCAGCAGGTCTCCCGCAATGGTGATGGGGTCAGCTGTCATCAGATCTCTGGCGGTCAGGTGGTTCCAGGATTGGGGTGGGTGGCTCTGGAGGGCCCGGCGCAGATCGCCATCGGTGATTAGTCCCCAGATCTGTTGGCTGTCGTGGTCCTGCGCCACCCAGCAGGCTCCCACCCCATCGGCCGTGAGGTGACTGATCACCTCCGGCAGGGAGGTGGCCCCCGCCAGGGGCGTGAGCCGGGCCGCAGGCACCATCAGATCGGCCGCCGTGAGGGTGAGTTGCTTGCCCAGGGAACCGGCCGGGTGGTTGAGGGCAAAGTCCTGGGGGGAGATGCCCTGCCGCTCCATCCACACGGCCGCCAGGGCGTCCCCAATGGCCATGGCCACGGCCGTGCTGGCCGTGGGCGCCAGGTTCAGAGGGCACACCTCCCGGTCCACGGAACCATCCAGAACCACGTCGCATCCCCTCCCGAGGCTGGAGTCCACCCGTCCCACCAGGGCGATCCTGGCGGTGCCACGGCGGCGCAGGTGGGGAAGGATCTCCAGAAGCTCCTGGGTTTCACCGCTGTTGGAGAGCAG
>JBEIGX010000262.1:0-2595 GCA_040381675.1 Aphanothece sp.
CTGCCCGGTGGTGGACACCTGGTGGCAGACCGAAACCGGTGGCGTGATGATCAGCCCCCTGCCGGGTGCCACCCCCACCAAGCCCGGCTCGGCGACCCTGCCCCTCCCTGGAATCATGGCCGACGTCATGGACCATGAAGGCCATTCCCAGGCGGCCGACCAGGGGGGATATCTCACGATCCGCCGCCCCTGGCCGGGAATGATGCGCACGGTGCATGGGGATCCAGATCGTTTCCGCAAGAGCTACTGGGAGGAGATCCATCCCGCGGACGGCAGCCATGTGTATTTCGCCGGGGATGGCGCCCGCCGCGATGCAGACGGCTACTTCTGGGTGATGGGACGGGTGGACGACGTGATCAACGTGTCAGGACACCGCTTAGGCACCATGGAGATCGAAAGTGCCCTGGTGAGCCACCCCGCCGTGGCGGAAGCAGCCGTGGTGGGCCGGCCCGATGAGCTCAAGGGGGAAGGCATCGTGGCCTTCGTGACCCTGGAGACGGGCCGCCAGGGCGATGAAGCCCTGATGGCGGAACTCAAGAGTCATGTGGGCAAGGAGATCGGTCCGATCGCCCGGCCGGATCTAATCAAGTTCAGCGAGGCCCTGCCCAAGACCCGCAGCGGCAAGATCATGCGCAGGATCTTGCGCGCCCTGGCCTCCGGCCAGGAGGTAAGCGGCGACACCAGCACGCTGGAAGATCGCAGCGTGCTGGATGCCCTCAGGATGTGAAGAGAGGTGCCGGCTCAGACCACTGGGGTCAGGGCCGTGGGCTGGCAAAGCAAGACGAGCAGCCAGATGCCTCCAATGATGGGAATCAAGCTGATGAAGATCCAGGGCCAGGCCTTGCCCGCATCCCGCAGCCTGCGAATGGTGAGGGGCAGGGTGGGAACGATGGAGGCTGGGAAGTAAGCGCTCAAGATCCAACCGAAAAATTCGGAGACGTTGCTGAGGAGAGCAAGCACCAAACCAATCAGGAAATTGGCGAGGTAGAACCACCAATACTGGGGGCGTGTCGAGCGACCGGCGTAGTCGAAACTACGCTTCCAGCCTTCAGCAAAATTGTGGATGAGGGGTTCCATTGCTATAAAAAACACATAAGGTCTCAGGATGAAAGACCCCTTTCGATCTGTCAATCTTTGATTAGGATTTGCTGGGATCGCCCCAGTGTGTGATGGTTTCTGCCAACCGATCAATCTGTCGCTGCCGGCTGGGATCATCGGCCCAATCGCCAAGAAGTTGCTTGCGCAATCCCGCACTGGCGGGAGTGAGGTGATCGCCGGGAAGTTCAAGAAGCGAGGTGGCATCATCGGGCCGATCCTGCAACACCCCGAGCAGGCGGCGGCTCTGATCCAGCCCATCGCTGCGGAAGCGCACCAGCAGGTTGCGGGGTTGGCGGTAGCTGCGCGACACCAGGCGCAGGGTCTCGCTGGGGGAGGGGCTGAATTCCGTGCGGAAGCCGAATTGCTGGGCAAATTCCGAAAGCAGGGGGACGGAGCGCTCCGCCGAGAAATTGTTGAAACTCAGGGCCACCAATCCCGAGCAGGTGCGGCCGTTATCGGGTGCCAGCAGGTGGAGCTTGCAACCGAGGCTGTGGCCCAGGCGCAGCACGGGGCCGTCCCCCCGCACTGCAGCCTGGTCGCGTGCCTGGCGGAAGGCACGCCAGGCCTCATTGGCCTGGCTCTGGTGATCAAACCCGGGCACGTAGCTCCAGGCCCGCACCTGCCAGCCCTGCACCGCCAGGGATTCCAGCAGGCGCCGGTAGCTGATCTGGGGCGTGGCCGCCAGATAGCTCCCCCCGATGAATTCCACCAGCCCGGCTGGGGGCTGAGTGCGGGAGCCAGACATGGGATCCAGTTCCAGCAGGGGCCCCCTCTGGCGCCATGTGGCCTCAGCCACCCTGGCCCCCAGGCCCGCCGCTGTTGAGCTTCTTCAGCGCGTCCAGGGCCTCCTTGCGATGGGCAGGGCCATCCAGGAGGTTGTTGAACACATGACGGATCACCCCGTCGCCATCAATCACATACGTGACCCGACCGGGGAAAAACCCCAGGGCATTGGGCACCCCGAAGGCCCGCCGCAGCTGGTTGCCCTGATCCACCAGCAGGGGGAAGGGGAGCTGGTGCCGTGCCGCAAAGCGCTGGTGGCTGGTGGCGTCATCGCCGCTGACGCCCCACACCTGGGCTCCGAGGGCCTGGATGTCGGCAAAGCTGTCCCGAAAGGCACAGGCCTCCATCGTGCAGCCCGGGGTGTCGTCCTTGGGATAGAAGAACAGCACCAGCGGTGCCCCCGCCAGTTGATCACTGCGCCGTTCCACCCCTTCCGCGTCCTTGAGAGCGATCGGAGGCGCGGGATCGCCGATGGAGAGGGAAGCGGGCACAGGAGCAGAGGAGAACACCTGGAAAAACCATAGGAAGGGACGTTTGGCGGCTCGGGGCGGACTGCCGACCCTTGCGCGGGCTGAGAGCATGGGAGGGAAGCAACGGCGCGATGGCGGGAGCAACCCATGGCTGGGAGCAGACGGACCTTCTGGGACTGGCCGTCCCCTCGGCTCCGGCTGTGACCGTTCCAGAGGGGATCGGCGAGATCTTTGAGCCTGGGCC
>JBEIGX010000263.1:0-2549 GCA_040381675.1 Aphanothece sp.
CAGATCTTGCGATGGCCTAAGTCATGGCAAGGTTTTTGGTTTCGGCAAACTTCTTAGACCACACTTGAGAATCTGCAAACTCTTCTACAGGAGGAACCAAGATTCGCACTGGGGATAAAGGATTTGCAATCCTCTGCCTTACCACTTGGCCATGCCGCCGCGGGGGAGCAAACTCCCGGCATGGATCGTATCAGCCATGGCATGCCCTCCCGTCTGCTGGTGCTCAGCAACGGCCATGGTGAGGATCTCATTGCTCTGCGGGTCATCGAGGCCCTAGCCCGCCTTCAGCCGGAGTTGTCCATGGCCGTGCTGGCCCTAGTGGGGGAGGGGGCCATCTTCTCCGGGGCTCCGGCCGACATTCAGCTTCAGCAGGTGGGGCCTTCCCTCCGCCTCCCCAGTGGGGGCTTCAGCAACCAGAGCCTGGGCGGGCTGCTGCAGGATCTGGCGGCGGGCTTGCCCCGCACCACCTGGCAACAGCTGCAGGTGGTGCGGCGCTGGGGAGCCAATGGCCAGCCCATCCTGGCCATTGGCGATCTCCTTCCCCTGGCCATGGCCTGGCTGGGGGGAGGCCCCTACGGCTTCATCGGCACCCCCAAAAGCGACTACACCTGGCGCAGCCCCGCTCCTCCAGGCTGGGGCCCATCCCCTGTGGCCGATACCTACCACCGGATCAAGGGAAGCGAATGGGATCCCTGGGAATGGGCCTTGATGGCCCATCGCCGCTGCCGCTGCGTGGCGGTGCGGGATGGCCTGACGGCCCGGGGGCTGCGGGCTCACCACATCCGTGCCGAGGCCCCCGGCAACCCGATGATGGATGGCTTCACGGCGACGCCGCTCCCCGCCTGCCTGCAGACCGGCCGCAGGGTGATGCTCCTCCCCGGCAGCCGCCTTCCCGAGGCCTTGGGCAACTTCCAACGGCTTCTGGCCTCCCTCCCGGATGCCGCTGCCTGCACACGCCTGGGGGGGCTCACGGTGCTGGTGCCCATCGGACGCGACCTGAACGACGCGCCTGCCCTGGCCTCCTTGCTCTTCGACCAGGGATTCCAGCCCATGTCCCCCCCGACCCACAGCGGGGCCGAGGCCGCCTGGAGCCGGGGAGCGTTGCACCTCTGGTTGGGCCCGGGATGTTTCGCGGCCTGGGCTCCCTGGGCGGAGGTGGGGTTGGCCACCGCCGGCACGGCCACCGAGCAGCTGGTGGGTCTGGGCGTGCCGGCCCTCTCCCTACCGGGGCCGGGCCCCCAGTTCACCGCGGGCTTTGCCCGGCGTCAGAGCCGCTTGCTGGGGGGGGCCGTGCAGCCCTGCCGAACCCCGGAGCAGCTGGGATCTTGGTTGCTGGCACTCCTGCAGGACAGCAGTGCCAGGGTTGCCCTTGGCCAGAAAGGGCGGCAGCGGATGGGGCCAGCCGGAGGCAGCGAAGCCCTGGCCCGCCTGGTGGCGAAGCGTCTGTTGGGTTCCCCCTTCGCGGGATGATGGGTCTTGTTGCCCCGCCCACCGATGCCTGCCATTCCTGATCGGGATTACAACGCCGCCTGCGGGCGGCTTGCCGGGTTCCTGGGGGTGAGCATTGCCGCAGCCCGGCGCCGGGTGGACATCCGGGCGGCCCAAGAGGACCTCCGTGAGACGGCCGCCCGCATCGCCCTGGCCGAACGGATGCTGGCGGAAGCCCAGGCTTCAGGCGTTGATTACCAAGCCCTGCTCGAAGCCCAGCTCGGCGCCCTGAGCAGCGAGGAAAATTTCATGACCGAGGACTAGGCCTGCCCTGGCCGCTCCTGGTGGGCTCAATGTTCGAAGACGGAGCCAAAGCGCTGGCGATCCAGGGTGGCAAAGACGGGGATGCAGGCAAAGCACTGCTGGGCCAGGGCCCAACGCTCCTCCCGCCGCAACATGGTTTCGAGCCGGTTGCGGGCCGGCAGCAACCAGCGCACGTCGCCAGCGGCATAGGTGAGCTGGGCCTCACTCAGCTCTTCCACCCGACCCCAGTCGGAGCTCTGGGCCTGCTTGTCGAGCTCCACTCCGACCAGCTCATTCACCACCTCCTTCAAGCCATGGCGTGGGGCGTAGGTGCGTGCCAGCCGGCTGGCGATCTTCGTGCAGAAGATGGGATTCACGGCAATCCCGAGGTTTTCCGCCAGCGCGGCCACATCGAAGCGGGCGAAGTGAAACACCTTTTCCACGGCCGGATTCTCAAACAGGCTCTTCAGCCGCGTCGCCTCCTGCTGGCCCCGGGCCAGGCGGATGCAGCACACCCGATCCTCCCCGTCGCAGATCTGCACGAGGCAGAGCCGATCCCGACCATGCATCAGCCCCATGGCTTCCGTATCCACGGCCAGGGCGGGTGCCTGCTGGTAGAGCGCCAGCCACTCCTCGTCCAGATCCCCATCAAACACGGCAAAACGGCTGGGCGGTGGGTTGCCTTTCCCGGCCTGGCCCTGTGCAGGAGTCCCCGTCATTGATCCACTCTCATCGGTTTGTCCATGCTGCGCCATGGCGGGCTGGGGGAGGGGCCCTTGCCAAGCCGGCCGCCCGTGGCTCCACCACCAGGGGATTCA
>JBEIGX010000264.1:0-2475 GCA_040381675.1 Aphanothece sp.
CTTCATCGAGTTCGCGGCCCTGATCGGTTCTCGGTTCGACTTCGACCGTTTCGGCCTGGTGCCCCGCTCCAGCCCCCGGCAGGCCGACCTGCTCATCGTGGCCGGGACGGTGACCATGAAGATGGCCCCAGCACTGGTGCGTCTCTACGAGCAGATGCCCGAGCCCAAGTACGTCATCGCCATGGGAGCCTGCACCATCACTGGTGGCATGTTCTCCGCCGACTCCACCACCGCGGTTCGCGGGGTCGACAAGCTGATTCCTGTGGATCTCTATCTGCCGGGATGCCCCCCCCGCCCAGAGGCGATCTTCGATGCGGTGATCAAGCTGCGGAAGAAGGTTGGAAACGAGTCCGTGGCCGAGCGCGGTCGGCTCCAGGCCAGCCACCGTTACTGCACGGTGCCCCACCAGTTGCGCCAGGTGGAACCCCTGATCACCGGTGCCTATCTCTCCGCCCCAACCCAGATGGCTGCTTTGTCTGCTGCCTCTGGCCTCCCCCTGCCTACGCCCGCGTCCCAGAAGTCGGCCGTGGTTCCTCTCGCCGACCGTGCTGGGGATCAGGCTTAACTCGCACCCACCCCAGGATTCCCTTTCCCTTCCCACTCCCGAGCCATGGCCGACGCCACTCCAGCTGCTCCTGTCACTGTCCAGACCCCTGGCCCCGTGAGCACCTGGCTCAGTCAGCAAGGGTTTGACCACGCGGTGCTCCCTTCAGACCATCTGGGGGTGGAAGTGCTCGGCCTGGAACCGGCGGCCCTTCCCCTGATTGCCACGGCCCTCAAGGCCTTTGGGTTCGACTACCTCCAGTGCCAGGGCGGGTATGACGAGGGACCCGGCGGCCGGCTGGTGAGCTTCTATCACCTGATGAAACTGGCTGCCCTGGCGGATCAGATCGCTGTCGCCACCGCTCCAGCCGGCACCAATCAGCCGCTCTCGGACGACCAGAAACCGGAGGAGGTCAGGCTCAAGGTGTTTCTGCCCCGGGATGGGTCCGTGACCATTCCCAGCCTCTACGGCCTCTGGAGAGGAGCGGATTGGCAGGAGCGCGAAACCTACGACATGTTTGGCATTGTTTATGACGGCCACCCCCATCCCAAGCGGTTGCTGATGCCAGAAGATTGGAAAGGTTGGCCCTTGAGGAAAGATTATGTGCAGCCTGATTTCTATGAAATGCAGGACGCTTACTAGTGATCAGTATTGTTTGTGCGCTGGATCGCGGCTACTTGCGCCACTGTGCAGCAATGCTTCACTCTCTCTTTGAATCAAACAAGGAAGAACAGCTGAATGTCTACGTTGTTCATGACATTCTCGATCCAGAAGAAAAAGCCTGTTTCATTCGCTATACCAGCACTTTTTTGTCGGCTGTTTCCTTGCTCCAGGCCGATTCATCCCGCCTCTACGACTTTCCAGTGTCGGGCCATGGCTCATTAGCCGCCTACTTTCGTCTCCTGCTGCCCGATTTGCTCCCGGCGGGATTAAAGCGTTTTCTCTTTATCGACAGCGATGCCGTTGTTGTTGATTCCGTTCGCCCGCTCTGGGACACATCGCTTCAGGATCATCCCCTGGCCGCCGTTCGTGAGCACGAACTGAGTTGTCTGGATCATGGCTATGTGTTTGGCGAGTAATTCAATTCCAGGATGATGCTGGTTGATCTGGAGCGCTGGAGGCAAATGGACCTGCTGGAGAGGGGGCGGGCCTTCGCGCGCACCCATCCCCATCGCCTCCGCCATTGGGATCAGGACGTGCTGAATCACCTCTTTGCCGGGCAGTGGTTGTCCATGTCCGAGCGTTGGAACGCCTGTCCCCTTCTGTTCGGCCTGAATCCCTTTTATGACATGAGCCGAGACAGGCTCACGGCCGACCAGATCGCGTCGATTGATCACCCGGCGATTGTTCATTTTGCTGGTCCTGGCCCTGTGAAGCCCTGGCACTATCGCTGTGACCACCCCTGGCGAGACACCTACCGCCGCCACATCGCTGACACCCCATGGGCCCAGGTTCCCCTGGAGGCTCAGCCCCCCTCCTGGCCCATCCGGGCCTGGAGAGAGGGGATCTTCTGGTTGAAGTGTCAAGCCAAGAGCATGTTGGCGTCCTAGCCATCCCAGCGGTGCTTTCGGTAGAAGCGCATCACCGCTGAGGCCACACTGCGGGGATCATGTCGCAGGGTGGCGCTGGGCCGGGTGCCTTGAAGCGGGGCCTGCATCACCTCGTAGCCCTGCTCCTCCAGGCTCTGCACATCGCAGAGGACGGGTTCTGCTCCCCGGCGGCGGTAGTGCTCCAGCAGGGGTGAGGGTGACAGGTCTTCCTGGGCGAGCACGGCGGTGAACAGGCGATCGTCCACCCCCAGGGTGGACAGCTGGGCTTCGATGGCCCGCAGATGGCCGCCCACATCCATGCCATCCGTCTCCCCGGGTTGGGTCATCAGATTGCAGATGTAAAGACGGAGGGCCCGACTGCCGCGGATGGCCTCCACCAAC
>JBEIGX010000265.1:0-2440 GCA_040381675.1 Aphanothece sp.
GAGAGCATGGGAGGGAAGCAACGGCGCGATGGCGGGAGCAACCCATGGCTGGGAGCAGACGGACCTTCTGGGACTGGCCGTCCCCTCGGCTCCGGCTGTGACCGTTCCAGAGGGGATCGGCGAGATCTTTGAGCCTGGGCCCAAGGAAACCGCCCCGCACCAACGCTCAGCCCAGGAAACAGCCGCCCCCGAGGAGGAGCCCCCCCTAGGCGAGGAGCGGACGGGGCAGCGGACCCTCACGCCCGTTTCCCTGCCCGGATTCGCCCGAACCTCAGCCCGAACCTCCCCACGGCTCCTGGAGCACTTGCTGATCCTGGATACGGAAACCACGGCGCTCCAACCGGCGCAGGGGGCCTGCATCGAAGTGGGGGCCGTGCTGTTTCACGTGCCCGCCCGGGCCGTGCTCACCCAGGTGTCGTTTTTGTTGCCCTGCGACACCAATGGAGCGGAGGCCATCAACGGCATTCCCGCCGCCGTGAGCCAGCTGGAGCAACCCTGGGAAGCCGCCCTCACCTGCTTCCAGGCGATGGTGGCCGCGGCTGATGGGATCCTGGCCCACAACGCCGCCTTCGATCGGCAATGGTTCGGCCATGGGGCTTTGCCGGCCCTCGACAAACCCTGGATCTGCTCCATGGAGGACATCCACTGGCCGGCAGAACGCCACCTCCGGCCCAACCCCTCCGTGCGCGATCTGGCCCTGGCCTACGAAGTGCCCGTGTGGGCCGCCCACCGGGCCCTCACCGACTGCACCTATCTGGTGCAGGTGCTGCAGCGTTGTGACGGGCTGGAGGATCTGCTGGTGGCGGCCCAGGAGCCCCGGCGGCTCTATCGGGCCCAGCTGGCCTACAGCGAGCGGCATCAAGCCAAGGCTGCCGGGTTCCGCTGGAACGATCCGGTGCCTGGGGCGTGGAGTAAACGGTTGAGCGAACGAGAGATCACCACCCTTCCCTTTCCGGTGAACCCCGTTCTCAGTGCCTAGGGCTAGGGGGTCTGCGGCGCTGGCTTCTGCGGATTTGCTACCGATCTCCGAAGCCATCCAGGCATGTTCCCCCATTCAGCCGTGCCGCAGCCAGCCTGGTGGTATGGATCACCCGCCTCCCCATTCCTCCAGCGATCCGATGCAGGAACGGGTGCGGCGTTGGCAATCGGTGCGCACCTGGGCCCGGTTGATCCGGGAAGCAGAGGCTCTCTGGCATGTGGATGCCCGCATCCTGCACCGACTGGCCGCCGAAGAACTGGTGCGGCTGGTGCAGGAGGTGCCCCCCCGTCTGCGGCGGCGGGTGAACCTCTGGTTGGAGCGGTTTCACGTGGCCACCCGGCTCAAGTAAGGGGGGCGACAAAGGGGCGGGGATCCTGATCCCGCCGGTGAGGCAGGGGAATGGGCTGGCCCTGGCCGAGGGGATCGGCGGAATCCCGCAGGGCCGTGGCCTCCAGGGCCTGCCGCAGGAGGCGAGCGGAATGGAGGGGCATGTCGCGGGGGACGCTGATCCGATCCCGCAGATCACGCAACCCCGGAGCGCTTCCCGCCGGTGGAGGAGCGATCGAGCTCAGGTCAGTGGGGGTGAGCAGGGCGGTGAGAGCGGAGCGGAGGGCGGGCGCAAAGAGCTCAGGGGGCAGGGGGTTGCGCGCCACAAGGGTGGGGCGATGCTTCAGCACACGGGCCAGGGCCACCAGGGCGGCCCCCTCGGGCTCGGGCTGGGAGGTTTCCGGATCGGGATCGGCGATGGGCCAGGGGCCCTGGTCGATGCGGGCCGCCAGCGCCCGCTGGCTCTCCTCCCCATTGGGGTAGCAGCCCCCCATCTGGGGGGGCAGGTCGTGGGTGTGGGTGTGGAAGTCGCTCTGGGTGCCCAGGTAGGTGGGCCGCTGCTCCAAGGCGGCGAACCAGCGATGGAGGGCGGGATGCTCCTGGCGCAGGAGGAAGCCCTTGTAGTAAGCGAGGGAGGCGTTCATCCGCTCCACGTAGGGCACGAACACCAGATCGGCGGTGGTGAGGGAGTCGCCCAGGAGAAAGGGACCACCACGGGCCTCCAGGGCCTGCTCCATGGAACCGGCCACCCGTTGGAACTGGACCCGGGCCCGCCCCTCGGAGGCACCGTTGTGGGGCTGGCAGAGCCACTCACACCAGGCGCGAAAGAGCACCCGCTCCAGCTGCCGCAACGGCACCACCCGGGAATCGCCCATGCCCGGGCCCAGGGGGCCAAAGGCCTGCTCCAGGGCCTCCAGGATGCGATCGCTCTCGGTGATCAGGCGCCCATCCACCTCCAGGGCCGGCAGCATCCCCGAGGGCACCCGCTGCCGATACCAGGCTTCCTTCTCCCCATAGCAGAACATCGTCACTTTGCGGATGCGATAGGGGATCCGCCGCTCCTCCAGCCAGAGCCATATCTTCTGGCAGTAGGGGCACCAGGCGTGGTGGTCGCGGTAGAGGGTCACCCGCACC
>JBEIGX010000266.1:0-2402 GCA_040381675.1 Aphanothece sp.
ATCACGCCATCAAACCAGCCGCAGCGGCGGCGGCGGCCCGTGGTGGTGCCAAACTCCCCACCCCGGTCGCAGAGGTGGTCGTTGAGACTGCCCTCCAGCTCCGTTGGGAAGGGCCCTTCGCCAACGCGGGTGGTATAGGCCTTGGCCACACCGATCACCCGGTCGATGAGGGTGGGACCAACGCCGGCGCCGATGCAGGCACCACCGGCAACGGGATTGGAGGAGGTGACGTAGGGATAGGTGCCGTGATCGAGATCCAGCAAGGTGCCTTGGGCACCCTCAAACAAAATGTTTTTCCGCGCCCTGGCTGCCTGATGGATGACCCGGGTGCAATCCACCACATAGGGGGCCAGCCTCTGGCCGTAATCGGCGTATTCCTCAATCACCGCCTCGGGATCCAATGGCTCAAGGCCGTAGACGGCAACCAGGAGTTCGTTCTTCTCCGCTAGGGGGCCCAGCAGCCGGTCCCTCAGACGCTCCACATCCAGAAGATCAATCACCCGGATGCCATTGCGCTCCGACTTGTCGGCATAGGTGGGGCCGATCCCTCGACCGGTCGTGCCGATTCTTCGGTCTCCGCGCCTCTGCTCCAGGGCCTGATCCAGCAGGCGGTGGTAGGGCATGGTGACGTGGGCCGTGGAAGCCAGCTTCAGGCCAGAGGGACTGATGCCACAGGCCATGAGCATGTCGAGCTCCCCCAGCATCACGCGGGGATCGACCACCGTTCCGGAACCGATCAGACAGATGGTGTCGGGATAGAGGATGCCGGAGGGAATCAGGTGAAGCTTCAGAACACGATTGTCAACGACGATCGTGTGACCGGCATTCACGCCGCCCTGGTAGCGAACGACCACGTCTGCAGATCTGCTCAGCAGATCTGTGATTTTCCCCTTACCTTCATCCCCCCACTGTGCACCGATTACAACAACGTTGGCCAAGGACACCGCGGCCTGGAGCCGCCTTCGAGCACAAACAATAAGTCTCTCAGACGGGTGGGTGCTTCGTCAAAAGCCTCTGAATGATCTTCACAAGGGAAGGGGGAGAGGGGAGCCTCTCAGGCCCCCTTGCTCGCCGAGGCGGCAGCCTGCTCGAGCTCTTTGCGCACCCTGTTGCGGAGGGTGTCGGGGAGAGGACGATTGGAATAGGTGGTGTAATGGCTCGCCAAGGAATTGAGGGCGGTCTGCATCGTGGTGAAGGAGGAGAGGCCGTTCACCGATGGCCGGGGGCGATAACGGGCCATGTAGTCGTTAATGAGGGCACGAGCCTGGGAAATGGCCTCCGAAGCACCGGGATCGTCGGCCGGCAGAGCGATGGTGGTGAGGAGGGATTGGGTCACCGCGGCCGTATCTTCGACGTAGTTGCCGCTAAGCAAGCCCCCTCCACTACATGCGGAGAGGCTCAGGCACACCATCAACACCAGGGATAAAACCAGGGGCTGAAGTCTGGACAGGCTGGCAGAAAGCGCTTGGCCTGCCCGGCGGGCCCAGCGGGAACAGGAGCGCAGAACTGTCGCCATGGCAATGAGAGGCAATGAAAGGATCCTACGGGTCTCCCCGCAGGCCATTGGAGAGGGTCAACCCAAACCGCTCCGCTCCATGCCAACCCGTTGCCGGAGCCAGGAGCAGGCCTCGCCAACAGCCATCTCGATCGCCTCTCCCGTGCGACGGGTCACCACTTCTACGGTCCCCGCAGCAGCCCCGCGCCCGACCACGACCCGATACGGGATCCCCAGCAGGTCGGCGTCCTTGAACTTCACCCCAGCCCGCTCCTGACGGTCATCCAGCAAGGCCTCTAGTCCCTGCGCACAAAGCGCGTCATACAGCCCTTCCGCAAGAGACACCTGGGTGGCGTCCTGGCTGCTGGCAATGATCACCATGACCTCAAAAGGGGCGATCGAGACCGGCCAGCACAACCCTTGATCATCGTGGAGTTGCTCCACGGCGGCCTGGGCCAATCGGGACACGCCGATGCCGTAACAGCCCATCCAAAAGGGGCGTTCGTCCCCCTCCTCGGAGGTGAAAGTGGCGCCCATGGCCTGGGAATACTTCTGCCCCAGCTGAAAAATATGCCCCACCTCAATTCCCCTGGCGGTGTCCAGCTGTTGAGCCGGATCATGCACACAACGATCACCCCGTTGGGCCTCCCGCAGATCCGCGATCGGGGGAGCGGGAGTGAGATCTCCCCAGGACGCACCCACCAGATGCCAATCCTTGCGGTTCGCACCGCAGACAAAAAGGGGAAGTTCGGCGGCGGTGGCGTCAGCAAAACGCAGAAGGGTGGGGCTCCAGGTCTTGGCTCCCGCAAAGGCGGCATCGTCCAGATGGGGGCCCACGGAGCCGAAGGGCAGGGGGGACAACCCCTCCGCCTCCAATTGGGCTGGCTCCATGGCTGCCAACTGAAGA
>JBEIGX010000267.1:0-2400 GCA_040381675.1 Aphanothece sp.
AGCGGGTGCGCTTCAGCATGCCGCCCTCGCTCATCTTGCAGAGTTTCACCCGCTTGGGATCAATCGTGCTGTCGAAGGTTTTCGGCATCGACACCGTGAGCTTGAGGATGGCCGTCTTGCGATCCTTGGGCTTGAGAATCAGGAAGTAGTCCGACAGTTTGAGGCGCTGGGTGTCGGACTGGAAGTAATAGAGCTTGCGGTAATCCTTGCTGTTGTCCCAGCGGAATTCCATCAGCCCCGGGGGGCCCTGGGCCTGGCTCGAGGGAGGCGCCACGAGGGAGGCGGTGAGCAGGGGGGCCAGGGCCAGGCCTGCTCCCACACCGGCAACGGCGGTGGTGCGGCCCAGCAACGCGAGAAGAGAGGTCAAAGGGATGTGTGGGAGGAGGGGCGAGCGCCCGAGAATCCACAAATTCTCGGGAGGCCACCCATCGGCACTGGGGTTCAGTGGTCGGAGGGGGAGCTGGCTGGAACGCTGCTGGCCCGATCAGGCCGCAGCCGGGAGGCCTCCCGCAGGTAGGGGTGCACCACGCTGCGGCCCGTTTCCAGCCAGGCGTGGGCCAGCAGCCGGATGCAGCGGGGCAGATCCCCCTGCACCGCCATCTGCTGACAATCCAGCAGGGCCACGTTGCCCCACCCCTCCCGCCGGCGGGCCACGGCGGCGGGGAAGCAAGCATCCAGATCGGCCGTCACGGAAAAGGTGACCGAGAGCAGCCGGGCACCCTCCAGGTCGTTGCCCTCCACCAGGGCGTCGATCAGCTCGCTCACCGCCTGGTCAATGGCCTGGCAGGTGTTGGCGCTCGCCGTGGTAGCCCCGCGCAGGGCGCACAACTCGAGGGCGGGGGAGGCCATGGTCATCGGGTGTGAATCAGGGGCGATAGAGCCAGAGCGGTTGGCCACTCCAGCCCACCTCCATGGTGATCAGTTGTCCCATCCTGCTCAGCATGGATCGCCCGGGCAACACACCGGCAAAGCGCTGGGGAGGTTTGCCGAAGGTGACAGGCTTGGTTTTCTGGGGCAGACCCGCCAGTTCTGCCGCCATCTCCCGGGCCGCTTCCTCATCTCCCAGGGCATCCACCAGCCCCAGATCCTTGGCCTGCGCCCCGGAAAACACCCGGCCATCGGCAAAGGTGCGCACCGTGGCTTCCTCCAATCCCCTCCCCTGGGCCACAGCCGCCACAAACTGCCCGTAGCTGGAATCAATCAGCTCCTGCAGCAGCTGCCGTTCCTCGCTGCTCAGGGCCCGATCCGGCGAGAGGATGTCCTTGTAGATCCCGCTCTTCACCGTTTCAAAGCGCACCCCCAACCGATCCAGCAGGCGCGACAGGTCGTTCCCCCGCAGGATCACCCCGATGGAGCCCGTGATGGTGCCGGGGTTGGAGACGATCCGCTCCGCCCCCATCGCCACATACACACCCCCTGAGGCGGAGATGTTGCCGAAACTGGCCACCACCCGGCAGCCCTTCTTTCGCAGGCGGAGCAAGGCCTCGAGAATCTCCTGACTGTCGCCCACCGTGCCCCCCGGGGTGTCGATCCGCAGCAGCAGGGCCGGGCACTCCCGCTCCTCCACCTGGCGGATGGCTTTCAGAACCCGGGTGCGGGTGCCGGCCCCGATGGGCCCCTCAATGGCAATGCGCGCCAAGGTTCGACGGGTCTTGCGGCGCCAGGGCCAGGGCATCTTCACGATCGGCAACAGCGAGGATCCTAAAAAGAGTGCTCACCCCTCCACGGCAGGATCCTTCCATGCCCCTGCCCGCAACGCTTCGCTGGCTCCTGATGATCGCCCCCTTTGCGCTGTGGGGCACCTCGATGGCGGCCATGAAGCCCCTGCTGGTGGGCTGCGATCCCTTCCTCCTGGCCAGCCTGCGGCTCCTGCCGGCCGGCCTGGTGGTGCTGGGGGCGGCCTCCCTGCTGAAACGCCCCCTGGCCGTGGCTCCTGCCGATCGCCCCTGGGTGCTGCTCTTCGCTTTGATCGATGCCAGCCTGTTTCAAGGCTTTCTGGCCCATGGTCTCAGCGAAACCGGCGCCGGCCTGGGCTCGGTGCTGATCGATTGCCAGCCTCTCTTCGTGGCCCTTCTGGCTAGGGCCCTCTTTGGTGAAGCCATCAACCCGGTGGGCTGGGTGGGCCTGATGCTGGGTCTGGCGGGCATCCTGCTGCTGGGCCTGCCGGGCGGCTGGCTGCGCCACTGGATGCTGCAGGGGCCGGCCACCCTGGGTGCCGCACCCCCCCTCACCCGGGGGGAGGCCTGGATGCTCGCGGCGGCAGCCGCCATGGCCGTGGGCACCGTGCTCTGTCGCTACGCCACCCGCCAGAGCGATCCCGTGGCCGTCACCGGTTGGCACATGCTCATCGGGGGGGTGCCCCTCCTGCTGGCCAGCCTGCTCACGGGCCTCCAGGGCAGC
>JBEIGX010000268.1:0-2382 GCA_040381675.1 Aphanothece sp.
AGCCGCCACCGCCGCTGTCGACGTGCGCAGGATCGTGGGCCCCGCACTCACCGCAATCCATCCGTGGGATTGGGCGGCCTCCTCCTCCGCGGGGGTCCAACCCCCCTCCGGGCCGATGGCCACCCACACCGGCTCCCTGGACGGCCTGGGATGCTCCTCCAGCCACTGAGGCAGGAGGAGCCTGTCGGGCCCTCGGCTGCTGGCCAGGAGCTTCACCCCCTCCAGCGGCGAGGAGAACCAGGCCTGCGCGTCCTGGGGGACGGCCAGCTCGGGCCGATGGAGGCGTTCGCACTGCTCCACGGCCTCTTTCACGATCGCTTGCCAGCGCTCCTGGGGCCAACGGCCCCGTTCCACGCACCGCTCCGCTTGGAGGGGTTGCAGCGCATCGATGCCCAGTTCGGTGGCCATCCTCCAAATGAGCTCGCTGTCCTGCCGAGGCAGGGCCACGGCGAGTGCGAGGGCCGGCCCGGGGGCGGCTTGATGCTCCAGGGGTTGGCCGAGGGGTTGCTCCAGCCGCAGGCGATCCCTGCCCTCCAGGAGCGCACTCCAGCGGCGCCCTTCCCCATCCACCACGTCACAGCCCTGCCCACTGGAGAGTCGCAGCACCCGTGTGAGGTAGTGGCTTTCTGTTGGGCTGAGCTCCACCTCCGGGGCCAAGCGGGCGGGCGGGATGAGCAGCCGGCGTCGCTCCCGGGCCATGGGCCTCGCCTCCTCACCGCAAGGGCGCCTGGGGACCACCCCCGGCCCTCTCCCCGAGGGCGAAGGGGCTGCCTGGCTCCTCCTCGATCGGCCAGTCGTCGTTCAGGCCCCCAATCACCAGCTCACAGAGTTCCACCACGTCGCGATCGATCTGGCGGAGAGTGTTGATCAGCACGTCGAGGGCAAAGGCATCGCTGGTGCCCAGATCCAGCCAGCAGCGTCCCCAGGCGCCCTGGTATTCCATGGCCCCCATGTTGTGCATGAGGGCAGGCAGGGCCTGATCCGCCGTCTCCCCATCCCAGGGCAGCCAGCTGAGGTCGGCGCCGGCATCGTGGGCCTGGAGGTCTTCGGCATTGAAGGCCCCCAGTTTGCCCAGGTAGAACCAGCTGTCGAAGGCCGTTTCCACATAGGCCCGTTCCCCCTGGCCGGGGGGATGGGCAAAACGCAGCCAGAGCCAGCAGTTGAAGGGATCCACGTCGCGAAAGCGCACGTCCACGGCAGAGCAGGGCGAATGCCTTCAGGCTGCCACCCCATGGGCTGAGCGATGCAACCCCCCGTCCGCCTGCCGGGAAGCCATGCTGGCGGAATGCTTGAGCTCCAGTCGGTCTGCTACCACCCGGCCACCTCCGCCCAGCCGGTGCTGCGGGACATCCACCTGCGCTTGCAGCCTGGCGCGCTCACTCTGGTGGCGGGCCGCAGCGGCAGCGGCAAGACCACCCTGCTGGAGGTGATCTGCGGTCTGGCCAGCCCGGATGGGGGCACGATCCGCTGGAATGGGGAACCCATGACCGCCCGCCAGCTGCGGTGGCTCTGTGGGCTGGTGTTCCAGTTTCCAGAACGTCATTTTCTGGGCCTCACCGTCGGCCAGGAACTCCGGGTTGGCCAGCGCCGCGTGTCCACCGAAACCCTCCAGGCCCTGCTGACCCGGGTGGGCCTGCCGGATCTGCCCCTCACTCCGGCTCCGGAGCAACTCAGTGGGGGTCAGCAGCGCCGCCTGGCCCTGGCCGTGCAGTTGCTGCGCGATCCCAAGGTGTTGTTGCTGGATGAGCCCACCGCCGGTCTCGACTGGGCCGTGCGGGATGGGGTGCTGGATCTTCTGCAGGGGCTCGCCCAGGAACGGGCGCTGTTGGTGGTGACCCATGAACCGGAGATCTTTGCTCGCCTGAAGCCGGAGGGGTGGTGGCTGGAGGGGGGGGGGCTCCGTCCTCTCAGCCAGTAGATCTCCTTACGATGCTCCTAGGACAAGGAAAGGGTGATGGCTGATCAGATGCTGCGCGCCACGGCGGCCGGAGGGGGCATCCGCCTGGTGGCGGTCACCACCACTGTGTCGAGTCGCTATGCCCGCCATCGCCATGGTTTGTCGTTTCTCACCACCGCCCTGCTGGGCCGGGCCATGACCGCTGGCCTGCTGCTGGCCAGCTCGATGAAGGTGGCCCATGGGCGGGTGAATCTGCGCATCCAATCAGATGGTCCCCTCCGGGGCCTGATGGTGGATGCGGGGCGGGATGGCACGGTGCGGGGCTACGTGGGGAATCCCTCCCTGGAGCTCGACCTGGTGGGAGCGGCGGAGGGGGAGCCCGCCTTTGATTTCCGCCGCGCCACGGGGACGGGCTACCTGCATGTGGTGCGTGATATCGGGGAGGGGGAGCCCTACAGCAGCACGGTGGAGCTGGTGAGTGGAGG
>JBEIGX010000269.1:0-2363 GCA_040381675.1 Aphanothece sp.
CCGAGCCCCATTTCAGCCCCGGCAGCCTGCCGGGCGCCGCCGCCCACACGGTGTCGCTCCATTCCCTCTCGAAGGCCTACGGCCTGGCGGGCTGGCGCATGGGCTATGCCGCCTTCCCCCGCGTCCTGCAACCTGCCCTGGCCAAGGTGATCGACACCTTTGAGATCTGCCCCACCGTGCTCAGCCAGCGGGCAGCAGCGGCGGCTCTGGCCACCGATCCCGCTTGGGCCGCGGAGCGGGTGGCTGGTCTGGCGCCCCGCCGCATCGAGGTGCTGGAGGCGGTGCGGCAGTGGCAGGCCAGGGGCTGGCCCGTGCGCCTTTGGGCCGAGCCCGACGGGGCCTTCTATGGCCTGCTGGTGGTGGAGGGTTCGGGTCTCAGCAGTGATGGGCTGATGGAGCGGCTGGTGCTGGAGCACGGCGTGGCCACCGTGAGCGGCAGCGCCTTCGGGCTGGAGCTCCCGGGGGCCGCTGTGCTGCGTCTGAGCTACGGGATGCTGGGAGAAACGGATCTAGCGGAGGCCCTGCAGCGCCTGGGCCACGGGCTGGAGCGGCTGGGGGGTCCTGGGGTGATCGGCTGAACAGGCGGAATCGGGTTCAGGGTTGATCGAGGCCTTCGCGCAACTCGGCGCAGAACCTTCCCGCCGCCGTTGCCACGTCCTCGCCGGAGGCGTGGGCGGCCGCCATCGCCTTCACCAGGGCACTGCCCACGATGGCGCCATCGGCCCCCCACTGGCGCACCTGGCGCGCCTGCTCGGAGCCCGAAATACCAAACCCGACCGCTACCGGGCAGCCCCCCTGCTGCTGCAGGGCCTGCACCAGGGGTTCCACCCGGCTTCCCAGGGCGGCGCGCACCCCGGTGACGCCGGTGACGCTCACCAGATAGGTGAACCCCCGGCTGCTGGCATGAATCCGGGCCATGCGCTCGGCGGGGGTGGTGGGGGCCACCAGGAGCACCAGATCCAGGCCGTGGCTGGCGGCGATGGGGGAGAGCTTTTCCGCTTCCTCCAGGGGCAGATCGGGCACCACCAGCCCGGCGGCGCCCGCTTCAGCAGCCTGGCGGCAGAAGGCCTCCATGCCCCGGTTGAGCAAGGGATTGCTGTAGGTGAAGAGGATCACCGGAACCGTGAGCTGCCCTTTGAGGGAGCGGAGCAGGTCGAGGACGGCCGGTGGGGTGGTGCGGGCCTCCAGGGCCCGGGCGGCGGCGGCCTGGATCACGGGGCCATCCGCCAGGGGATCGCTGTAGGGGATGCCCAGCTCGATCAGATCGGCCCCGTTGGCCTGCAGGGCCAGCAGAGTGGCGGCGGTGGTGGCCAGATCGGGATCGCCCGCCATCACAAAGGGCATCAGGGCGCAGCGGTTCTGGTCCTGCAGAGAGGCAAAACGTGCGCGGATGGGGGTGCTGGGGGCAAGGCTCATGGGGAGCAAGCCTATTCGTCGGACGGCGCCGGCTCGGCGGGGAGTTGGCCCACCTCCTTCAGCAGCCGGGCCTGCTCCTCAGGGTTCAGGGCATCAAAGCGAGCCAGCAATTCCGCATCCGTCTGGGCGTCATAGGTGGCCCTGTAGCGGCGGCGCTGCTCCATGTAGGTCATCTGTCCAGTGACCACCCGGAACAGATAGGAGCTGGTCCAGCCCACCACCACCACCATCAGCAGGGCGGAGGCCGCAATGCCCGGGGTGAAGCCATCCATCCCCGTGGCCTGGAAGATCCCGTATCCCACCCCGCCGAGGACGAGCACGCCCAGTCCGAGCAACAAGGCTTGGCCCCGGGTCAACCGCCGACCTCGCCCTGGCCGGCCATGCGGAAGTTGAGGAAGGGGGCGAAGAGGATCAGGCCGGGGAAGAAGAGAAACACCAAGCCATAGATGGCTGTGCGCTCGATCTTGCCCATCACGGTCCAGCGGGTTTTCAGCCACCAGATCAGGGCCAGGGGGATCACCACCAGATAGAGCCCTCCCAGGGCCCCATAGGCCCCCAGCACCAGGAGCGTTTCGGTGGTGATCTGGCTCAAAAACCCCGGCAGGGCCACGGCAGGGATGCAACGTGGGCGAAATCTAAGATGGATCCGCGGGGGCATGGCGGAATCGGTAGACGCAGCGGACTTAAAATCCGCAGGTCGCAAGACTGTGGGGGTTCAAGTCCCCCTGCCCCCATCGCCAAAAACCCTTGTAGCTACTGGTTTTTGGTAAGACGCAGATCGACCGGCGCGGTCTTGGGGCTAGGCACGATTTAGTCCCTCCATGGAAGAGCGCCGCACCACCGGAGACCTGACGGAAGGGCCCAGCGAAACCAACGGAAACGCGCAAAACAATCTGTTCTGTGCAGGCAAATCGCGCAAACACCGTCACAAACGCGCAATCCCCCCC
>JBEIGX010000270.1:0-2333 GCA_040381675.1 Aphanothece sp.
AGGCCCCCTCCATGGAGAAGTGGGGATCGCTGGCCTCTAAGTCGGCGATGGCCGCTGCGGTGGCCTCGGGGGTGGGCTGGCTGCCCACCTTTTGCCACACCTTGTGTTGGTGCACCGCCTGGATGGTGGGGTAATCGCTGGGCTGCACCCCGGCGGCCTCCAGCAGCTCGAGATACTCGGTGCCATTCATCGCCACCGTGCCCGTGGTGCCTCCCCCCTGGGCAGCGATCTTGTGGTGGGCCTGAACAAAGGCCGGTGGGAATTCGTTCATCATCACCCCGCCGTTTTCCCCATCGGCGATCTGGGTCACTAAGGAAGGCACCATCCTTCCGCCCACCTGCTGCTTCCTCAGCCCCAGGGCTTCGTAGTAGGGCTGCATCTGCCCCACCAATTTGGTGTCGGAGCCCTGGGTTTTGATCAACGCCAGAATCGTGGCCGTTTCCCCCTGGGAATTGCGCGCCACCAGCTGGTTGGGGATCACCTTCTGCTCCTGGCGCAGGGGAGAGCCATCCGTTTGCTCCACGCTGTGCTCCTGCACCAGCAACCAGCGGTAGCCGCATTCCCGGAGGGCTTTCACATATTCATAAAGGGTGTCGGGATGGTTGGGCAGGTGCATCTCGGGCGGGGAAAAACCCTTCACCCGTTGCAGGGTTTCCGGGCCGAAGATTTCGGCGAAATGCTGTTGCCAGGCCAGCATCTGCAGCTTCAGGTCGGGGATGGGGGTGGAGGGCACCACGGCATGGCTCCACAGGGTGCCCAGCCACTCCACATGGGGCTGATAGCGGGGGTCGCAGGCCAGGCGCCTCAGGGGCTCGAGGATGTCGTCTCGGCCCATCTGCTGGAATCCCCAGAGCAGATTCCCGGAGTAATCCAGCATGATCCGCGGGTTGCAGCCCTCCTCAATTAGTTGGGGGATGAGGGCGCCCATGCGGCGGTAGCACTCGGCGAAGACCGGGGCGTTGTGGTTGTCGCCCTCGCCGCCGTGCTCCTCCATGTATTGCAGGTGGGAGATCAGGGCCCCCTCGTGGCCCGCCGGGATCGTGGGCTGGTGCATGTGCAGCGCACAGGCAAAGGCCGACTGGATCGGCTCCAGCTGCAGGTTGGTGTGGGGGAGGAAGACGGGGCTGGCGTGCTGCACCAAGCCCAGGGTGGCTTGCTCGTGGCCGGCGATCCTGGGCTTTGTGGGCATGGGGCACAGGTCCGGTGGGGTTTGAGACTGGCACGGACGCGACAGATCGATCCCTTCGCCCGGCCCCGCAGCTCCGGGGCGGTTGCGCCAGGCTGGAGCGGCAGGGCAAAGGGGCAGTCCGTCATGGAGGGGCAGAGAACGCCGGTGGGGGGCAGCGACGATCCAGGCCCCGCCCCAATGTTGGTGTTTGACGGCGGTTGCCCCTTTTGCCGCCACTTCGCCGAGCTCAGCGAACTCCGCAGCGGCATCCCGGGCCTGGTGATCCGGGATGGTCGTAGCGACGCGGAGCTGCGCCGGGCTCTGGCACGGCGGGGCTACCACCTGCGGGATGGGGCCATGGTGATGGAGGGCAACCAGGTGTGGCATGGGGCCGAGGCCATCACCTGGCTCTGCGCGCGCATGGAGCCCAGCGCAGCGCTGCTCCAGGTGTTGGCGCCGCTGATGGCTGATGGGGGACGGACCCGCAGGCTCTATCCCCTGCTGCTCCTCGCTCGCCGGCTGGCCCTGGGGGCCCGGGGCTTGCCGGTGGATCCGGAGGACGGGCCTTCACACCCGCCGCGCCAGCCGCAGCTTCGCTGAGCGGCTGCGGGGATTGGCCTCCACCTCCTCTTCTCCGGCGCTGATGGGCTTTCGGGTGAGCCGCTCCAGCCGGGGATCCTCCAGGAAGGCCTGCTTCACCCGCCGATCCTCGAGGGAATGGAAGCTGATGATCGCCAGCAGCCCGCCTGGCGTCAGCCAGTCTGGAGCCTGCTTTAACAGCCGCTCCAGAGCGCCCAGTTCGTCGTTCACGGCGATGCGCAGGGCCTGGAAGCTGCGGGTGGCTGGATGAATCCGGCCATGGCGGGCCTTGGGGGGGTAGCAGCCCGCGATCGCATAGGCCAGCTCTGCAGTCGTGCGCTCTACCCAGGGGCGATCGGCCCGCTCCGCCACTAGGCGCCGGGCAATGCGCCTGGAGAGCCTCTCCTCCCCCAGCTCATAGAGCAGATCAGCCAAGTCCGCCTCGTCCAGCCGATCGAGCAGGGCGGCGGCGGTTTCCCCGGCTTCCGGGTTCATCCGCATGTCGATTGGCCCTTGAGCCAGGAAGCTGAACCCCCGCTCCGCCCGATCCAGCTGGGGGCTGCTCACCCCCAGATCCGCCAGCACC
>JBEIGX010000271.1:0-2323 GCA_040381675.1 Aphanothece sp.
GATCAACGACCGCCTCTGCCCCCTGGCCACCCAGCTCCAGAACGGGGATTTCGTGCAGGTGATCACGGGTAAGGCTGCCCATCCCAGCCTGGATTGGCTGAATTTTGTCGCCACCCCCACCGCCCGCAACCGCATCCGGGCCTGGTACAAGCGCAGCCACCGGGAAGACAACATCCTCCGGGGAACGGAGATGCTGGAGCGGGAGCTGGGCAGGGAGGGCTTCGATGCCCTGCTGAAAGGCGAAGCCATGGCCCGGGTGGCCCGTCGCTGCAACCTGGTGGGCACGGACGACCTGCTGGCTTCCCTGGGCTTTGGGGGTGTCACCCTGCAGCAGGTGGTGAACCGCCTGCGGGAAGAGATCCGGCTGGCGGCGGCCACCGCCACACCGCCCCCCAGCAATGAGGCGGTGGCTGCGGGGGTGGCCGCCGCCGCCCAGGCCGCCGCGTCCTCCGCTCCCGTGTCGGGCAGTCCGATCCTCGGCCTGGAGGGGCTGGAATACCGGCTGGGGGGGTGTTGCAGCCCCCTGCCCGGAGCGCCCATCGTGGGGACGGTGGCCTTGGGCAACCACGGCATCACGATCCACCGGCAGGATTGCAGCAACCTCTCTCAGGTGCCGGGGGAACGGCGCTTACCTGTGCGCTGGAACCCGGCCGCGGCGGAGGAGCAGCGCCGGCGCTATCCGGTGCAGCTGCGCATCGAGGTGCTCGATCGGGTGGGCGTCTTGAAGGACATCCTCACCCGACTCTCTGATCACCGCATCAACGTCAGTGATGCCCGGGTGCGCACCACCCCCTGCAAACCCGCCTGCATCGACCTGCGGGTGGAGCTCAGCAGCGACGGCCAGCTGCAGGACACGATGGACCAGATCCGTTCCATGGCCGACGTGCTCGACATCGCCCGCACGGGCACCGGCTAACGGCCATGCGTGGTTGGGGGAAAGCCAGGTGCGACCTGTCCATCCTCTAGGGTCGTGAGCCGCAGGTCACCTGTGTGCCCGCCCGGATCGTTCGTCACCGTGCAGAGCAGCGTTCTTACCAGTGTGTTGTTGCCTCTGGCCCTGGCGAGCGTGATGCTGGGCATGGGGTTGGGCCTGCTGCCAGAAGACTTCCGCCGCATCGGCCGGGATCCCAAAGCCGCTGCCGCCGGCACCCTCGCCCAGTTGGTGCTCTTGCCCCTGATCGGGGCCCTGATCGTCTGGATCCTTCCCATGCCGGCCCCTATCGCCGTGGGGCTGATGGTGTTGGCCATCTGCCCTGGTGGGCCCTCCTCGAATCTGATCACCTATCTGGCCAAGGGCGATGTGGCTCTCTCGGTGAGCCTCACCGCTATCAGCAGCCTGATCACCGTGGTAACCATTCCGGTGCTGGCGAATCAGATCCTTCGCATTCTCATGGGCACGGAGGCCCAGATCAGCCTGCCCATCGGCACCACCATGGTGCAGATCCTGCTGATCACCCTTGTCCCCACGGCTCTCGGCATGGCGCTGAGGCAGCGGTTTCCTGCGTTGGCCCTGCGGCTGGAAGCCCAGGTGAGCCGCCTGGCCGCCACTCTCCTAGGCGTGATCATCCTTCTGGTGCTGATCAAGGAGGGCGGCAGTCTGCCTGAATTCATCCTCAAGGTGGGCCTGGCCGTGGTTCTGCTCAATGGGCTCGCTACCCTGGCGGGCTACCTCACCGGGCAGCTTCTGGGTCTGCCGGTGGCCCAACAGATCTGCCTGGCGATCGAGGTGGGCATTCAAAATTGCACTCTGGCGATTGCCATCACGGCCGGACTGCTGGGGAATCCCGAGATGGCGGTGCCGGCTGCCGTGTATGGCCTCTGGATGTACATCACCGGCCTAGGGATGGTGCGCTTCGGAAGGGCGGCCATGGCGAGCCCCGGTTCTGCTTGATGGGCTTTCGTTTCCGCCATTCCACCCGCCTGGGCCCCCTGCGCTTCAACTTCAGCAAAGCGGGCCTGAGTTCCATTTCCCTGGGGGGACCTGGGGCGAGTCTCAACGTCCCGGTGGCCCGATCCGGAGGTCCCCGGGCCACGGTGGGGTTGCCAGGCACGGGCCTGAGCTGGAGTGTGGAGCAAACCCCCGCCGCCGGGCTGCCCAACAGCCGCCGGCTGAAGGCAGAGCAGCTTGGCGCCCTTAAGCAGCAGCTGTTGGCCAGCCTGGAGCAGCACCTGTTCGGCCCTGGGCGACCCGGTGAAGCGCTCTGGAAGGAGAGCGCGGTGAGCCTTCTGCTGGCGGATCCCGCCCTCAGCGCCCGGCAGGTCTCCCTGCTGGCGCCGATTGCGTCGCCTCAGGCCCTCAGGGGCTATCTGATGGGTGCCCGCA
>JBEIGX010000272.1:0-2260 GCA_040381675.1 Aphanothece sp.
ACCAATGTTGTCGCGCACGGTGCGGTGCTTGAACAGGGCGAAGTGCTGAAACACAAAGCCCACGTTGCGGCGCTGCACCGGCAGCTCGGTGGCATCACCGCCATTGATGTAGATCTTCCCCTCATCCAGGCTCTCCAGGCCAGCGATCATCCGCAACAGGGTGCTCTTGCCGCAGCCGGAGGGGCCCAGGAGGGCCACCAGCGAGCCCGTCTCCACATCGAGGCTGAGGGAATCGATGGCCTTGAGGGAGCCGAAGGTTTTGCTGACGTCGCTGACGCGGATGCCCATGGGAGGAAGGAGGAAAGGAAAACCCCCGAAGGGGTTGGAACAAGTGGCGCCCTAAACGGGCGCCGCCGGGAGCTTCAACGGCTCTTGGCGAAGATCTGATCCCAGACGCCGCCCTTGCCGAAGAACTTTGTGTCGACGCCGCCCCAGCCACCGAAGTCGCCCACTTTGAAGAAGTTCACGGCGGGAAACTTGCCTCGGGCATAGGCCTTGCCTTCAGGGGTGACGGGGCGGAAGCCCTTGTCGACAAAGATCTTCTGGGCCGTGGGGGTGAAGAGGTAGCGGGCGAAGGCCTCGGCCACCTTGCGGGTGCCGCGCTCGTCTACCACCTTGTCCACCACCGCCACGGGCTGCTCGGTGAGCACGTTGGGGGAGAACACCTTGTAAGGGGTGGTCCATTCCCCTTTCTGCTTGGCCAGGATGGCTTCGGTTTCCCAGTTGAGCAGCACGTCGCCCTGGTTGCGCTTCACGAAGAAGTCGGTGGCCTCCCGAGCATCCTTGGGCAGCACATCGGCGTTCTTGTAGACGCCCGTGATGAAACTCCGGGCCCGGGCTTCATCCCCCCCCGTGCGGGTGATGGCGCCCCAGAGGGCCAGGAAATTCCAGCGGGCCCCACCGGAGGTTTTGGGATTGGCGGTCACCACATCGACGTTCTTGGTGTCCAGGTCTTGCCAGGTGTTGATCTTCTTGGGGTTGCCCGGGCGCACGAAGGCCACCACGGTGGAGTTCACCGGAGTGGAATTGTTAGGCAGCTCTTTCTGCCATCCGGCTTTGATCAGGCCGGCCTTTTCGATCTTGCTCACATCCGCAGCCATGGCGAGGTTCACCACATCGGCTTCCAGGCCATCGATCACCGCTCGGGTCTGGGAGCCGGAGCCGCCGTAGCTGCCTCTGAAGGTGACGGTTTGGCCCGTTTTGGCCTTCCATTCGGCGGCGAAACGCTTGGTGATCTGGTCATAAGCCGTTTTGGTGACGGCGTAGGAAACGATGGTGAGGGTTTGGGGCCCTGCGGACTGGGCCTGGGCCAGGGGGAGAAGCACGGGGGCTGCGGCGGCAGCGCTCACCAAGGAGAGACCCAACGCCGCCAGCGACAGACGCCGGGGCGAATGGAAGACAGCAGTCGAGAAGGGTTTCACGGTTTGCCGGTAGGGAACATCTAGAACCTACAGAAAGGTGCGGAGCACGCTTGTGCCTGAGATTACACAGAAGGGCAGTTTCCGATCGACAAACCGTTTTATCCTGTCCAAGGAATCTGGCGGCAGGCCATGGTGTTCAGCGCCAGAACGGATTACGGCCTGATCGCCCTGATGGATCTGGCCGAGGCGAGTGGGACCTGGCAACTGCTCCAGACCCATGAGATCGCCAGTCGGCACGCCATCCCCGAGCGCTATCTCGAGCAGATGCTCACCAGCCTGCGCAAGGCGGGTTATCTCAAGAGCCTGCGAGGCCCTCGAGGGGGCTTCCAGCTGCGGCTGACACCAGAGGAAATCCGTATCAGAGAGGTGGTGGCCTGCCTGGAGGGGGATCGGCGGCCCGACCACGATCGCGGTGCCCGCGACACTCCGGAATTCCTTGCGGTGAGCGCCCTTGATCAACGGGCCGATGGGGCACGAGCCGCCGTGCTGGACCAGCTCACCCTGCAGGATCTGGTGCAGGAAAGGGACGCCCACCGGCAAGCCCAACCGATGTTTTTCATCTGAGCAAGAGGGGGGTGCCCCGGAATACCACAAAGCCTATCGGGAATAAGCAGTACTGAATTTGTTCTCACCCCCCTTTGCTCCATGGCCCTCTTCACCTGTGCCTGTTGTCCGCGAATGTCCCGTGTTGGCCTCCACGCTCCCCTGCCACCTCCGTTCCATTTGCACCCCACGCCATGACAGCCAGCCTCCACAAGCGCCCATTGCGACTCACCCTCCACCCCAACGACGTGCTCCCTGAAGCCATGAGCTGGCGCGTGGTGGAAGGGTATGTGCGC
>JBEIGX010000273.1:0-2127 GCA_040381675.1 Aphanothece sp.
GGAGCCCACCATTGGACTGGAGCTGCTACCCGAAGACAACGGGGTGTACTCCATCATCACGGTGCCCCTGCCCAGCACCGATCCTGCCCTGGCCGGGGTCTACGACGTGAACTTCAACGCCTCCCTGGAGTTGGATGAAGCCGGGCCAGAGAGATCCCAGGAGGTCTCCCATGAGGATGTGGACCGCCTCATGGCCCACACCCTGGTGCGCTGGCAGCTCGATCTAGCGGTGTGGATCCGCTTGCCGTCGATGCTGACCCTCTTCCCCGGAGGACTGCTGCAGAGCAGCGGCGACCATCTGCTGCGCCAGATTGTTCGACAGATTTCCCGGCGTCTGACCTGGAAGGTGCAGGCTGATTTTCATGCCCGCCACGGGATTCCTTGCCCCCCCCGCCGCCGGGCCCAGTTTTAAGGAAGCGGGAGGGTGACCAACCTGGAGACGACGGCGCGTCCTAAGAGCTGGTGAGGATCTTGTTGACGATCTGCATCCCGGTGACGGCCTGCCAGAGAAACAGGGTCATCAAGGCCATGTTCAAGCCAACATGCACCTTTCGCGCCACCAGATTGCCCTGCTGCATCAAGGGCGATAGGGAAGCGGCCATCGCGATCAAGGCGGTCATGGACAGGCCCACGAGGAGGTGGGGACCAAAGAAGAGTTTGCCGTTGTTGAGGTACGTCACCGCCATGCCACCCACCGTTCCCGCCACCATGAGCGCCAGCAGCAGGCTCCCCATCAGGTAGTGCCGACGGGCAAATTGGCCTTTGATCAAGGTTTTGCGCTCTTCGGCATCCGCGGTCCGGGTCTTCTTGGCTTTCAGGCCCAGCACCATGGAATAGGCCGCCAGACCAAACAGCACCCACATCAAAACCGGGTGAAAGAAATTGAGGTTGTGAGCCACGGAAGGTGGAATCAGATCAAGCATGGCAAGGCCAATGACGATCAGGCGAAACTACATCTGGCCCTGACCCGCAGGGTTGAGGAAGCCCCCGGGGTCAGTGGCATCGGGGTCAGTGGCATGGGGGTCAGTGGAGAAAATGTCGGCGACCCGTGGTCACCATGGCCATGCCCAGGGCATCACAAGCGGCAATGCTGTCCCCATCCCGCAGGCTCCCCCCCGGCTGGATCACGGCGCTGATGCCATGGTCTGAAGCCAGGCGAACCGTGTCGTCGAAGGGGAAGAAACCATCGCTGGCGAGCACCGCTCCCTGGGCCTGGCTGCCAGCGGCCTCCAGGGCAATCCGGGCCGCGCCCACCCGGTTGGTTTGCCCCCCACCCATGCCCAACGTCTGACCCTGGGCGGCCACCACGATGGCGTTCGAGCGCACATGGCGTACCACCTGCCAGGCAAAGCGCAGATCGCGCCACTCCTGGTCGGTGGGCTGGCGCTGAGTCACCACCTGCCAGGCCTCCGGGTCGATGGGCTGGTCATCCCTCTCCTGCACCAGCAATCCGCCCAGGAGGGAGCGGATGTGCTGGCCTGGGGCTGCCTCCACGGCCGCAGGGGCCAGCTCGAGCACCCGCAGGTTGGATTTGGCTGCCAGGAGCTCCCTGGCCTCAGCGCTGTAGCCAGGAGCCACCACGCACTCCAGGAACAGGCCCGTCAGAGCCTCCGCGCAGGCCCCATCCACAGGTTGGTTCAACGCCACGATGCCGCCGAAGGCGGACACTCGATCGGCGTCTAGGGCCCGTTGCAGCGCCTCCGCCGGATGGGATGCCGTGGCGACCCCACAGGGATTGGTGTGCTTGATCACCACGGCCGCCGGGGTTGTCTCGGAGGGGGAGCCTGGCTCGCCATACCCAAACTCCCGAACGGTGGCCAGGGCCGCCTCCAGATCCATGAGGTTATTGAAGCTGAGCTCCTTGCCCTGGAGCTGGCGCCCAGCGCCCCATCCCACGGCCGGGTCGCCAAACCAGGTGGCCTTCTGATGGGGATTTTCCCCATAACGCAGCTCCTGAAGCTCGGGCAGATGGAACTGAAGCTGGTGCTCGCCGCCCTCCTGCTCGGCCCACCAGCGACTGATCGCCGCGTCGTAGGCCGCCGTGTGGCGGTAGGCCTCCAGGGCCAGGCGGCGGCGGAGGGCCCCATCCACCTGATCAGCCCTCAGGGCCTCCAGGAAGGCCGGATA
>JBEIGX010000274.1:0-2126 GCA_040381675.1 Aphanothece sp.
CATCTGGCTGGGCACCCTGCTGTTCTGCGGGCTGGCCGTCCTCTCGGTTCCCCTGATCTTCCATGTGGCCGGTCTGCTGCGGGACGACTCAAGGGGCGCCCTCTTCGGAGGGGTCGCGGCCCTCTGTGGCCTCTTTGCCGCCTATGGCCTGGCGATCTCCCTGGCCAGCACTCCCTATCTGGCCCTGGTGATCGACCGCACCACGGAGGAAGAACGCCCACGGGCCGTCGGTTTGATCTGGTGTTTGCTCACCGTGGGCATCGTGGTCGGCGCCATTTCCATCAGTTTGAGCCTGCGGGGCCTTGATGGCGTCACCGATCCCTCCGTGTTGAGGGAGGTGCTGATGGGGTTCATGGGCCGAGCGGTGCTGGGCGTGTTGGCCCTCACCCTGGTGGCCACTCTGGGGATGGAGCCACCCACCCCATCACCTTCCCTCCGGGCGGAGGCCTCCTCGCCCCTGGCCCCCCCTGCCCGGGACCATGGGCCCACCCTGCCCCAGGCCTGGGCCTTGATCACCTCCAGCAGGCAGGTGCTGGTGTTCTTCAGTTTCCTGGTGCTCTTCACCCTGGGCTTGTTCCTTCAGGATCCGATCCTGGAGAGCTACGGAGCGGAGGTGTTCGGCATGCCTATCGCCGCCACCGCCTCCCTGAATGCCGTCTGGGGCGTGGGCACCTTGGTGGGATTGCTGACGGGAGGTCTGTGGATCGTCCCCAGGCTGGGCAAGTTCAGTGCCGCTCGGCTGGGCTGTCGGCTGATCGTGGTCACGCTGGCCCTGTTGTTGCTCGTGGGGGCCACGGGCCGGGTTCCATTGCTGCAAGGGGTGATGTTTCTCTTCGGCTTGGCAGCGGGGGTTGCCACCAACAGTGCCCTGGTGCTCATGCTGGATCTCACCCTCCCTCAGGCCGCCGGAACGTTCGTGGGGGTCTGGGGTCTGGCCCAGGCCCTGTCCCGTGCCCTGGGCAAGGTCTTTGGCGGCGCGTTGCTGGATCTGGGGCGCTCGCTGCAGCACCACTGGTTTCCTTCCATCCCGTCGGCCTTTCCCGCCTACGCTCTTGTTCTCGGTGTGGAAATGCTGGTGGCCTTTGCCGCTCTGTTCTTGCTCTCCCGTGTCAATCTCCAGCAGTTCCGGGAAGATACGGGGCGCAGCCTGAGCAAAGTCCTCGCCCTGGAGCTCGGATGAGCCTGGCCTCCCCTGCCCTGATCGATCCCGGTCTCTCCTCCCTGATGGATCGGGTGGCGGCGCGCCAGCGCAGCGACTTCGGCCATGTGGTCTCCGACCTCAAGTCCGATGGCACCCTCATCACCGCCTGCGATCGCTGGAGCGATGAAACGATCGTGGAGGGCCTGCAGAGCCTCTACCCCGGTGAGGGAATTCTCAGCGAGGAGGGGGATCGGCATCTGCCCTCTTCGCCGGCGTTCTGGGTGGTCGACCCCTTAGATGGCACCACCAATTTCGCTGCGGGGATTCCCTATTGGTCGATCTCCCTGGCTCGCTTTGAGGGAGGAAAGCCCGTGCTGGCCATTCTGGATGTGCCGCCCCTGGGGCAGCGGATCATCGCCAAGGCCGGTCAGGGGGTGTGGCGCAATGGGGAGGTGCTGGATGCACCGGCTTCCAAGGCCCATCCGGGCGGTTGCGTGTCCCTGTGCAGCCGTTCGATCCGGGTGTTGCAAAAAATTCCCGACCGCCCTTTCCCGGGCAAGCTGCGGCTCTTTGGCGTGGCCAGCCTCAATCTGGTGAGTGTGGCCACCGGCCAAACCGTCGCGGCGCTGGAAGCCACCCCAAAGATCTGGGATCTGGCGGCAGCCTGGCTGGTGCTGCAGGAATTGTCCTGTCCGATCCGCTGGCTGCAGGGAGACCCGGCCCATATCCCTCCTGGAACGGATGTCACGTCCATCGGCTTTCCCACGCTGGCGGCGGATTGCGAGGCCACCTTGCAGCGCTTCCTTCCCTGGGCCGGCGAGCTTGGGTAGGTGGGGGCACTCCGCGTGTTAGGTTATTGGACTGCGCCTGAGAGACGAAGGTCTTGAGGGAGGCAGCCCTGACAACCTGAGAGGCGTGAGCCGACGGTGTTGTAAGGTGAAGAAGTCGCTGAGAAGCGACGCGCCACCGACCCCCCACAAGGGGA
>JBEIGX010000275.1:0-2093 GCA_040381675.1 Aphanothece sp.
CTGGTGTTCCGCGCCCTCTGGGGCCGCCCGGGCGTCGAGCTGGTGCATGTCAACGAGCCGGCCGGTGATGCCCATACGGCCGCCCACCTGCTGGCCTTTGATTCGGTGCATGGGCGCTGGCCCCAGGTGGTGCAGGCCAACACCCGGGGCTTCTTTGTGGGCACCAGCCCCGTGAGCTTCAGCCAGGAGAAAGACCCCACCGCCGTGCCCTGGCGGGAGGCGGGCGTCGACATGGTGCTGGAGTGCTCCGGCAAGTTCAAAACCCCCGAGACCCTCCAGCCCTATTTCGACCGCGTGGGCCTGAAGCGTGTGGTGGTGGCCTGTCCGGTGAAGGGAGAAATCGCCGGGTCCGAAGCCCTCAACGTTGTGTTCGGCATCAACCATCACCTCTACAACCCCGACGTCCATCGCCTGATCACCGCCGCCTCCTGCACCACCAACTGCCTGGCCCCGGTGGTGAAGGTGGTGCACGAGGGGTTCGGGATCCGCCATGGCTCCATCACCACCCTCCACGACGTCACCAACACCCAGGTGGTGGTGGATGCCTTTAAGAGCGATCTGCGCCGGGCCCGCTCCTGCCTGCAGTCACTCATCCCCACCACCACCGGATCGGCCAAGGCGATCGGGATGATCTTCCCCGAACTCCAGGGCAAGCTCAATGGCCATGCCGTGCGGGTGCCCCTGCTGAATGCCTCCCTCACCGATGCGGTGTTCGAGCTGGAGCGCCCCGTGAGCCTGGAGGAAGTGAATCGGGCCTTTGATGAGGCGGCCAATGGCGAACTGGAAGGCATCCTCGGCTATGAAACCCGCCCCCTGGTGTCGGTCGACTACGTCAATGACCCCCGCAGCGCCATCGTGGATGGCCCCTCCACCATGGTGGTGAACGGCACCCAGCTCAAGGTGTACGCCTGGTACGACAACGAGTGGGGATACAGCTCCCGCATGGCCGATCTGGTGCGGCATGTGGCCTTGATCGACGAGCGCTGAGCCATGGCTTCCATTCCCCAGCGCCTCAGCCCGCTTCAGCAATACGGGATCGTGACGGCCAACTACTGGGCCTTCACCCTCACCGATGGGGCCCTGCGCATGCTGGTGGTGTTTCACTTCCACCAGCTGGGCTACTCCACTCTGGAGATCGCCTTTCTGTTTCTCTTCTACGAGTTCTTCGGCATCGTCACTAACCTCACCGGTGGCTGGCTGGGGGCCCGCTTTGGCCTGCGGCTCACCCTCTGGGCGGGCACCCTGCTCCAGATCGGAGCCTTGCTGATGCTCATCCCCGTGGCCGACAGCTGGCCCCGCTGGGCGAGTGTGGCCTACGTGATGGCGGCCCAGGCCCTCAGCGGCATCGCCAAGGATCTCAACAAGATGAGCGCCAAGAGCGCCATCAAAACCGTGGTGCCCGAAACCCCGGACGATCGGGGACGCGGCGAGGGGCAACTCTTCCGCTGGGTGGCCATCCTCACCGGTTCGAAGAATGCCCTCAAGGGGGTGGGCTTCTTCCTGGGCGGCGTCCTGCTGGCCACCTTTGGGTTCAATCGGGCGGTAGGCCTGCTGGCGGCCGGCCTGGCCCTGGCCTTCCTGCTCACCCTGGTGCTGCCGGAAGAGATCGGGCGGATGAAGCGCAAGCCCGCCTTCACGTCCCTTCTCTCCAAGAGTGAGGGCATCAATTGGCTCTCCCTCGCACGGTTTTTCCTTTTTGGGGCCCGGGATGTGTGGTTCGTGGTGGCTTTGCCCGTCTTTCTGGAGGCCACCCTGGGCTGGCGTTTCTGGGAGGTGGGGGCCTTCCTGGGGCTATGGGTGATCGGCTATGGCGTCGTGCAGGGGGCGGCGCCCGCCCTGCGGCGCAGCTGGGGCAGTGCCCGACCGCCGGGCCCCGCTGCGGTGCAGTTCTGGGCAGCAGTGCTGGCGGCGGTGCCGGCCCTGATCGCCCTGGCTTTGTCCCGGGGCGTGGCCCATCCGGGGCTGGTGATCGTGGTGGGGCTGGCGATTTTCGGAGTGGTGTTCGCCATGAATTCCTCCATTCACAGCTACATGGTGCTCGCCTACAGCGATGCCGAGGCGGTGAGCCTCAATGTGGGCTTCTATTACATGGC
>JBEIGX010000276.1:0-1988 GCA_040381675.1 Aphanothece sp.
ATCCCGCACCAGATCGTGCAGCTGGGCCACGGCCCCCCGGAAGCTCTCCAGCAGGGTCGACAACCCCGTGCCATCCAACCCCTCCATCAGCTGGAGCTCCTGCTCACAGGCCGCCAGGTGATCCAGGGCGGAAGGAGCCCCATCCGCCCCCTCCAGCAATCGCCCCGTCAGCACCATCAGCCCTTCCTGCAGCCTCACCCCATGGGCGAGCCGATCCTGCTCCGCCTGCAGGCCCTGCCGCTCGAGGGAATCCTCCAGACCCGCCGCCTCCAGATCCTCCAGCAGCTGTTCCTGCCGCTGGCGCTCCCGCTGCAGATCGGCCCAGCGGGCCCGGGCCTCGCCCAGGGCCTGGTCGGCCTGCTTCCAGGCCCGGTGGGCCAGGCGCACCTCCTCCAGGAGGGGCAGGAGAGGCGCCCCGGCAAAGCGATCAAGCCAGCGCCTCTGCTGGCCGGGCCTGGCCAGATGCTGGGTTTGACCCTGCACGGTGAGATCCATCAACAGGGGGCGCAAGTCGAGCACCTGCGCCCGACTCACCGCCACTCCCTGGAGCCGGTGGCGGCTGCTGAGCTTGCCCTCCTGGAGACGCCACTCCCGGCTGATCAGCAGCTCCGGCTCATCCGGGTCCAACTCCTGGGCCTCCAGCCAGCCCTGCAGCGAGGGGGTAAGGGCAAAGGAGGCCTCGATCGATCCCCGCTGGCAGCCGCGCCGCAGCAACCGGCCCCCCTGCGCTCCCTGCGCTCCACCGAGAAGGGCATCCAGGGCATCAAGAAGGATGGATTTGCCGGCGCCCGTTTCACCGGTGAGCACGGTGAAACCCGGCCCAAAAGAGAGCTCCAAGGTCTCGATCAGAGCGATGTTCTGAAGGCGAAGCCCAGTCAGCACTGGCGGTGTTCCAGGAGCATGGGCGAACCGTAGCGAAGGCCCCTGGGATTTAGAAGGTCTGCTGGTCCTCTCGCAGACAAGAAAGAGGTTGCCCTGCATGGAGCAGGAAGAATGGATGGATGGGGGAATGCCTACTTCAAATCTGTGCAAAAAAATCTGGGACATGGTGTCATCTGGACACGTTGTTGCTAGGTTGATGAGACAAACCAAAGCGTTTATCCATGCCAACGAAAGCGGCACCCACCGAAGCTCCGGTGGCCGAAATAAAATCATCCGAAAAATCTCCCACCCGTGCAAAAAAAATGCTCACGATGCTGACAGGACCAGAGCTACTGGCCAAGGTGAAAGACCTGGGCGATGCCTCCAAATCCGATCTGGTTCGTAGCTGTGGCTACGTGAGCATCAAGAAAGACGGCACGGAACGGCTGAACTACACGGCCTTCTATGAGGCGCTCCTGGAAGCCAAAGGGATGAATCTTGGCGAAAGCCACGGTGCCAAACCGGGTCGCAAGCTCAGCTTCAACACCAAGGTGCAGTTCAATGGCAACTTGATGGTGGGCAGGGCCTACACCTCCCTGCTCGATCTCAAGCCAGGGGATGAATTTGAGATCAAACTGGGCCGGCGCCAGATTCGTCTCACTCCCCTCGGCGCGGCACCAGAGATCGAAACGGCCGACGACGACACGGAAGCCAGCGAAGAGGGTTGATCTCCCGGCGGGGCGCGCTGACCACCGCGTGCAGACAGAATCACTGTCTGCTTGTGGCCTGACCGTTCCATGACGCCCCCCGCCAGTGCCGCACCCACGGCCGCTGAAACGGCCCTGGCTGCCATGCGCGCCTCGGTGTTTGGCACCGACCCCATGGCCCCTCCCCCTCCGACCCATCCGGCCATCAGCGCCCCCGAAGATCCCCGGGCTCCCGTGAACAGCGGCGCCCCAGACAAGCCTGAAGAGCTGGGCGATTTTCTCGAGATCTCCGGTCTGCTGGTGTACGACCCGGCAGCCATCACCCGTCTCTATGCCGGGCACCCCAAAAGGCTGCTGCGCCGCCTCTGGCAAACCCTGGTGCCCATCAGCCTCTTCCTCGTGGGCGTGGTGGTCGATCGC
>JBEIGX010000277.1:0-1852 GCA_040381675.1 Aphanothece sp.
CTCAGCTCCTTCATCGGCGGACCTCCAGACGGCGGGAGCGGGTGTCGCCCGCGAGCAGGTAGCGGCCCCACACCAGAGCGCTCACGGGCAGCTCCAGCAAGCGCCGGCCACTGTGCCACCAGAGCCGATGCCACCAGCGCACCAACCAGCGCCCTTCGCGGGCCGGGGGAAACAGGCTGAAGGGGAGCACCTCGAGAAACACCTCCGGGATGGCCAGGAAGTAGCCCCAGAAGGTCATGCGTCGGGCATGCTCCGCCTCCTCGGCCACCTTCTTCGGGGGGCGGGGCAGGGTGCCGGGCTCCAGAAGCCACACCCCTGGGGCCTCCTCCCGGTAGGCGGATCGGCCCAGCCGAGGGCCCCAGGGACAGTGGGCCACCAGGAGGCGGTTAGCCAGGCGGGTGGCCCGCATCGCCGCCAGCCCCTGGCTGGCGGCGAGCCCCCCCCCGCTTGCTCCCTGCTCGGCCCGCTCCGCATCGCTGTGGGGAATCACACCGATCCACTCCTGGGGCAGGAACCGGGTCTCCTCTCCCGTGCACTGGTGGAGGCGGGCCATCAGGTCCTTGTCGTCAAACCCATACCCCACCAGCAGCTCATGGAATCCCCCCACTGCCTCAAACAATGCCCGCGCCATCAGGAACTGGCCCTTCCGCCCTTCCGGTCCGCTGCCGAAGGCGCACACCACCACAGGCTCCCCAGGGGCGCCGTCCCCGGGGAGTCGCAGGGCGGGGAGGAAGGGGTCAAAGGCCTGGGTGGGCCAGGCGTCCGCATCCAGCTTCAGCACCCCGTCGCCCCTCGCCTGATCCACGGCAAAGTTGTAGGCGCGGCAGAGGCTCCAGCGGCGCTCGCCCTCCACCCGCAGGAGGCGGATGCGGGGATCGGCGGGCAGCTCCTCCCGCCGCACGGGCACCGTGCTGCTCCAATCCACGATCAGGTGCTCCCCATGGTGGGGCCAGGCCGCCACCTTCGGGGCCGTGGCCCGCAGGTGCTCCTGGCGGTTCATACACACCGTGACGATGCTCAGTCCCACAGGCGCAGGGCTTCATCCCGGGCGCTGAACCACTCCGCCGCCAGGGGGCCACCCATGGTGCGCTGCTCCCGGAACCAAGGCCCCCCCAGGGTCCAGTGCAGGAGGGTGGGGCCCCCTTCCGCCGCGGCCGCCTGGGGGACCGGTTGCACATCCACCAGATGGTTCCAGCGGTCGGGCAGGGCACCGATCTCGTGGTCGCCCGCCAGCCAATGGAAGCGGTGAAGTTCCAGCCCCGTGGCCGTGTTCACATAGTCGGGAGTGAGGGCGGTGCAGCGGGCGCAGTTGAGGAGCATCAAGGAGCTCCAGTTTTTCTTGGGATAGGGGCTTTGCACCTCCCCGAGAAACTTCACGCTCTCATTGGGCACATGCTCGTGCTGCACGCAGAGCACGGAATAGCGGTCATCGCGCTGATCCCAGAGCTCAGCGATGTCGCCCCGGCAGAGCATGTCGCAGTCCATGAAGATGGCCCAGCCCTCGTAGCCCATCAGCCAGGGCACCAGAAAACGGGTGAAGGAGAACGCCGTGCTCTGCTTGGGATCTCGTTCCCTGGCAAACACGCCGGCCAGCTGGGGCGTGACGATGGGGGTGACGGCCAGGGGGCGGCTGCTGGGCTGGTAGAGGCTGTCGATGAGCACGTTGGTGGCAGCCCGCTCCCGGGGGTCATAGCCGATGAAGATCGGAATCGGGCGAACGGCAGGATCAGGGCTCAATCGGGGCCTCGCGCTGGCCTGATCAATTTACGTCTCGTGCCCGGATGGCATCTACGGAGCCAGGAGGCCGCGGGTCTGCAACCAGGCCGTCAAGGACTCGGCCAGCCGCCCCATA
>JBEIGX010000278.1:0-1834 GCA_040381675.1 Aphanothece sp.
GATCTGGGCGGCGAGACCAGCCTGCAGGGCCCGCTGAGGGATCTGGCGATGCGGCCCCTGTTCCTCCAGAGCCTGCAGCAGGAGCGTGTCGCCCTGCGGCACAGCGCCGCCGTTAGTCTCAGCCGCGAACTCCAGGACACCTACGCCCCAAAAATTCTGGGGGAACTCCTGGATCTGCTGGAGACCGCTCTTGGGGTGAGTCTGCCGAGGCAGGAGGGGCCAAGGGTGGAGGTGCCCACAACAGCGGCGGGAGAGCCGGCCGGCGGCGCGAAGGTGGCCCGTCCCCCCCGCAGGATGCCCCTCGCGGCCCGAGTGGGCGCCACAGCCCAGGCCCTGGGGCCCGGGCTGGCGCTGGCCGCCGCCATCTCTCTGGTGATCGCCTGGCTGGGGGGCGAGCTGGAGCGCCTTTGGCTGGATCGCTGGACTGCGGCGCCGGTGCTGGTGGCTTGTCTGGCGGGGGTGCAGGCCCTCAGTGCGGGCCCCTTGAAACGCTGGCGGCGGGAGGCTCCACTGCGGCTGGAGTGGGCTGGCGATCCCCACCAGCTGCACCGCTGGATCACCTCCCCGTGGCTCCACCATCGCCATGGGGAGGCCCTGCTCAATGGGCTCATGCTCCTGGTGATTCTTGGCACCTCGCCCCTGCCCCTGGGCCAGCTCCTGTTGCGCTACTGCCTCACCTCCCTGGCCACCACAGGTTTGGGGGTGGCCTTTGCCTTCCGGCGCCTGACGAGTGGTCTATGGGATGGAGCCACCGGCGCCGTGGCGGCGCTGATCGCCCTTGCCGGAGGTCTGAGCCTGCTGCAATGGCGGCCCATGGGCTTTTTCCTGGGGCCCCTGGAGCTGCCGGCCTGGGTGCTGTTCCTGATTTACGGAACCCTCCAGCTGGGCTGGGTGCTGCCCCGCCTGGATCCGGAAGACCGCTCCACGCCTCCGCAGCGCTTGCTGCGCTCCAGTTGGTGGTGGGGCACCGTGCTGGGCCTCGGCTGGGCCCTGCTGACCCAGGTGGGGGACTGGCTCGGCCCCCTGCTCACACCCGGCTCATGAACTGCCCCCACAGCTGGGCCGCCAGGGAACCGGCGGAGTCTTCGGCGGGGCGGTTGTCGTCGTTGCCCAGCCAGATACCGGTGAGGATGCCCTTGCTCGGGGAGTAGCCGATGAACCAGGCATCGCGCCCCTCATTGGTGGTGCCCGTCTTGCCGCGGGCATCGGCCACGACGCCGGCATTGCGGCCCGTCCCCACCTTCACCGCAAGCCGCAGCATGGTGTCCATTTGGCCAGCGATCTCAGGGGCCAGCAGCTGCTCGGGCTTGTCGCCGAGGGGCTGGAAGATTCCGTGGGGTGGACAGGTGGCCAGTTGTTGTTCGGAGCCACAGATGCCCAGGTCGTAGATGCGCTGAACGCCATGCATCGGCACACTGCGGCCGCCGTTCGCCACGACAGCGAAGGCGCGGGCCATCTCATACAGCAGCACCTCGTTCCCCCCGAGCACCAAGCTCGGATCGGGTTGCAGGCCGGGGGAGGAGATCCCCAGGCGGCGCGCCATGGCGATCACCTCCTCGAAGCCCACCCGCTCGGCGAGGTGCAGAGCCACAGGATTTTCCGAGTAGGCCAGCCCCACATCCATCGGCATGCGGCCATCCGCGCCCACCGGACCATGGATGCAGCCCACCTGCAGCTGGTAGATCGGGGCGCAGGAGATCGCATCGGAGGGCTTGACCCCCGCCTCCAGAGCGGCCAGGAAGGTGAACAGCTTGAACGTGGAGCCGGGCTGACGCAGGGCCTGCACGCGATCAAAGCGATAATCCCCCCCGCCCACGTAGGCGAGGATCCGGCC
>JBEIGX010000279.1:0-1811 GCA_040381675.1 Aphanothece sp.
GCAAAACGCAGAAGGGTGGGGCTCCAGGTCTTGGCTCCCGCAAAGGCGGCATCGTCCAGATGGGGGCCCACGGAGCCGAAGGGCAGGGGGGACAACCCCTCCGCCTCCAATTGGGCTGGCTCCATGGCTGCCAACTGAAGAAGGGAACCCTGGCCTTCGATCCTTTTCTGTAGAGCGTTGCTGAGCTTCACCTCATTCAGTTGCTGATCACCCCGCAGGCTGACGAGCACGGGGTGGGGTGCTCCCTCCGCAAAGCGAGCGACAAGCAGCAGCACCTTCACGATCTGGGAAGGATGGAAACCATTGGCCTGGCACAGGTCTGTGATGGTGATCTGCTTGGGCGTGGACAGCTCGCGGCAGGGCTCGACGGGGAGGGGAACGGCTGCCGCGGGCAAGGAGACCGCACGCTCCAGGTTGGCTGCATAGATCCCATCAGGACTGGCGAGGATTAAGTCCTCCCCCGCCTCTGCCGTGACCATGAATTCCTGACTGGCGGAGCCTCCGATGGCACCGCTATCGGCATCAACCGCCACGGTACGCAGGCCACAGCGCTGAAAAATACGCCGATAGGCCCCATCCATCAGGCCGTAGGTCTGCCGCAGAGACTCCTCATCCGCATGGAAGGAATAGGCATCTTTCATAATGAATTCCCTGCCCCGCATCAAGCCAAAGCGCGGTCGAATCTCATCACGGAACTTGGTTTGAATCTGGTAGAGGCAAACAGGCAGTTGGCGATAGGACCGAAGCAGATCGGCGGCCAAGGCGGTGACCACCTCCTCATGGGTGGGGCCAAGCCCCAGTTCCCGGCCCTGGCGGTCGTGAAGGTGGAACATGATGCCCTCGCCGGCGGTGTAACCAGCCCACCTCCCACTGCGCTGCCAGAGCTCCGCCGGTTGCAATTGGGGCAAAAGCGTTTCCAAGGCGCCAATGCCGTCCATCTCCTCGCGGACGACCGCAGAAATTTTTTGCATCACACGCCACATCAAAGGCAAGTAGGCGTAAATCCCTGCCGAAACACGGCGGATGAAGCCTGCCCTCAAAAGAAGCTTGTGGGAAACAATCTCCGCCTCCGAGGGGTCATCACGCAGCGTCACCAGCAGGAGGCGGGAGACGCGCATGGATCGAAGGCTCGCTGGGGGGAACCTATCACTCAGGCTGGAGGTGGGCGTCTGAGCGTGTGTCCAATCGGTGTGGCGTGCTTGCGAACCTCTGCTAACCTCACCCCAAGATTTTTTAAGAGAAGTCTGGCTTCTTTTATGTTTGCTTCCAGTAATCCCCTTCCAACAGAGGCTTTTGGCCTTTCTGCCGAGCTGCAAAATGAGGAGATTACTGCCATTCCTTTGAATGGCGAAACAGAAACTTCCGGATCCTCCCTTATCGGAATTGATGAGGTACAGAAGGCGTTGAATCGTTCCAGAGCTTCTGTTTATCGCTACACCAACACAGATCCTCGCAACATCAATCCCCCGTTCAACCCCAGAAAACTCAATCCCGAGTTCCGAAGCGACATCAAACAACCCTTGATGTTCCATGCGAACGAGGTGGCCCGCTTCGCACGGGACGTGCTTCGTATCAAGGAAGTCACCGTTGAAGTGCTCAATGCACCTTCCACAGCTACCCAGCAACTGTTGAGTTCGATCCTCAACGAACTGGTCGCCATCCGGCAGCGGCTCGACACCCTGGATCTGATCACCGACGAGCTTCAACCCCTTCGCGAACAAATCAAGGCCAGACCTGCGGCCTGAGACGGATCTCGGCCGTCAGGGCAACCGCTGAACCAGGAAGCCCTCGTAGTCGAGGGCTCGAAAAAC